>JAEXTK010000117.1 GCA_023406985.1 Spirochaetota bacterium | reverse complement strand
GCGGCCGCTGGGGGGGGGGCGGCGGGCCGGCGCCACGCCTGGTCGCTGAGATCCGCCGCTACGTAGAAGCCGGCCGATTGGCCCGGCGCCACGGCCCGCTGCGGTTCGTCGAAATCGACGCGGACCTTGCCGCCCTCGAGCGGCGTCACGAGGGCGAGCGCGGGGGGAGAGGCCAGGCGGATCTTGACGTAGGCCCGGAAGGGTTCCGAGCCGAAACCGTTCGCCCAGACGGCGTCCGCCGCCTCGAGGGACCGGGAATAGAGCGAGCGCTCGGGCCCGACCACGACCCGGTTGTGCGGCGCGTCCAGGGAAACCACATAGACCGGCTCCCCGCCCAGATTCACGCCGATGCCGCGGCGCTGGCCGATCGTATAGCGGACGATGCCCTGATGGGTGCCGACCGTCCGACCGTCCTCGTCCACGATCGCGCCCGGCTCGCTCGGCTTGTCGGCGAAGATGGGGCCGTAGTCGTTGGTGGGTATGAAATCCTGGCTATCCTTCTTGTCCGCGGTCTCCAAGCCCTTTTCCCGCGCCAGGGCGCGGACCTCGGCCTTGGTCATGCCGCCGAGGGGGAACCGCGTGATGGACAGGATCTCCTTGTCCACCCGCTGCAGGAAATAGCTCTGGTCCTTGCCGGGATCGGCCGCGGGCGAAAGGTATACGCCGCGGGAGCTATCGCCGTCCGGAGCGTAGAGACGCGCGTAGTGCCCCGTGGCGAAATAATCGAACCGGAGCCCCTGTTCCCGGAGCGCCTTCGGAAGGAGGCCGAATTTGATGAGGGGGTTGCAACGGAGGCACGGATTGGGCGTGCGGCCCGACCGGTATTCCGCCTTGAAATAATCGAGGACTTCGCGCGCGTAGGCTTCGGACAGGTCGATGACCCGGTATTCCGCGCCGATGGAGTCGCAGATGCGGCGACAGGCGTCTTCGTTCACTTCTTCGCCGGGGCCGTAGCAGCCTTCCCCTTCCAGATCGGGTAAGGATACCGCATCCGAGTAGATGCTCATCGTGACCCCGACGACTTTACAGCCGAGGCCGGCCATGAGGACGGCGACGAGGGAGGAATCGACGCCTCCCGACATGGCGACCACGACGGTGGATCCCGCAGGCGGGAGGGGAAGCGGCTTAAGCGAAGTAGTGTCCATACATTACCACAATATTAAACTATGCCGATTCCCACAAGGGGTCTCGGGACCCGCCTTCCGGTCGGCGGCGGGCCTAGCAACGCCTCGCCGTTTCGCGGTACAGTGGCTTCCCGCAACGCGATAGCGCAGCGCATATTCCGACAGGAGTTATAAGGATGGCTATCATTCGTCACCCGGCCACCGGCTTCGCGATCGGCGACCCCGACCGGATTCCCCTCGATGGCATCGATTTGCAGAAGACCGACCGGGAACTCGATGCGGTTCTCGGCCGGCTCATCCTCTCCGCGTCGGGATGGCGGACCGTCTTCGCCGCGGACGGCGACGAGGAAAGCGGGGCGGCGGACATCGGCGACGCGCGCGCCGTGGTGGCCGCGACGGCAGCGGCGGTTTTCGCGGAGTACCTCAAGGCGGAGACGGGCCGCGGCGATCCCCTCGTGATACTCGGCATGGATAGCCGGCCGACGGGCAGCGCGGTAGCCGACGTCATGGCCCGCGCCTTCCTCGCGGAAGGCTGCCGCGTCCGCCACCTCTTCATCGCGGCGGCTCCGGAGATCATGGCCTACGCGCGGAGCGCGGGCGCGGGCGAAGACGAAGAAGAACGCGCCCACGGCTTCGCCTACGTATCGGCGAGCCACAACCCCATCGGCCACAACGGCATCAAATTCGGCCTCGTCGACGGGGGCGTCCTGGACGGGGAGGCCGCGAAGCGGCTCATCGCGGCCTTCCAGGGCCGCATGGAGCGCGGCGACCGCGTGGCGCAGGCCGCGGGCCTCGTCAAGAGGGCCGACGGCCAGGCCCTCGCCCGCGTCTGCGCCGGAAGCACCCTCGCGAAACGGGCCGCCCACTCGGCCTACCTCCTGTTCACGCGCGAGGTGGTGACGGGCTCCGCCGACGCCGCTTCCCAGGACGAGGTTCTCGACCGCATCGCGGCCGGAGTCGCGGAGCGGCCGGTCGGCGTCGTCATCGACTTCAACGGTTCGGCGCGTACCCTCGCCCTGGACGCGGACTTGCTCGCCTCGGTCGGCATACGGGTCGACCTCATGAACGCCGCGCCGCGCGGGATCGCCCACCGCATCGTGCCGGAAGGCGAGTCGCTCGAGCCGTGCCGCCTGCGGCTGGAAGAACTCCACGCGGCCGACCCCCGCTACGTCCTGGGCTACGTCCCCGATTGCGACGGCGACCGCGGCAACGTGGTCGTCTGGGACGAAGCGGCTCGTTCCGCGCGGAGCCTGGAGGCCCAGGAGGTCTTCGCCCTCTGCTGCGTCGCCGAGCTCGCCCATCTCGTGTGGACCGGCGCCCTCCGCTACGACCTGAAGGGCAACGCCCTGGACAAGGTCGCCGTCGCCGTCAACGATCCCACCTCCATGCGCGTGGACCGCATCGCCTCCAGCTTCGACGCCGCGATATTCCGCGCCGAGGTGGGAGAGGCGAACGTGGTCGGCCTCGCCCGGCGCCTACGAGAGCAAGGACACACCGTGCGCATCCTCGGCGAAGGAGCCGCGGGCGGCAACATCACCCATCCGTCCGCGGTACGCGATCCCATCGATACGGTATTCGCGCTCCTCAAGCTCCTCACGATCCGGAGCGACGGCGAGAAACCCGGCCTGTTCGAGCTCTGGTGCGATCTCTCCGATCAGGCGGAGGCGTACCACGAGGATTTTTCGCTCGCCGACATCATCGCCACCCTCCCCTCCTACGTCACGACGAGCGCCTACGAGCGAGACGCGGGCCTCAAGATCGCCGCGGCGGACCACGGGGCGCTCAAGGACGCGTACCAAACCATTTTCCTCCGCGACTGGGAGGCCAAGAAAGACGAGCTACGGGAGCGCTACGGCTTCGCGCACTGGGAGGCCATCGCCTACAACGGCCTGGACGAACGCCGCGGCATAACCCGCTTCGGCGAAGCCGTACGGGGCGGACTCAAGATCCTCTTTTCGGACGAGCAGGGCCGCGATCGCGCCTACCTTTGGATGCGCGGGTCGGGCACCGAACCTATTTTCCGCGTCATGGCCGACGTGGCCGGCGCCGATCGGCGGCTGGAGCGCGAACTCTTGGAATGGCAGCGCCGCATGATCGCCGAGGCTGACGCGGCTATTGCGTTTTAAGCACGGAATCTTTAGAATCTCCATATACGATTCGAACTATCGAAAGGAATGGCATACATGGGCATACGCGGAGAAATCTACTCCACGAAAGTCACTCTTGAAAACCGGACGTACTTCTTCAACGTGAAGGAGAATCGCCTCGGCGACCTCTATCTCAACATCGTCGAAAGCAAGAACAAGGAAACCGGCGGCTTCGATCGCCAGTCGGTCGTCCTGTTCGCGGACGACCTCCAGGACTTCCTCAAGGGGTTCGAAGAATCCCTCAAGGTCATGGAGAAGGAAGTCCGCGAGAAGCGGAAGCCGCGTTCGGACCGCGGAGAACGGCTCTTCCGCGAGGCCCGCGAAGAGGGCGGCCGCGAAGGGGACGGCGCCGACCGCGAGGGCCGCGACCGCAAGCCCTTCGATCCGAATCGCAAACCCTCAGGCCGCGAGCGAAAGCCGTTCGACCGGGACCGCAAGCCCTTCGACCCGAATCGCAAACCTTTCGACCGGGATCGCAAACCCTCAGGCCGCGACCGCAAGCCCTTCGACCC
>JAEXTK010000067.1 GCA_023406985.1 Spirochaetota bacterium | reverse complement strand
GCGCTCTTCTCTTCCCCCAGATAGTCGACGAGGTCGGCGAACAGCGCGTCGATGGCGGAGAGCATATGATCCGCCTCCCGACGGCCCGCGTCGGTGAGGGTGACGCGCACGGCGCGCCGATCCTCGCTGTCCATGACGCGGGCGACGAACCCGCGTTCCTCCAGGCCGGTTATCATCTGGGTGACCCCGGACGCGGTGATTTCGAAGGCCGTGGCGAGATCCGATACGCGGAATCCTTCGGGATTCGTCTTCTCTCTCCGTCTGAGCTTGCCGAGCAGCATGGCGTGGCCCGGTTTCTCCGTGAGCTTTAGTTCCTTCCAAAGCCTACGGTGCATGATGAGGTCCACGTCCCTGAGCCGTTCGATGAGGTTCCGCACATCCGCGTTTCCGCCGCTCTCCAACTCTTCCTCCTCTAAAATCTCCGGAACGGTCCGTGTTCGTTCCAAATTATTTCCATTGATAAATAATTTAGATTCTAAATTAATTAGACACTACTGAATCGGCACGGGAAAGGCAAGGGGTTGCGGCGAGGAAAACGGAGGCGTCCTTGAAGTCGACCCTCCGGTCGCGTATGATGGCCGCAAGCAGGGGGAATACATGGCGCAAGTGTTGTGGGCCGGCAGGCTCGAGGAGAAACCCGAGGCGGAAGCCTTCGCCTTCCAGGCATCCATCGCCGTGGATTCCCGTATGGCGCTCGACGACGTCCGCGGCAGCCGCGCCCACGTGACCATGCTCGCCCAGCGGGGCATCATCCCCGCCGACGCCGCGGTCAAGATCGACGCGGAGCTCGCCAAAATCGCCGGCGAACTGGAGGCCGGTACGCTTCCGATCGATCCGGAGGCCGAGGACGTCCACTCCTTCGTGGAGGGGGTCCTCACCGAGCGGCTCGGAGACCTGGGCCGCATGGTCCACGCGGGGAGGAGCCGCAACGACCAAGTCGCCGTGGACATCAGGCTCTACCTCAAGCGCGTGGTTCCCAGCCTTCGAATCGAACTCCATGCCCTCATCGAAACGCTGCTGACCGTCGCGGAGAAGCACGCGGACTCCGTCATGCCGGGGTACACCCACCTCCAGCGGGCCCAGCCCGTGACCCTCGGTCATCACCTCGTCGCCTGGTGCGCTGGCCTGGAGCGGGACGGCGGCAGGCTCGCGGACGCCCTCGCCCGGCTGGACGAGTGTCCGCTCGGCGCCGGGGCGCTCGCGGGAACGGGTCTGCCGCTCGACCGCGCGGCGACGGCCGCGGCCCTCGGTTTCAAGCGGCCGACCCTCAACTCCATGGACTCGGTCGCCGACCGCGATTTCGCCCTGGAGATCGCCTCCGCCTGCGCCATCCTCATGACCCACCTCTCGCGCTTCTGCGAGGACGTGGTGATCTGGGCCACGGAGGAATTCGGCTTCATCGACCTGGCGGAAGCCTGGAGCACGGGCTCGTCCATCATGCCGCAGAAGAAGAACCCCGACTTCGCCGAGCTCATCCGGGGCAAATCCGGCCGCGCCATCGGCAACCTCACGACGCTGCTCGCGCTCATGAAGGGCTTGCCCTACGCCTACGACAAGGACCTCCAGGAGGACAAGGAAGCCCTCTTCGATTCGCTCGATACCGCCATGGCCTGCGTCCGCATGTTCCGCGGGATGATGGCCACGGCCCGGTTCCGGACGGAGCGGATGGAGGCCTCCTGCGTCGGCGGTTTCCTGGAGGCTACCGACGTCGCCGAGTACCTCGTGCGCAAGGGGCTGCCGTTCCGGAAGGCCCACGAGGTCGCCGCGACCGTGGTGCGCGACTGCGTCGCCGCGGGGCAGCGGACCATCGCGGAGCGCACCCTGGAGGAACTCCGGAGCCGGTCCGACCTCTTCGAGGCCGACCTGTACCGGGCCCTGGTGCCCGCCGCCTGCGCGGCGGCCCGGTCCTTGCCGGGCGGTCCCGCGCCGGAAGAGGTGCGGCGGCAGATCGCCGTACTCAGGGCGCGGCTCGGGAGCTGAGGGGGCGGCATCATTAGTGTCCCGAAGCTTTGGGAAACCTGAACTAAAGCGACTCCTCCACCTCATGCGAACGCGAACTGTGGAAGCCGCCCTCCCTCCACTTTCCCCAACTCCGGCCGGTAGATCGCTTTCTTCCATATCGCTTCGTCCATCCCGTCCAACGCGAGCCGTGTCAGAAATGCCCGCATCCCGAAGAACGATCTTCGCCCCTCCGCGACCAAGTCTCGCGCGATCCCCGCGACCTCCGCGTGCGTCCGCTCCTCCCCCTTCGGCGCCTTGATCAGAAACCGTTTCGCGTAATTGTGGTACGTCGCGTACACCGACAGCCGCGAAAGCCCGTTCGCCCCATCTCGCGCGAAGCACGTCGTCTCCCGCCGCTGGTCCGCGCGATCCTTCCGGATCTCCCGATCGAAGTAGTTCGAGGCGAACAAAGGATTTAGCACCGTCCGCGGCTGCATCGAACTCACCGTCGCATGCACCGCTCGATGATCTTCGTCCTGGTCGACGAACAGCGCGTGGCGCGCGAACGCCCTTCGATACTCCGCCTTCTCATCCGTGATGAGGACGAGCGGCCGCCGCGGACGCGGAGCTCGTTCGCGGGCCAGTCGATCGAGGTGCTCCACGA
>JAEXTK010000039.1 GCA_023406985.1 Spirochaetota bacterium | reverse complement strand
GGGTGAAGGCGTTCTCGTCCGAGGCCGCCAGCGCGGCGATGCGCGCGCCGAGCGGGACCCCGTCGCAGGCGAGGGCGCCCACGAAGGCTGCCCACCGCTCCGCGACCTCGAGGGCGCCGTCCGGGGTCTCGGGGAGCGGCTCCGCGACTGAGGCGATGGAGAGGAGCAAGCGGTCGAGGGACGCGGCGACGGGATCGCGCCGGATGGCGGAGAAGATCGACAGCGAACGAAGATCCGAAAGGAGACGCAGGGCGGCCGGGTGGTTCATCATCGTGTCCGCATCCTACGGAAAAGCGGGGCGCGAGGACAAGGGCGTTCGGGCGATAGGAGGTGTATACTGGGCGCGGAGGCTACCGATGCCGAAGAAGATAGCGCTCGTGTACTACTCGCACCGCGGCTCGACCGCGAAGCTCGCCGCGAAACTCGCGGAAAGCCTCTCCGTCTCGCCCATCGTCCTCAAAGAAGAAGCGCCGCGCGATGCCGGCGCGGCCGGTATCGGCGGCCTCTCCCTCGCGGGCGCCGCGATCGCGGCCAGGTTGGGTTTGAAGGGGCGGCTGCAACCCTTCACCGCGGAGGTCGCCGCGCGCATCGCGGAGGCCGATACGGTGGTGTTGGGCATGCCGGTGTGGGCATCCTCGTTGCCGCCCCCGATCAATTCGTTCATCGCGGGCCGCCTGAAGCCGGGAGCGGCGGTCCGCGCCTTCGGCACCATGAAGGCGCCGACCGCGGACAAGGCCGTCGACACGCTCCGCCGGCGCGTCGAGCGCCGGGGCGGCCGTTTCGAGGAGTCCCTCTTCGTCCGCGCGACGGAGCTGGACTCGGAGGAAACGGCCCGCAAGATCGAACGGTTCCTTTCCCGCCTCTCCTGAGGAGGGCCGGGCGCCGGAACCATCGGCCCACCGCGAGATTGAGTTCGCGGCGAACGTTAGTTCGCCCCGAACTTCAGTTCGCCCCCAACGTTAGTTCGCGGCGACCGGCTCGGGACGTTTCGGCCCGATGGTCTTCCCGACGATCACGTCGGTCTGGAGCAGCTTGAAGACCTTGGTCGGGCACTTGGCCACGCAGGTGCCGCAGGACGTGCACTTGGCGTAGTCGACGACGGGGATGCCGTTCTCCATCGTGATGCACTTCTCGGGGCAGTTCTTCACGCAAAGTTCGCACTTGATGCAGCCGACCTTGCAGGTCTTCATGACCATCGCCTTGATCGGGTTGCGGTTGGAGCAGACCACCATGGCGCCCGCTCGCTCCTTCGGGACGCGCTTCAGGACCTGCTGGGGGCACTCGGCGATGCACATGCCGCAGCCGGTGCACTTGTCGTAGTCCACGTGCGGAAGCCCGTCGTCGCCCATATGGAGGGCGTCGAACTGGCAGACCTTCACGCAGTCGCCGAAACCGAGACAACCCCAGGCGCAGAGCTTGGTGCCGCCCGCGGAGAGCTTGGCCGCGCGGCAGGTCCGCACGCCGATGTACTCGCCCTTGAGCGGGGCGTGCTCCTTGGATCCCTGGCAGGCCAGGACCGCCACGACGTCCTCCGCGGCCGCGTTGACGCCCATGAGGGCCGCGAGCCGCTCCGCGACGTCCTTGCCGCCGACCGAGCAGCGGGTGACTTCGCTCGCGCGGCCGGCGACCGCCGCGGCGTAGCCGTCGCAGCCGGGGTAGCCGCAGGCGCCGCAGTTGGCGCCGGGCAGGATGGCGCGGGCCTGGCCGATGAGCGGGTCCGCCTCGACCTTGAAGAACTCCCGGAAGAAGCCGAGGGCGACGCCGAGGGCCATGGCGAGGCCGACGGCGAAGACTGCGGTGATAAGTACGATGCCCATGATCGGCTCCTTATTTGATGAGGCCCGCGAAGCCCATGAAGGCTACCGCGAGGAGGGACGTCGCCGCGAAGAGTATGGGGGTCCCCTGCAGGAACTTCGGCACCGGGCTCGTCTTGATCCGTTCGCGGATACCGGCGAGGAGCCAGAGCGCGACGAGGTACCCGAGCGCGACGCCGAGCGAATAGACGATGGATTCGATGAAGGTGTAGCCCTTGGTGATGTTCTCGATGGCCACGGCCAGGATCGCGCAGTTCGTCGTGATGAGGGGCAGGTAGATGCCCATGGCCTTGTAGAGCGCCGGGGCCGTCTTCTTGAGGTAGAATTCCACGAGCTGCACGAGGGACGCGATGACGAGGATGAAGGCCAGGAGCTGGAGGAACTCCAGTCCGAGCGGCAGGAGGATGAAGTGGTACATCGGCCACGTGACCGCCGTGGCGAGCACGGTGACGAACGTCACGGCCACGCCCATGCCCGTGGATTGCTTCACGTCGCTCGTCATGCCGACGTAGGAGCAGAGCGCCAAGAACCGCATGAGGACCACGTTCTCCACGAGGAGGGAGGAAAGGAAGATCGCGAGCAGGCCGTTCATTCGGCGCCTCCTTGGGCGGCGGCCGCGGCCGGCTTGATGACCGACTTGAGCCAGATGTTGAGGGAGATGAAGAGCGCGAACACGAGGAAGCCGCCGGACGGGAGGATGAAGAAGAGGATGGGCTGATACGTCTCGGGCATGACCTGAAGGCCGAGCAGCGTCCCGTTGCCCAGGAGCTCGCGCAGCGCCGCGATCCCGACGAGGACCCAGGTGTAGCCGAGGCCCATGCCGAAGGAATCGAACACGACGTCGAGGACCGGCTTCTTGGAGGCGAACGCCTCCACGCGGCCCATGATGATGCAGTTCACGACGATGAGCGGGATGAAGACGCCCATCGATTTGGAGAGGTCGGGGAAATAGGCCTTGAGCAGGTAGTCGATGATGGTCGTGAACGCCGCGATGACGATGATGAAGATCGGCATGCGGACGGAGTCCGGGATGAGCTTCCGGAAGAGGCTGATGACGATTTCCGACATGAGGAGCACGAAGGTCATCGCGAGTCCCATGCCGAGGCCGTTGGCCACTCCCGTGGTCACCGCCAGGGCGGAACAGAGCCCGATCATGAGCATGAGGAGGGGATTTTCCTTGATGATGCCGTCAAGGAAGATTCGGGTGAGTCGTTTCATTGTGCTGCTCCCTGGCCGGCCAGCCATGCGCCCGCGGCGGTGCCGGAAACCTTGACGATCCTCGCGATGGAGGCGCTCGTGATGGTGGACGCCGTGATCGCGATGACGTCCCCCTTCGCCTTGAACGGATCGTCTACGGATTTGCCCGCGAACTGGCCATAGAAGGTAGTTTTCGTTTTCTTGTCCACGAAGTAGGAGGGCGAAGCCGCGTTGGCGCCGAGCCCCGCGGTGTCTTTGTTCTCGAGGATCTTCACGCCCGCGACCTTCCTATCGGCGCCGACGCCGACGAGGACCGTCGTCGCGCCCGCGTAGCTCGGCCCGACGACCTTGAGCGCCACGCCGGACGGCGCGCCGGCGGCGGAAACGGCGAAGGCCTCCGTGATGGAGATCTTCTCGTCGCCGCTCGCGAACTGGGACGGGTCGATGGCCTTGAACCCGTCGGCGGCGGGAAAGAGTTCTTGGATGGCCGCGTCCCGGTCGGCCGCCGCCCGCTGCGCGATGACCGTCTTGGTGCCCGCGTACACGAAGGCGAGGCCCACGCAGGCGACGACGCTGTAGGCCGCCAGGATGAGTCCGAGCTTCAGCATGTTCAGCATGCTCTTCATTTCGCGGCCTCCTTCTTCGCCTTCACGTAGCCGTACTTCTTGGGCACTATCTTGTTGAGGAAGGGGGCGAGGGCGTTCATGATGAGGATGCCGTAGGTGACGCCTTCGGGATAGCCGCCGAGCTTGCGGATGAGCACGGTGACGAGGCCCGCCCCCGCGCCGAAGAGGAGCTTGCCCGCGGGGGTCACGGGGGCCGAGGTGTAGTCGGTGGCCATGAAGACCGCTCCGAAGACCAGGCCGCCGGAGAGGACGCCGAAGACGGGATCCATGCCGAGGAGCCAGGAGACCGCGAAGGCCGTGCCGATCATGGCGACCGGAGCTCTCCAGTCGATGACGCGCGTGAGGAGGAGGAAGGCGGCGCCCGCGAGGATCAGGAGGATCGAGGACTCGCCGATGCAGCCGGCCCGGTTGCCGAAGAAGAGGGTCGCGAGCGTGGAGCCGTAGTCGGCGGAGGTCGCGAGGCCCGCGTCCGCGAAGCCTTTGCCCACGTCGGCTATCGTGCCGCCCTGCTTGACGATGTTGAGCGGCGTGGCCGTCGTCATGGCGTCGGTCAGCGGCTTCCATCCGCCGGGCAGGTGCCAGGTGGTGATCGCGGCGGGGAAGCTCATGATGAGGAAGGCGCGGCCGATGAGGGCCGGGTTGAAGACGTTCCCGCCGAGCCCGCCGAAGAACTCCTTGGCCACCACGATGGAGAAGACGGCGCCGAGCGCGGTCATCCAGAGGGGCGTGGAGGGCGGGAGCACGAGCGCGAGGAGGAGGCCGGTGATGATCGCGGAGAGATCCCCCGTCCGGGGCTTCTCGCGGATCGCGAGGCGGAAGGCCGCCTCGGAGGCGACCGCGGCGGCGACGGACACGAGGATGGTGAGCAGGGCCGGTACGCCGTAGAGGACGACCCCGTACGCCGCGGTCGGCGCGATCGCGACGAGCACGGTCGCCATGATCGAGCGAGTGTTCACCGGCGAGGAAAAGTGGGGGCTGGAGGTCAGCAGCGCCAGCCGATTAGTGTTCGCCATGGTAATTATTTCTCCTTAATAACCGGCGCTAGGCCTTCGCCGGGGCTTTCGGCTGGGCGGCGGCTCGTTTCGCGCGGAGGAGCTGCTTGCCCACGCGGAAGCGCTGTACGAGCTGGATCCGGGCGGGGCATACGAACGCGCAGGTGCCGCACTCGATGCAGTCCAGGAGGCCGATGGCGGCGGCGGTTTCCAGGTCTCCGCCGTCCAGGGCGTTGTTCATGAGGACCGGCGAGAGCCGGCAGGCGCAGGCGCGCATGCAGCGGCCGCAGCGGATGCAGGGCGTCTCCACGTCGGTGTCCAGGGCCACTTCCCGCGCGGTCATGAGCACGACGCCCGAGGTGTTCTTCTGCACCGGGATGCTCCGGTGGGGAACGGTCGTGCCCATCATCGGTCCGCCGAAGATGACCTTGCGGACCGCGTCCTCATCGATATCCACCTCCGAATCGGGGATGTCCGAGATGAGGGTGCCGATCGGGGCGATGATGTCCTTCGGACTCTTGCAGGCGCCGCCGGTGACGGTCAGGCCCCGCTCGATGAGGGGCTTGCCCTCGGCGAAGGCTTCGGCGATCGCCTTCAGGGTCCCGACGTTCTGCACGACGCAGCCGACGTCCATGGGGAGGCCGCCGGAGGGGACTTCCTTCCCGGTGATCGCCGAGATGAGCATCTTCTCGCCGCCCTGCGGATACTTCGTCTTGAGGAGCTGCACGGAGATGTCCATGCCGCGGCCGTGGGATGCGATGGCCGCCTCTATCGCGCCGAGCGCCCGCTCCTTGTTGTCTTCCAGGGCGACGAGGCCCTTCGCGACGCCGACCGTGCGCATGACGATGGCGAGGCCCTCGATCACCTTCGCGGCGTCCTCGATGAGGGTCGCCTCGTCTATGGTGAGGTAGGGCTCGCACTCGGCGCCGTTGGCGATCACGAGGTCGAGCTTCTTGGTCGGGGGCGGGGAGAGCTTCACGTGGACGGGGAAGCCGGCGCCGCCCATGCCGACGAGGCCCGCCTCGCGCATGCGGGCGACGGCCTCTTCCTTGGTGCAGGAGAATCCGTCCAAGGGCGGCATGAACGAGGTAGCGCCGGACCGGTCGGCCTCGATCACGATGCAGAGCCCGTCCGTGTTGTTGGACTGGGTGCGCGGTTCGATCTTCTTGACCACGCCCGCGATGGAGGCGTGCACGGGCACCGTCATGGGGCCGCTCGCGGCTCCGTCGGCTATCTTCTGACCGCGCGCGACCTGGTCGCCGACCTGCACGAGGCTCTTGTTCGGCGCCCCGAAGTGTTGGTTGACGGGAATGACGACCTGCGCGGGCTCGGCGATGCGCTCGATGAGCTTGCCGGTCGTAGCCGCTTTCCGCTCGGGCGGATGGATGCCGCCCTTGAACGTCTTGATGGCCATGTGAATCGGTACTCCTTTGACGGACCGCGTTGGTGTGAGGGCGTGGACCGATCGGGTTCGATTGGTATTGTAGAGTAATTAGAGATAACGAATGTCTACGATATCCTATGCGGTATTCTGCGAGACGTCAAGTATCAAATTTCTATATAGATAAATGATTATCCATTGAGCGAAGAGACGGGAGCGGGGCAAGCCCCGCTCCCCGAAGCCCGCAGAAAACGCGGGTCGCTTACTCGCTCGATTTGCTTTCCTTCTTGGCCTTCTTCTCGGCGCGCTTCTCTTTGAGCGTCTTCTCGGGTTTCTTTTTTTCTTCTTTCTTGGGTCGATCGTTCGATTTCATACTGGCCTCCTGTCGTGAGGAATTTTACTCCTCTTCCGTCCTCGTAGCAAGCGTCCGATCGGGAATGGGCTCTATTGACACTTTTTCTTTTTAGAAGCATGGTACGCGTATGAGCGTCGCCCGGCCCTTCATCGACGAGGTGATTCCTTTCGAATTCAGATCCGTCGCAGAGAAGCTTTTCCCCGAGGCGGACGGAGTTTCGAACGGGGCCTCTTCCGAGGAGACCGCCGCCCGCTTCGCGGCGATTCTCGGGGTCGGTCAAGAATACGAGCGCTGCGCCCTCGCCGCCGCCGACCGCGAACGCGCCGACCGCCGGCTCCTCGCCCATTTCCGCAACAACGTCGAGCTGCTCGTCCAGAAGACGTGGGTGGAGAAGGCCGACGAGGCGCTCAAAGAGAAGCTCCTGGATCGCCTCCCCGTCTTCGTGACCGAGATGGAAACGGCCGACTACGGCCGGGCGCTCAAGACCTTCGTCCACATCGCCGACGAGCTCGCGTATCTCCTGTTCGGCTCCCAGAGCCGAAAGGGAGACTTCATCGAGTACGTTTCCCGCATCGATTCCCAGATGGGCCTCTTCTGGTGGTATGCCGGCGCCGTATCTTCCCTCCTCGGCGAAGGCGACGCCCAGCGGGTCCGCGCCATCCTCCTCATCGGGGTCTGCTTCCTCGCGGGGTTCTGACTTCTCTCTTCTCTTCGTTGACAACACATATTTATACATCTATTATGCACTCTCGGTCCCTTCGGGGCCGAGGAGGAATAAAGGATGAAGCGTGTCTCAATGGTAGCGGTCGTCGCGCTCGCGGCGCTCGCGCTCGCCGCGTGCGGCAATGCCGCGAAATCCGACGTGATCAAGATCGGCGTATTCGAACCGCTCACCGGCGCCAACGGCGCGGGCGGCGCGGACGAGGCGGAGGGCGTCAAGCTCGCCAACGCGCTCTACCCGACGGTCACCGTCGGCGGAAAGGAATACAAGATCGAGCTGGTCACCGCGGACAACAAGTCGGACAAGGTAGAAGCGGCCAACGCGGCCACGATGTTGGCCCAGAAGGCCAAGGTCAACGCCGTGATCGGCAGCTGGGGCTCCTCGCTGTCCATGGCCGGCGGCCCGATCTTCGCCGAGGCCAAGATCCCCGCGGTCGGCGCTTCCTGCACCAACCCGAACGTCACGAAGGGCAACGAGTACTACTTCCGCGTCTGCTTCCTGGATCCCTTCCAGGGCGAGGTCATGGCGACCTACGCGTTCAAGAACGTCGGCGCCAAGAAGGCCGCGATCATCCGCGAAGTGTCCAACGACTACTCCGTGGGTCTCGCCAAGTTCTTCCAGGACAGCTTCGTCGCCCTCACCGGCGATGCGAACGCGATCGTCGCGGTTTCCGATTACAACACCGGCGACCAGGACTTCAACGCCCAGCTCACCAACATCGCCAAGTCCAAGCCCGACGTGATCTTCGCCCCCGGTAACTTCACCGAGAGCGCCCTCATCGTCAAGCAGGCCCGCCAGCTCGGGATCCAGACCCCCTTCCTCGGCGGCGACACCTGGGACGAGGCCGCGTTCCTCCAGGTCGGCGGCAAGGAAGTGGAAGGCTCGGTCATCTCCACCTTCTTCGCGAACGACGTGCCCATCAACGCCACGAGCGAGCTCTTCCTCAAGGAATTCCGCGCCAAGTACAACAAGGAACCCGCCGCGGTCGCCGCGCTCGGTTTCGACGCGTACCTCGTGATCCTCGACGCGATCAAGAAGGCCGACTCCGCCGATCCGGTGAAGATCCGCGACCAGATCGCCAAGACGACCGACTTCGAAGGCGCCGCCGGTTCCATCACGATCAACGAAGAGCGGAACGCCGTCAAGGACGCGGTCATCAAGATCGTCAAGGACGGCAAGTTCCAGTACCTGACCACCGTTAAGCCCTGACGCTCGGCGCCGTTGCGGCGCGTATCCAGAGAAAGGGAATAACATGGAGATGCTCCCTGGGCGGCTCAAGCGGCCCGGGGAGCGTCCGTATTCCTTTTCCAACCCGGGAAGTATCAATGGACCTACGCACGTTTTTCCAGCATTTGGCGAACGCCCTCTCTCTGGGTAGCCTCTATGCCCTCATCGCCATCGGATACTCGATGGTGTACGGCATCCTGCGTCTGATCAACTTCGCCCACGGCGACGTGTTCATGCTCGGCGCGTACATCGCGTTCTATCTCGTGTCCTCCGCGCTCATGCCCTGGTGGGTCGCGTTCATCGTCGCGGTCGGCCTCACGTGCCTGTTCGGCATCGGTTTGGAACGGGCCGCGTACCGCCCCCTGCGCAATTCTCCGCGCATCTCGATCATGATCAGCGCGATCGGCGCTTCCTTCCTCATCGAGAATCTCGCGATCGTCCTCTTCGACGCGCGGCCCAAGGCCTTCGCGGTGCCCGAGCTCTTTTCCACGGTGGTGAAGCTCGGCGGGGTATCCATCGTGAGCGTCAGCTTCTTCATTCCGCTCGTCACGTTCGCGCTCCTCGCGGCGCTGCTCTTCATCGTCCACCGGACCAAGACCGGCATGGCGATGCGGGCCGTCTCCACCGACCAGGACGCCGCGCGGCTCATGGCCATCGACGTGGACAAGACGGTCTCCTTCACCTTCGGCATCGGATCGACCCTGGCCGCCGTCGGCGGCATCATGTGGTCGCTGAAGTATCCCCAACTCCTCCCGCTCATGGGCATCATGCCCGGCCTCAAGTGCTTCATCGCGGCGGTCATCGGCGGCATCGGGTCCATCGGCGGGGCCGTCCTCGGAGGCTTCCTCCTCGGCATCATAGAAATCATGACCGTGGCCTTCCTGCCCGACCTCACCGGCTACCGGGACGCCTTCGCCTTCGTGCTCCTCATCGTCGTGCTCCTCGTCAAGCCCACCGGCCTCTTAGGCAAGAACCAGGGGGAAAAAGTATGAGCGCCGTACCCCTGAAACGCTCCGGGAACAAGATCCTCACCGGCATCGCGATCGCCCTCTTCGTCGGTTTCCTCTTCATCGCCGACTCTGCGCTCGATCCCTTCGCCCTGCAGATCTTCAAGCTCTGCGCGATCAACATCATCCTCGCCCTCTCCCTGAACCTGCTCAACGGCTTCACCGGGCTCTTCTCCCTCGGCCACGCGGGCTTCATGTCCGTCGGCGCCTACGCCTGCGCCCTCCTCACCATGACGAGCGCTCAGAAGGAGATGAACTTCTTCCTGGAGCCCATCGTTCCCGTCTTGTCCCATATATCGATCCCCTTCCTCCCGGCGCTCATCCTTTCGGGGCTCGTCGCCGCGTTCGCGGGCTTCCTCATCGGCGCGCCGGTGCTCCGCCTCAGGGACGATTACCTGGCCATCGCCACCCTCGGGTTCTCCGAGATCATCCGCGTGGTGTTCACCAATCTCCAGAACGTCACGAACGGGTCGCTCGGCCTCAAGGGCCTGCCCCGCTTCACGAACCTCTGGTGGGCATGGGGATCGGCCGCGATCACCGTGATCTGCATCGTCTCCCTGGTCAAGTCGAGTTACGGGCGCGCCTTCAAGGCCATCCGCGACAACGAGATCGCGGCGGAGGCCATGGGCGTGAACGTGTTCCGCATGAAGCTC
The DNA here is from genome assembly GCA_023406985.1 of Spirochaetota bacterium. Classification (GTDB taxonomy): domain Bacteria; phylum Spirochaetota; class Spirochaetia; order Treponematales; family Breznakiellaceae; genus JAEXTK01. The sequence goes on along the minus strand of JAEXTK010000039.1, from coordinate 14,455 downwards.
CTCTCCTTCGTGATCTCGGCTTTCTTCGCCGGCGTCGGCGGCGCGCTCCTCGGCCACCACCTCACCACCATCGACCCGAAGCAATTCCAGTTCCTCAAGACCTTCGACGTGCTCCTCATCGTGGTGCTCGGCGGCATCGGCTCCATCTCGGGCTCCGTGATCGCCGCGATCGTCGTGACCATCCTCATGGAAGCCCTCCGCTTCCTGGACGGTCCGCTCAACTTCCTCGTCTTCCGCACCGAAGGCGTGCCGGGCATCCGCATGGTGGTATTCTCGGCGATGCTCATGATCGTCATCCTCTTCAGGCAGCAAGGGCTTATGGGAAAGAAAGAATTCTCCTGGGATATGCTCGCGCGGGTCGGCCTTCTGCCGCGCTCGTTCCGCAGCGACGCGTCGTCCGCGGGCGACGCCGGAAAGAAGGAGTAGGCCGTGGAATCCATCCTCAAGACGGAACGGCTGACCAAGGCTTTCGGCGGACTCACGGCGGTCGCCGAGCTGTCCATGGACATCAACGAGGGAGAGATCGTCGGCCTCATCGGACCGAACGGCGCCGGCAAGACGACGGCGTTCAACTTGATCACCGGCGTTTACAAGCCGAGCTCGGGAACGGTGCTCTACCGCGGCAAGAACGTGTCCGGACAACTGCCCCACCGCATCACCAAGCTCGGCGTGGCGCGCACCTTCCAGAACATCCGGCTCTTCAAGGAGATGTCCGTCCTGGAAAACGTCCTCGTGGCCCATCATTTCCGCATGGGGGCCAACCTCGCGGAGGCGGTGCTCAAGCTGCCGTCCTACCTCCGCAAGGAGCGGGAATCGCGCGAACTCGCGATGCGGCTCCTGGACCGGGTGGGGCTCGCGGATCAGGCCAACGAGAGTTCCACGAGCCTGCCCTACGGCAAGCAGCGGCGGCTGGAGATCGCGCGCGCGCTCGCGACCGACCCGAAACTCCTCCTCTTGGACGAGCCCGCGGCCGGCATGAATCCGCAGGAGTCCCGCGATCTCATGGACTTCATCCTCAAGGTCAGGGACGACTTCGGCATCACCATCCTCCTCATCGAGCACCATATGCAGGTGGTCATGGGAGTCTGCGCGCGCATGTACGTGCTGGACTACGGCATCACCATCGCGCACGGCACGCCCGCCGAGATCCAGAAAGACCCGAAAGTCATCGAAGCCTACCTGGGAGCCACCTCATGCTGAAGATCGAGAACCTGTCCGTCCATTACGGCGGCATCCACGCGCTCCAGGGCATCGACTTGGAAGTTCCGGACGGAAAGATCGTCACCCTCATCGGGGCGAACGGAGCGGGCAAGAGCACGACCCTGAACGCGATCGTCGGGCTCGTGAAGAGTTCCGGCGGCCGCGTCCTCTGCGACGGAGCCGAGATCTCCGGAAAGCCGGTCAAGGAGATCGTGGAGGGCGGGGTGGTCCTCGTCCCCGAGGGCCGCAGGGTGTTCCCGAACCTCACCGTCCGCGAGAACCTCACCCTCGGCGCGTACGCCCGGAAGGTCAAGGACGAGATAGAGGCGGACCGCGAGCGGGTCTTCAAGCTGTTTCCCCGCCTCCTGGAGCGCGAGAAGCAGAAGGCCGGCACCCTCTCCGGCGGCGAGCAGCAGATGCTCGCCGTGGGCCGCGCCCTCATGTCCAAGCCCAAGGTCCTCATGATGGACGAGCCCTCCCTCGGACTCGCCCCCATCGTGTCCTGCATGATCTTCGACATCATCCGCGAGATCAACGCTTCCGGCGTCACCGTGCTGCTCGTGGAGCAGAACGCGAAGGCCGCCTTGGAGGAAGCCGATTACGGGTACGTCCTGGAGACGGGGCGCATCACCCTCCAGGGCTCGGGCGACGAACTGCTGGCCGACGACCGCGTCCGCAAGGCGTATCTCGGAGAGGCGGAGTAGGCCTTCCGCCCTCCTTGCCCTCCCGCCGGTTTCGAACTAGGCTGGTGCTGGTGCGTTGAATCATGCCGAACCATGCTGCGGATCCTAAGCAGGTACTGCGCATCCTCGCGGCCGACGACGATCCGGCGGTGCTTGAACTCGCCAAGCTCGTCGCGGCCGAGGCCGGGGCCGAACTCCGCTGCGCTTCCTCCGCCGCGGAGGTCTTCGCCTTATTAGGCGCCCATTCGTTCGACATGATCTTCCTGGACCTCGACCTCGGCGATAGATGGGACGCGGATCTCTTGAGCGACGTCATCGCCGCGGGGAACGGAGCCCTCGTCACGGTGGTCACCGCGGACGATCGGCCCGCGACCGTCGTCGAGTCCATGAAGCGGGGCGCCTTCGACTATATCGCCAAGCCCGTTCCCCCTTCGCGCTTGCTGATGATCATCAGCCACGTCCGCTCCATCCTCGAGCTGAAACGGGAGGTCCGGATCCTGGAAGGCGAGGCGGAAGAGTGGGCCCGCGAACCCGCCTTCGCCCGCATCATCACCCGGAGCCCCCGGATGTTCGGGATTTTCGGGATCATGCGCCGGATCGCCCGCAGTCCGCTCGCGGTCCTCGTCGCGGGGGAGAGCGGCGTCGGCAAGGAGCTCGTGTCCAGGGCCATCCATGATCTCTCCGGCCGGACGGGAGCCTTCATTCCCGTGAACGTGGCGGGCTTGGACGATACCCTCTTCGCCGACACGCTGTTCGGCCACGTCAAGGGCGCCTACACGGGGGCCGAAGGGAGACGGGGCGGCCTCGTCCGGGAGGCCGACGGCGGCACGCTCTTCCTGGACGAAGTCGGGGATCTCGGCGTGGAGGCCCAGGTCAAGCTCCTGCGGTTCCTCCAGGACGGGGAGTTCTATCCCCTCGGCGCCGACCGGAGCGAACGTAGCTCGGCGAGGCTCGTGCTCGCGACTAATGCCGATCTTTTCCGCAAGGTGCAGGACGGATCCTTCCGCGCGGATCTCTACTACCGCCTGGCGATCCACTATATATCGGTTCCCCCGCTCCGGGAACGCCGGGAGGATATCCCGCTCCTCGTATCCAAATTCGCCGTCGATGCGGCCGCTGCCTTGGGGCGCCCGGTGCCGCGGCGTTTCGACGGATTCCTCGCGGCCCTCCAGGGGTGGGACTTCCCGGGGAACGTGCGCGAGCTCTTCGCCCTCGTGAACGGCGCCATGAGTTGGGCCGAAGGCGATACCCTTCCCGCTTCATACGCCGCCGAGTACGTGCGGTCGCAAAAGTCGAGGACCGCCTGCGCCGATTCGGGGAACGGCGATTCCGGCTCAGCGCCTACGGCGGACGATGACTGCATCGACGGGAGATTTCCGACCCTGGAGGAAGTGACGGACCGCCATATCCGCGCCGCCCTCCGCCGATGCGACGGCAATCAGTCCCAGGCGGCCCTCCTCTTGGGGATATCCCAATCGACGATCAGTCGCAGACTGATGCAGGATCGGTGAGCGAAGGTATGCCAAATGCATACTATGCAATTTTCATAACACGCTAAGTCGTTTTCTATATTGATATTATGGTTATTCTTTCGTCCTTTATGCATTTTGCATAAAAAGACGACCAAGGTGAATCGATCACCGATCCGTCAGCCCTCCACGCGTACCCGTATCTCATTCTCCAACCACCATCTGTAGCGCCTCGCGTGCAACGCTCGATGCCGTTCGCTGGCATGCTACTTGCTACTATAAAAGTGTGATGGCCCTATTTGGGCTATTGGAGGTTTTTATGAACGCAAAGTCGTGCTACAAGGTCCTCGCTCTTACGGCTCTCCTGCTCGCCGCGGCTATTCCCGGTTTTGCCGCGACCAACGGATCCCTGGTGCTCTCCGGCGTCGTAGCTCCGGTCACGGCGATCGTGGTCCAGGCCGATCCGAACGCGTCCAACCTACCCATCGGGACTACCGTGAGCGGCCTCGCGATCGCCAACGTGAACGAACTCTCCAACAACAAAGCAGGCTACACGGTATCGCTCTCGAGCGCGAACGGCGGAATCCTCAAAGAGTCCGATACGTCCGGCGTCGGTCTCCAGGATTCCCTCTCCTATAGCCTGACCTACGACGGCACTCCCGTCGTCTTCGTCAGCGGCTCCGCCGTCATCAGCAACGCGGACAAGAGGACTTCGGCCGTCGGCACCACGAAGACCCTCGCGATTTCATTCGCTTCCGAGTTCCTGAATGCCGATACCTATACCGATGTCCTGACGTTCACGATCGCCGCGAATTAAGGGAAAGGAGCGTGCCATGGAAGGGAAGGCGCTGCGCGGATGGCTCGTCGCGATCCTGGTCACCTTCGCATCGGCCGATATCGGCGCCTTCACCATGGAACCCATGATGGCGCTCCTCGTCCCTTCGGGGATGGGGAGCATCGCCACGTTCAGGATCAAGAACGACGGCCCCGACCGCGTCGCCGTCCGATTCCGTGTCGTCACGCGGGACGTCGGAAGCGAAGGACAAGAAGTGAACGAAGGCGCCGAAGGCCTCTTCGTGGTGTACCCCTCCCGGCTCCTCGTCGAGCCCGGTAGCGTCGGGGCGGTGAAGGTGCAGTGGAAGGGAAGCGCCAAACTCGATCTGGAAAAGTGTTACCGGTTCATCGCCGAACAAGTCCCGATTGACGCGTCCGCCGCGCGGAGCGGAACCTCGGGCTTCAAGATCATGTTCCGCTATATCGCCTCGCTCTACGTCGGCGATGCGGCCTTCGCCTGCGATCTGGCAGCCACGGTGACCGGGGCGCTCGGAGCGAACGGGGAGCCGGGATACGCCGTGGAGATCCGCAACGCAGGGAAGCGCCACGTCGTCGCGACGGACGTCCGCATCGAGCTCGGCGAAGAGGGCGCCCTGCAGCTTTCGAGCGAGGAGCTCGGAGGGCTGTCGGGGGCTAATTATCTGCCGCTCACGAGCCGAAAGGCCTTCATAGCGAGGCCGGAGGCTTCCGTTGGAACGACCTATGCGGCGAAAATCATCTACGAGAAAGCCTATTAACCGACCGTTCCTCGGCATCGCGATCCTCGCCGTCTGCCTCGCCGTTCCCGCGCGGGCGCACGGGGAGACCGCGCTCGTGGATCTCACCCTGAACGGCGAGCGACGCGGTCCGCTGGAGTTGGAACTGAACGCCGACGGCGAGCCGTTCCTCGCCCCGGCCCAATTGCGCTCCCTGCTCGACGGCTACCTCCGGCCCGCCCTCCTGGATGCGGTCGGCGCGCAACCCTCCTACCCCGCGGACGGCCAGCTCCCCGACCTCGGGGTCAATCTCTCCTACGACGCGGCTTCCCTCTCCCTCAGGATCGACGTCGAGCCGTCCTCCATGCCGGTCCGGAACGTGGGCGTTATCGCGCCGCCGCCCGAAGGCGCGGGAGAGCGGCGGATCCGGAACGCCCCCTTCGCGGCGACGCTCGGCTTGAACGTCGGCTATGACCTCACGAACGGGGCCGATTCGTCCGGAGTCGGTTACACGGATAACAGCCTAGGCCTGGGCTTCACGCCGACGCTCCGCGTCGCCGAAACCGTCGCGGAAGGAAACCTCGCGCTGAAATACGGCACCGGAGGGAGCGAGGCGGCGCTCACCGCCGCCCAGGTCATGAAGGATTTTCCCGAAATGGGGATGCGGCTCCGCGGCGGCATCGTCTCGGTAAGCGCGGAATCTTTCCAGGCGAGCCAGCGCATGTACGGCTTCTCCTTCGGCAGGGACGAGAGCCTCCCGGGGGCGGCGAGGGAGCGCGCGGCGCTGGACGAGGAGTTCCTCCTCCGTAACGCGGCGGAGGTGACCGTCTCCGTCAACGGCGTGGCGACCCGGCGGCTGCGGCTCCTTCCGGGGAACTATCGCTTTTCGGATCTTCCCCTCGCCTCGGGCCTCAACGACGTCAGCGTGGTCATCGCCGAGCAGGGCATGGAGGCGCGGACGGTGCGGATCGGCGTCCCCTTCGACGCGGCGCTCCTCGGTCCGGGACGTACGGATTACGCCGTCTCCCTCGGTTCCGTCTCCCTCGATGCGTCCCAGCCGTACGGCGCCGCCCGTTTCGCGCTCGGCCTCCACCGGAGCGTCCAGGTCGGGGCGAACTTGGAAGTCGACGCGGACTCGATCCTGACGGGAGGGACTGCCTTGGCGGCGACCCGCTTCGGGACCTTCGGCCTCGAGGGCGCGGTATCCTCATCGTACTCTTCGGCCGTCGGGCTCGAGTCGCCCTCCTCGGCGATCCGCGGCTACTGGCGCTTCTCGCAGCCGCGCGACCGATCGCTGCCGCTCATGGGGGCGGCCGCGGATTACCGCTTCGCCGGTTTCGCCCCGCCGAACTATCGAGGCGCGGGCGAGGATTCCATGAACGTATCGGCCCAGATCAGCCAGAGCCTCCCGCGCCGCGCGGGGACGGTCTCCCTTTCGGGCAACGGGACCTTCATCGCCGCGGAGCTGAGCGACTGGTCGGCGACCCTCGGCTTCAACCTGCCCCTCGGCCGCGCCTGCTTCCTCTCCCTCTCCGGCGGCGGGGAATGGAACCGCGAGGAAGCGTTCGCCCCGCGCGTCTCCGCCGTCCTCGTGATGGCGCAGGCCGGCAAGGGCGTCGTGTCGTACGGCCAATCCTTCGCCAACGGTACTGACGGGGAGAACCTGTCCGTCGGCCTCGGCCAGGACGGTAGGCGGACCGTGAACGTGTACGGCCAAGGCCTGCTGATCCCGGGGACCGACCGGGCCCTAGAGCTATCGGGAACCGCGCAGAACGACCTCGTCTCCCTCGGCCTGTCCGGCAATTACACGAGCGCCGATGAGGGGGACGTCTCCGTGCGCGGGGCGAGCGTCTCGGCGATGACGACGTTGGCCTTCGCCGATGGGGTCTTCGCGGCCACGAGCGCGCCGGGCTCGGCCCTCGCGATCCTCGCTCCCGCGAAGGAACTCCGGGGCCAGCGGGTCGAGCTGCGGCCGCTCGGCGGCATGCCCGTCACGAGCAAGTCGGGGCGGCCCGTCGCGGCGGGAGGCCTTGCCCCCTATTCCTCCTATACGGCCGGAATCGAACTTCCCCAGAGCCCTCCCGACGAGCGGCCCGATCCGGCCTCCGTCAGCCTTTCGCCGGCCTATCGATCGATCTCCGTGATCCGTGTGGGCATCGCTCCCTCGATCGCCGTGCGGGGGCTCCTCGTGGACGCCGCGGGCGCGCCGGTAGTAAACCTGAGCGGCGGCATCGTCGACGCGGAGGGTATATCCGTGCCGTTTACGGGGACCTTCACCGACGAGGAGGGCGTCTTCGAGTGTTACGGCCTCGCGCCCGGCCCGATGTCGATCCGCTGGGATGACGGACGGATCAGTTCCTTCGAAGTGCCCCGATCCAAGTCCGGCATACTGGTCTATGTGGGCTCCGTCCTGGCGCAGGCCGAAGCCGAAGGAGTAGAACCGTGAACAACGCGAAGCTGAGCGCGGCCGTCATCGGATTCATGGTGTCCGGACTGCTGGCCGGGCCGGCCCTCCGCGCGGCCCCGGCGGGCAAGACCCTCAATCTCGCCAACCCGGTTTCCAACACGACCGATAGCCTCGCGGTCAGCTACTCGCCGAACGGGTCCACGCAGGCCGCGGGGATCGTGACGGTCAACAACGGCACCAAGACCGCGGACAATCGGCCCTTCTGCGTGGTCTTCACCCTCACGAATCAGGGGCAACAGGGCGGCCTGACGTTCCGGGTGGTCAATACCGCGACGGGGGCCGTCCTCTCCCTCTCCGGCGCCCCCGGGAACGAGAGCCAGGTCCTTTCCGGCTCATTCCCGACGGGCACGGCGGTCAATACGAACCAGGTCTTCCCCTACGCGTTCCAGGTGGATCCGACGAAGCTCCCCGCGCCCGGCACCTACACGGCCACGATCTCGCAGAAACTCTACGGCGGTTCGACGTACCCGCCGAGCGGCGCGGCGCTCGATACCAATACGCTCACCGTCTCCATCACGGTCGGCTCGCACTACGACGTCTCCGTCGTGGGGAGCGGCGCCGGCTTCTCGTTGGCGTCCACGAACCAGGCGCTCAACTTCGGCATCCTCGCCGCCGGCGGGCAAGTCGCCGCGGATATCCTCGTGCGCTCCAACGTGACCTACAGCCTGTCCCTCACTTCGGCGAACGGAGGCCGTTTGGTCAACGCGGAGGACGCGACGAGCGCGGTCGCGTATTCCGTCACCGCGAACGGAACGCCGGTTCCCCTATCGCCGCCGCCGGGCGCGGTCGCGGGCGGAGCGGCCGCCACGTTCGAGACGCCGAAGCGGTACTCCCTCCTCTTCACGATCCTGCCGATCTCGGATTTTCCCTCCGCGGGCGCCTACAGCGACACCATAATCGTAAATCTCGCGGCCCCGTGACCGGTTTCATCGTTCCCGATTCCGGTACGCGAAAAAGTAGGCGACCATCACGAAGACGCCGCCGCCGACGATGTTGCCGAGGGTGACCGGGACGAGGTTGTTGAGGAAGAAACCGGTCCAGGAGAGGCCCGCTGCGGCCGCCTCGGTGAGGCCGTGCGCCTTCGCCGCGGCGAGGAGGGCGGGGTCGGCGGCGGCGAAGATGCCCGCCGGGACGTAGTACATGTTCGCCACCGAATGTTCGAACCCGCTCGTGATGAAGAGCCAGATGGGGAAGAAGATGGCGAGGATCTTCCCCGCGATGTCCGCGGCGCCGTAGCTCATCCAGACGGCGAGGCATACGAGCCAGTTGCAGAGGAGCCCGAGCGCGAAGGCTTGGCCGAAGCCGAGCCCCGTCTTGTACGCGGCGATCTTGATCGTCACCGCGCCGAGCATGTTGCCGCCGCTCGCGAAGAGGCCGCTGGCGGCCATGAGGTAGGCGACGAAGACGCTCCCGAGGAAATTCCCCGCGAACGAGAGGGCCCAGTTGCGCAGCATTCCCGAAAGCCGGATCTCGCGGCCGATCAGGGCGCCGACCATCAGGGTGTTGCCGGTGAAGAGTTCCCCGCCGGCGATCAGGACCAGCATGAGGCCGGTGCCGAAGATGGAGCCGGCCAGGGCCTTGCCGAGGCCGTAGGTATCGCTCCGCGCGAGCAGGTTGAAGGCGGCCATGTTGGACCCCTCCGAGGCGAAGGCGATGAACGCCCCCGCGAGGAAGCCGAGTATGAGGATGGAGGCTGATCGCTCGTTCGCCTTTTTCACGCCGATCTCTATCGTGGCCGCGCATATCTCGGCCGGTTTCAAATACCGCTTCTCCATCGATGTCCTTCCGTCCCCTTCGCTCTTCGCGCGGCGGTCGCCGCACGGGGCTCAGCCGAACCGGCCGCGTTCCGCCGCTCGCGCGTGGGGATATGTTAAAGGAGTCTCACACGCTGCTCAAGAGGAGCGGCGGCCCCTTTCCCATCGGCCGCCATTTGCGCTACTCTGCGCGTGAGTCCATCGCCGGAGGGATCGCCATGTCGCTCGACGCAGTCTTCGATTCGCTCAAAGCCGCCCGGGCGGCGCTCGCGCTCGCGACGCGGCAGGAAAAGGACGCCGCCCTCCGCTCCGTCATGGCGGCGATCGACGCGGACCGGATGGCCATTCTCGCGGCCAACGCGAAAGACGTCGAGAAGGCCAGGGCCGGCGGCATGAAGGAGAGCCTCGTGGACCGGCTCTCGCTGTCCGACAAGCGCATCGACTCCATGATCGAGGGGATCGGCGTCGTGGTCCGCCAGGAAGACCCCATCGGCCGCACCCTCGCGGGCTGGACCCTGCCGAACGGCCTCGTCGTGGAACGGACCTCCGTGCCGATGGGGACCGTGGCCATCATCTACGAATCGCGGCCCAACGTCACCGCCGACGCCTTCTGCCTCGCCTACAAGGCGGGCTGCTCCATCCTCCTCCGCGGTTCCTCGGCCGCCCTGGAATCGAACCGCGCCATCGTCGCCGCCATCAAGCGGGGCCTCGCGGCCGCGGGCGGCCGGAGCGACGCGGTCGCCCTCGCGGATTCCGGCAGCCGGGACGAGGTGGACGTGATCCTCGCGGCCCGCGGCAAGGTGGACGTGGTGATCCCCCGGGGCGGCCACGAGCTCATCCGCCGGGTGGTGGAGAACGCGCGCGTGCCGGTGATCGAGACGGGGGAGGGGAACTGCCACGTCTTCGTGGACGCCTCGGCCGACGTCTCGAACGCGGTGGACATCGTGGAAAATTCCAAGGTCCAGAAGCCGGGCGCCTGCAACAGCGTGGAGACCGTCCTCGTGCATCGTTCCGCCGCGGCGGACTTCCTGCCGCTCCTGGCCGGGCGGCTCGCGGGCCGGGTGGAGCTCCGCTGCGACGAACGGTCCAAGGCCGCCGTAGAGGCCGGCGGCCGCCCCGCGGGCCTCGCGCTCCGCGACGCGACGGAGGAGGACTGGGCGACCGAATACCTGGACTACATCCTGGCCGTCAAGGTCGTGGATACCGTGGACGAGGCCATCGACCACGTGAATCGGTACGGGACCAAGCATTCGGAAGCCATCCTCACGAACGACCTCGCCGCGGCCAGGGAATTCGAACGGCGGGTGGACGCGGCTTGCGTCTACGTCAACGCCTCCATCCGCTTCACCGACGGAGCTGAATTCGGCTTCGGGGCGGAACTCGGCATCAGCACGCAGAAGTTCCACGCGCGGGGGCCGATGGGCCTTGAAGCCCTCACCACGATCAAGTATCGTGTCGTAGGTACCGGACAGATACGTGAATAACATGATTCAACAGCTCATCGCGCAGTCGCGCAAGATCGTCGTCAAGATCGGCTCGAACACCCTGGCGGACTCAAGCGGTCAGATGAACCGGACCTTCCTGGCCGAATTCGCCGAGCAGGCCGCCGCCCTCATGAAGGCGGGCAAGCAGATCGTCCTCGTGTCCTCGGGCGCCCAGGTCGCGGGCCTCTCCACCATCGGCAAATGGGCGCGCAAGAAGAACCTGCACTACAAGCAGGCCCTGTGCTCGGTGGGCCAGGTGGAACTCATGGCGGCGTGGCGCCGCGCCTTCGAGCCCCAGGACGTCCACATCGGTCAGCTCCTCCTCACCAAGGAGGATTTTTCGGACGACTATCGCACCCTCAACATGCGGAACACCCTGTTCACCCTGGTGGACGAAGGGGTCGTCCCCATCATCAACGAGAACGACACCGTCAGCGTGGACGAGATCAAGATCGGCGATAACGACAACCTGGCGGCGCTCACCGCCTCGCTCTGGAGCGCCGACCTCCTCATCCTCTTCAGCGACATCGACGGCGTCTACGACAAGAACCCGAAAGAGCACCCCGACGCCAAGCTGGTCCCGCTCGTGACCGATATCGCCGCGCTCAAGGCGTCCATCACCATCGGCGCGACCAACGGGTTCGGCACCGGCGGCATCGCCACCAAGATCGAAGCCGCCGCCCGCGCCGTCTCCTACGGCATCCCGATGATCCTAGCCCACGGGGGCAGGCCGCGGGCCTTGGAAGCCCTGGCCGCCGGAAAGCAGGCGGGTACGGTCTTCTCGGTTCCCGCCGCAACGACGGGAGCCGCAACGACGGGAGCCGCAACGACGGGAGTCGCGGCGACGCAAGCGGCCGCGACGGCTCAAACGGTAGCGGCGCAAGGCTGACCTCGGTCGGCGGCGCTGCCGGCGGCCGCCGATCCCTCCGAGCGCTTCCGCCGGCGATCTTGAACGGAGGGACGAACATGAAGACGCTCATCGCATGCATCGGAACGGGGAATATGGGCGGCGCCCTCATGAAAGCCGCCGCCGCCGCGGTGGGCGGCGCGCGCATCGGCGTGACCGACGCGGACGCGGCCAAGGCGAAAAGCTTCGCCGCCTCCATCGGGGCCGTGGCCTACGCATCGAACGCCGAGGCCGCCAAGAACGGGCGCTTCCTCGTGCTCGCCGTGAAACCGCAGGTCGCCGCTGAGGCGCTCGCGGACTTGGCGCCGATCCTCGCCGAACGCGCCGCTTCCGGCGACCCGGCGGTCCTCGTCTCCATCGTGGCGGGGCTCTCCATCGCCTCCATCCGCGCGAAGCTCGCCGTGGGCCTGCGCGGCCCGGCTTCCCAAAGCTTCGAGGCACTGCCCATCGTCCGCCTGATGCCGAACACGCCCGCCCTCGTGGCCAAGGGCATGATAGCCCTGAGCGCTTCGGCCGAGGTCGCGCCCTCGGATGTCGCCGAGTTGGAGCGCTCCCTCGCGGCCGCGGGCGTCGTGGACCGCGTGGACGAGAAGCTCATGGACGCGGTGACCGCGCTCTCCGGCTCCGGTCCCGCCTTCGCGTACCTCTTCATCGAGGCCCTCTCCGACGGCGGCGTGCGCGCGGGCCTCCCCCGCGACAAGGCTCTCCGCTACGCGGCCCAGACCGTGCTCGGGGCCGCCGCCATGGTGAACGAGACCGGGCAGCACCCCGGTGCCCTCAAGGACGCCGTCTGCTCCCCCGCCGGCACCACCATCGCGGGGGTCGCGGCCCTGGAGGAGCGCGGCTTCCGCGCCGCCGCCATGGCTGCCGTGGACGCCGCGTTCCGCCGCGCCAAGGAACTCGGCTGACGCGCGCGCCCTCCGCGCCCCTGCGCGAAAAATCACTTGATCAGGAGGCCCGTCGCGTAGAGGATGCCCATCCCCGCGAGGACGCCGCCGGAGACCACGAAGGGTTTTTCGTCCATCCGCTTCCCGATGAGCTTGCCGATCTCGTACGCGACTTCGAGCACCGCGCCGGTTCCCAGGGCGAGGGAGAAGACGGAGAAGGCCGGCGATATGCCGAGGCCGCCGATCCAGGCGCCGAGTATGGCCGGACCGCCGCCGAGCGCGCCGAGCGCGGCGAGGTAGCGGAGCGAAGGCTTCTGTTTCACGATGGGGGCGATGATGCCGAGCCCTTCGGTGATGTTCTGCAAGATGAAGCCGATCACGAAGAATTTCCCCAGGTTGGCCGCCCCCAGGCTGAAGGCGGAGCCGATGGCCAACCCCTCGCCGAGGTTGTGGAGACCGATGCCGAGCGAGATGAGCGTGGCGACGCGCCGCTGGCGCCCTTCCTCGTCGGCGCCGAGCGCGGTCTGGCGCCGGGAGATCGCGTCCAGGACCAGGAAGGCCCCGACCGCGCCGATGCCGATGAGGCCCGGTCCCTGGAGCGGTCCCCCGAGTTCAGCCGAGCCCTCCAAGGCCTCGGCGATCGTGTCGATGCCGAGGAAGATGAGGAGGCCGACGGTCACCCCCATGAGCGCGGTGAAGGCCGTCCTCCCGAGCCGCCGCAAGGCCGGCAGCCAGAAGATGCCGAGGAAGACGGGGATGATCCCGACGTAGAGGCCGATGAGGGTGAAGCCGAGGAAGGTCGCCCCGCCGCCCTCCTTCGTCTCCGCCGCGGCCTCTATCGCGGTCGTGAACGGAATCGAGTTGGAAGAGAAGAGCGCGATCTCGTACGCCTCCCCTTCGACCCAGGGGTACGGTATGGTGACCGTCGCGGTCTCCATGCGGCCGATCGCGGGGGAGGGGGAAGCGGAAAACTTGACGACCATGTCGCGGACGACGGCCTGGGCGAGCGTGACCGCCGCGGGCCCCGTGTTGCGCACGCGGAGTTCTATCGATTCGGGCCGGAGCGTCGTCCGTTCGAAGGAGAGCGCCTCTACGGGGACCGCCGGCTCGGCGTCCAGGCCCGCGCCGTCCGTGGCGATGAAGAGGGCGATGACGGAGGCGAGCAGGGCGAGCGGCGCGAGGAACAGAAGGAAGGTCTTCATGGCGTATCCTCCACCTGGAATAGGCCGGTCCAGCCGAGCTCGGCGAACTCGGTCTTGTGGGCGTGGAACATGTACTTCCCGGGATAGCGGTAGCTGAACTCCAGGATGCCCCGCTGGGCCTGCATCTGGGCTATCGTGTCCGTGTACTCCGCGGGAACGAGGCTCGTGCCGGTCGGATAATAGTCGAAGAAGTTCGCGTGGATGTGGAAGGAATTCGATTGGTCGAATTCCAGCATGTTCACGAGGTAGATCCTGACCTTCTCGTTCGTCTTGAGCACGATGGGATGCGCGTCGTAGTAGAAGGGGATGAAGTTGACCGCGTACAGGTCGTTGGCGTTGTCGAAGTCCAGGTCGATGCCGTTCATGACCATGACGAGTTCCTTGTCCACCTTCGGCCTGCCGCCGACCGGGTCCACGATGAAGGTGCCGTAGAGCCCGCGGCTGATGTGGCTCGCGAGCGGCATGACGTGGCAGTGGTAGGGGTGGACGCCGACCGGCGCCGCGTCCAGTTCGTAGTCGAAGGTCCCGCCGGGCGGGACCGGCTCAAAGACGCCGTCCATGTTGGCCGGGTGGATGCTGTGGAAATGGATGGTGTGGGGGTGGGGCGTCGCGTTCTTGAAATGGATACGGAGGAGATCCCCCTCGGTGGCCCGGATCGTCGGACCGGGAACGCGGCCGTTGTAGGTCCAGGCTTCGTAGACGATGCCGGGCGCCACTTCCACCTTCTTGAGCTCCGCGGTGATCGTGTACTCGCGGAGCGTGCGGCCGTCGGGGAGCCGGGAAACGCGGCCGTAATCGAAGTCGGTGAGGATGGCCATCGGGTCGAATCCGATTTCCGCCGGGCTGATCTCGCCCGTATAACCGGGCATGAAG
>JAEXTK010000038.1 GCA_023406985.1 Spirochaetota bacterium | reverse complement strand
TCCCCAAGGGCGGCGGCGATGACGGCACTCATGCACACAAGGTACGAAATCCGCCCGCCGCGGAAAAGCGCGTCAGTGTCGCGAAGATTTGGGAAAAAACGAGCCCGCCCGCTTCCGCGCCGGGCGTGCGGACGCCGCGCCGGGCGTACAGGTACCGCGCCGGACGGCGGAAGCGCCGCGCGTGCGGACGCCGCGCCGGGCGTGCAAGCGCCGTGCGGGCGGCGACCGCTCCTTAGCCCCCGACCCGTTCGAACTGCTGGTAGACGACGCCCGTGGGCAGGACGACGGATCGCGCGAGCTTCAGGTTGACCCGCTTCCCATCAGGGAAGAGCCGTTTGCCGCTGCCGAGCACGATCGGGTACACGTGCAGGTAGAAGGCGTCCACGAGGTCGTTCTCTATGAGGGTATGGGCGAGCACGCTGCTGCCGTCCACGAGGATGTCCTTCCCCTCCCGGGCCTTCAGCGCGCGCACTTCCGAGGCCGCGTCGCCGCTCAAGAGGGTGGAGTTCCGCCACGCCGCCGCGGATTTCAGGGTGGCGGAGACCACGTACTTGCGGACGCCGTTCAGGGCGTCGGCGAAGGGATCGCCGGCCATGGCCTCGAAGGCGCCGCCGTGGATCTGCCAGGTCTTGCGCCCGAGCAGGAAGGCGTCGGCGCGGGAGAACGCCTCAAAGAAATGCGCGCCGATATCGTCGTGCCAATACGGGAGCGTCCACGCGCCGTGCGTGAAGCCGCCGTCCGTATCCTCGTCCGCGCCGCCGGGCGCCTGGATCACGCCGTCCAGCGTGATGAATTCCGCGATGATGAGCTTCCTCATGGTCTTCTCCTTGTGTAGGCGATCGCCTCTTCGATGAAGACGACGAACGAGGCCACAAGAATTCGACAAGCACGCGGGCGACGCCGCCATTCCGAATTGCGTTTCGAATCCCGATGCCCTAGAATTCTACCTAACGCATACTATGAGACCACCTCAAAAAGTCACCATCGCCTTTCTCCTGAACGATTTCCACAACGAGTACAGCATGGGCATCTGCCGGGGCGCCTTTTCCGCGGCCCGGGAGCTCGGCGTTTCCGTCGTCTTCTTCGGGATCGGCGCCCTGGACAGCCCGGCGACGCACTCGGGCATGAGGAACCGGCTTTTCTCCTTGATCGACACGCGGGCTTTTCACGGGATGTTGTACGTATCCTCCTCGCTCGCCAATAACGTCGGCGCGGCCGCGTTCCTGGAGCATACGCGGCGGTACGCCTCCCTCCCGCAGGCCCATATCGGAATCCGCGCCGAGGGCGCCTCGTGCTTCAACATCGACAACGCCTCCGGCATGTATGCCCTCGTGGAGCACCTCATCGTCGCCCACGGACGGCGGAACATCGTCTTCATCAACGGGAAGCGGGGCGGCCACGAATCGGACGAACGCCTCCGGGCCTACCGGGACGCGCTCCTCGACCACGGCATCGAGTACGACGAGGACTACGTCTACGACGGCAATTTCCTCCGCGAGCGCGGCATCCTGGCCGTCGCGGAATTCTTGGATAAGCGGAAGCTCCGGTTCGACGGCCTCGTGGGCGCCAACGACCTCATGACGCTCTACGCCATGAAGGAGCTCCAGAAACGGGGCTTCCGGATTCCCGAGGACATCAGCGTGGGCGGCTTCGATGACCTCGCGAGCGCCCGGAGCCATCGTCCCGCGTTGACCACGGTCCACCAACCGGCGACGAAACTCGGCTACACCGCGATGACGGAGTTCGCCCGGAGCCTCATGGAGGAGGACGCGGCCGCGATCGAGCGGGAACTGCCGGCCCGGTTGATCATCAGGCAATCCTGCGGTTGCCGCGAATCGCCGGAGGCCGATTCGGGCGATGCCGTAGAGGCGCGGCTCGCGTCCGGAATGACCATCAGCGAGCGGGACGAGCTCGATTCCCTCCTCAACGTCGTGACGCGGAACATCATCGGCACCTTCGAGGAATCGGAGATCCGGGCCACGCTCGACGAGGACCTCAAGCTCCTCGACATCGAGGATTTTTCCCTGTCCGTCTACGTCGATCCCGACCGTTCCAAGACCTTCTACGACCTCGGCGGGCGCATCGGCGGAACCTTCCCTTCGCGCCGCCTGACGGCTGAAGGTCTCGCGTCCTTTCCGCGTCCCTTCTATAAGTTCGTCCTGCCGCTCTTCTACCGTACCGAGGATATCGGCTTCTTCATTTCGGACGCGGGCTCCAAGGACCTGTCCATCCTGGAAGTCATCCGCGACCACCTGTCGGGCGCGCTCAAGGGGGCCCGACTCATCGAAGAATCGAAGCGGTACGCGGAGGGGCTGGAAAGGACGGTGGAAGAGCGGACGAAGGAACTCGCGTCGGCCCTCCGGGAGGTCAAGCTCGCGAGCGAGAAACTGGAGCGGCTCGCGGTGATGGACGAGATGACCGGTCTCTACAACCGCCGCGGCTTCATGACCCTCGCGAGGCAGCAGGTCGAACTGGCCAAGCGGAAGAAGTACGAAGTCCTGCTCGTCTACCTCGATCTCGACGGGCTCAAACGCATCAACGACGAATTCGGCCACGCGGTCGGAGACCGGGCCATACGGGCGATGGCCGATATCCTCATGAAGACTTTCCGGAAAACCGACATCGTCGCGCGCCTCGGCGGCGATGAGTTCACCGTGCTCGCCCTCGATTGTTCGATCGCGGAATACGGCGCCCTGATGGAGCGGATGGAAACCTTGATCGGGGAATACAACCGTGCGAGCGGCCAGACTTTCCGGCTCTCGGCATCCCATGGGGCGGCGCCGGGCAGCCCGGCCGCGGCGTTCTCGCTGGAACGCCTCATGGAAGACGCCGACGCCGAACTGTACACGAACAAGAAGCGGAAAAAGGCGCGCCGCCGAATCCGCTGAGCGCGCGGGACCCGGC
>JAEXTK010000290.1 GCA_023406985.1 Spirochaetota bacterium | reverse complement strand
CCCGGGCGCGGCCGGCGCATTCCCCGGCGGCCCGGGGCGGGTACCGGCTCGGCGTTGCCGCTCGGCCGGCTACTCCAAGTCCTTCACGAAGGCGTGGAGGAAGTCCGCCGGGCTGATCTCCCGGTTCAGGATGCGGTAGAGGCCGGTGGAGATGGGCAGCTTGAGCTTATGCTCCTCGGCCAGCTCCTTCACGTACTTCGCGGCCACCACGCCCTCGGGGAGGTAACCGACCTCGCCGATGCGCGCGATGAGGTCGTCCAGGTCCTTGAAGCCGCCGAGGATGTCCTTTTCTATGATCTCGCGGCCGAAGCGGCGGTTGCGGCCGAAGACGGACCGGCAGGTCACGTCCAGGTCGCCGACGCCCGAGATGGAGGTGAAGGTCTCCGCGTGGGTGGCGCCGAGGGCGCGGCCGAGGATCTGGATCTCGTTGAGGCCGGCCGCGAGCAGGAGGGATTCGGTGCCGTCGCCGAACATCTCCTCCATGCCGCGCTCGGCGGCCAGGGTCTTGAGGGCGTCCAGCATGCCGAAGGCGATGGCCACGACGTTCTTGGCGGCCGCGGCCACCTGCACGCCCCGGACGTCGAACGAGGAGAAGACGAGGAGGCGGCCGGTCTTGAGCAGGTCGCGGAAGCGGATGGAGTTCTTCGCGCTCTCGCTCGCGGCGATGAGGCCGGTGATGCGCCCGCGGGAGACCTCCTCGGCGTGGCTCGGACCGGCGATGTAGACGAGGGACTGGCGATAGAAGCCGGGAAGGTAGTCCTCCAGGGTCTCCAGGATGAGCCGCGGCCCCTTGGCGGTCGGGATGAAACCCTTCGTGATGACGCCGATGGCGGTCTCGCCTTCCCGGATGGAAGGCACCTGAAGGATGCGCTTCACCGTGTCCAGGAGGAAGAGGGACGGCGCGGCCAGGATGAGGAATTCCTTGCCGTCCGCGACCGCGACGGGATCCGTCAGGGCGCGGAGGCTCTCGGGGAGCTTCACGTCGGGGAGGAAGCGGCTGTTCTCGTGGCGGACGTTGATGTCCTCCGCGGTGGTCGCCTCGTGGCTCCAGATATCCACGTCGTTGCCCTTGTCCGCGATCACCTTGGCGACCGCCGTTCCCCAGGCGCCGGCGCCGAGTACTCCGATACGTGCGTTCATTTCGATTCCTTGTTGTCGGCGGTATCCGCCAAACGTTCGAATTCCTCGATCCGGGCGGCGATGACCGAGATGCCGCTCCGCCAGAAATCGAGACCCTCAATGTCGAAGCCCGCCGATGCGGCGACTTCCGCGGCCGACGCCCGGCCCGTAAGGCGCAGGAGGTCGCGGTAGGCCGCGGCGAAACCGCTCCCCTCGCGCTCCGCGCGCGCGTACAGGCCGAGCGCGAAGAGCAGGCCGAAGGCGTACGGATAGTTGTAAAAGGCGAGATCGGGGCTGTAGTAGTGGCCCTTCACCGCCCACATGTACGGGTGGAGCCGCGCGGGGTCCAGGCCTTCTCCGTAGGTCGCTTTCTGCGCCTCGATCATGAGGCCGCAGAGCTCCTCGGGCGGCACCTCGCCGGCCGCGCGCCGCTCGAAGAGGGCGCGCTCGAACCGGAAGCGGGACAGGATGTCCACGATGACCTGGCAGGAATCCTGGAGATTCCCTTCGATGAGGCCGAGCCGCTCGCCGCCGCTCGTGCCCGCGAGGGCTCCCTCGAACACGACGGTCTCGGCGAAGATGGAGGCCGTCTCCGCGAGGGTCATCGGGTAGGAGGCCTGGGTGCGCGGCAGGTCCTTGATGAGCTCGTGGTGCCAGGCGTGGCCGAGCTCGTGGGCGACCGTCGTCACCGACGAGAAGACGCCCTCGAAGTTGCAGAGGATGCGCGAGTCGCCCTTGATCGGGAAATCGGTACAGTAGGCGCCGCCGACTTTCCCTTCCCGGCTCTCCGCGTCGATCCACCGGGACGCGAAGGCGTGCCGGGCGAACGTGCCGAAGAGCGGGTCGAAGGCGGAGAAGCGCTCCACGATGAAATCGCGGCTCTGTTCCCACTCCCAGGCCCTCCCGGCCTCGCCGACGGGCGCGAAGAGATCGTAGAAGGCGCAGGCGTCCACCTTGAGGAGGCGCGCCTTGGCCGCGAGGTAGCGGCGGAAGAGCGGGAGGGATTCCTCGAGGGCCGCGACGAGGGCGTCCAAGGTTTTCCGGCTCACGCGGCCCTGGAAGGCGGCCTTGTCCAAGGCGCCCTCCCACCCGCGCCTGCCGTCCACGGTGAGGGCCCAACCCTTGACGCCGTTGAGGGAAGCCGCCATGGGTATCTCCACGGCTTTCCAGGCCGAGAGTTCCGCGCGGTAGGCCTTCTCGCGCACGGTCCGGTCCGGATCGAAGGCGAGGGAACGGAGGGCGACGACCGTCTTGCGCTCGCCCGCTTCGTCCCAGACCGCGGACGCGGTGGAGGAGACGGCTTCCTGGAGGCGGCTCCAGGCGTCCCCGCCGGAGCGGGAAAGGTCGTTCGCCAGGTCCTCGAGCTCCACGGGCATCTGCCGTTCCGCGAGCGCGAGCGCCGCGCGGAGGTAGAAGGCCGAAGGGGCCAGGGAGGCGTCCGAGTCGACGAGGTCCAGGACGAGGTCGCGCCGTTCGGCGAGCCGCGTGCGGAAGAGGACGGCCGCCTTGGCGAGCGGCAGGGATTTCTCCTCCAGCGCGTTGATCTCCGCGAGCGCGCGGCCGTTCCGCGTATCGGTCGTATAGACCGCCTGGGCGTACGCCATGAGGTTCTCGTCCAGGTCCCCCGCCTCCTCCATGAGGGAGACGAGGGCGGCGACGCGGGCCAGGGCGGCCTCGCGGTCGGCCCCGAGCGGATGCTCCAGGAGCGCGAGCAGGGACGCCGACCGCTCCGCGAGCAGCTCTACGTCCCGGCGGTACTCCGGAGAATCGAAGGAGGCGTAGATGGGACCGAGGTCCCAGCGCGGCAGCTCAGAACCACTCGGCATTGCCGTCCGTCCAGGCGATGATCTCCGCCGGGGAGAAAAAGAGGCCGATTTCCCGCGCGGCGCTCGCCGCGGAATCGGAAGCGTGCACGATATTGAGCCGGGTCTGGTACGCGAAATCCCCGCGTATCGTGCCGGGGAGCGCCGCGGCGGCGTCCGTCGGGCCGACGAGCCGCCGTACCGTCGCGATCGCCTCCTCCCCTTCGATCACCAGGGCGATCACGGGGCCCGACACGGTGTAGGCCACGAGCTTTTCGTAGAAAGCCTTCCCGACGTGCTCGGCGTAGTGTTTCGCGACGAGTTCCCCGTCGAGCTTCATGAGCTTGAGGCCGACGATCTTGAGTCCTTTTCGTTCGAAACGGGTCAGGACTTCTCCGGCGATGCGCCGCTGGAGAACTCCGGGTTTGAGCATGGCATAGGTGCGTTCGACGGCCATAGGGCGTCTCCTTACATCGATGATTCTCTATGCGGGGCCGGAAAATCGGTTTCGCGCGCCCGCGATTCGGGGGATTCTACCGTAATCATCCAAAAAGCTCCAGGGCGGAGGAGCGCGGGCTCAGGCGTCGGCGTACTCCACGGAGACGAGGCAGAGCCCCTTGGCGGGAGCGGGCGGCGGCGCGAGCGACCGGTCTCGGGCCGCGAGGAGGCGGGAGATCGCGGCGGCGTCCGTCTCGCCCTTCCCCGCCGTCACGAGGAGGGCGGCCATGATGCGCACCTGGTTCCAGAGGAAGCCGTCGCCGCGGAAGCGGAGCTCGATGGCTCGATCCCCGCGGACGACCTCGATCGAATGGATGGTCCTCACCTTGTCCTTCTTGGACTTGTCCGCGGTGAGGCTCGAAAAATCGCGCTCGCCCACGAGGGACGGAGCCGCGCTCCGCATGAGGCGCACGTCCAGGTGCGGGGGTATCCGCCACGCGTAGCGGTCGCGGAAGGGATCTCCGACGACGCCGTCCACGACGGTGTAGCGGTAGGTCTTGGCGAGGGCGCGGTAGCGCGCGTGGAACCGGCTCTCCGCGTCTTCGCAGGAGAGGACGGCGAGGTCTTCAGGGAGGAGGGCGTTCACGGCCTGAAGGAGCAGCCCGCGATCCACCGAAGGAGGCACGCGCACGCTCGCGACCTGGCCCTCGGCGTGCACCCCCGCGTCGGTGCGGCCGGCGCCGACGACGGCGAGCTCTTCCGCCCCCGCCTCTCCCGGACGCACGGCGCCGCGGGAGGCGGTTCCCAGGGCGGCGAGCAGGCAGTCCTCCAGGACGCCCTGGACCGTGCGGCCGTTCCCCCGCTGCCACCCCTTGAACCGCGTGCCGTCGTAGGCGACGACCAGCTTCAGCGTCTTCGGCTCAGCCGCGCGCATGCGTCTCCGGATCCTCGTCGTCCGGCAGGAAGAAGCGCGCGGAGGAGAGGGCGGCGG
>JAEXTK010000267.1 GCA_023406985.1 Spirochaetota bacterium | reverse complement strand
CCGTTCAGAACTCTTCCCTTTCGGGCTTCGTTCCGTCGCTACCAGCAACTTCCGTGCCAGTAGCACTCCGCTTCTCAGCGGCGAGCGGGACCTTATCACGATCCACGCTCTCCTGTCAAGCCGATTTTGGAGGTTTTTTAGCCCGCTCTCGCGAACATCACCATCGACTTTTTACTGTTGCAGAATGAATTAAAAACTCTCACTACAACCGTCGTCGTCGGCGTTTTGCCGCTCGGCGACGGGAGTCAACTTACAACGGACAGAGGGCACATGTCAATAGAAGACAGCCCAAAATCCATGAATTAGCGCGCGTCCGGCTCGTTCTTCGTCTTGCGGAAAACGCTGAGATAATCTCCGAACGAGGTCAAGGAGAGCACGACGGAAACGGCGAAGCAACCGACCGCGATCCAACGAAGGACGGCGAAAATCCCCTCATCCATACCGATGCGAGCGGCGGAAGAGGCGAGCAACGCGAAAGCCCCGGCGATCATGTAGGCGACCGCTTTGATCTTACCCCCGGAGCGGGCGCCCATCGCGATGCCGCGTTTCATCATGAGCGTGCGCATGAAGAGGATGCCGAATTCCCGATAGAGGACTATCGCGAGGAGGGCGGCGGGCAGGATACCGTCGACGACGAAGCACAGGAAATAGGTGATCCGTACGAGGGTATCGGCGAAGGGGTCGAACAGCTTCCCGAACTCGCTCACTTCGTTGAGAGCCCGGGCGACTTTACCGTCGATCAGGTCCGTGATTTCGCTCGCGATGAACAACAGCACAAGCACCGGGACGGTCCATGCGCCCCCGATGGAGAACCACTCAGGTATGAAGTAGACGATGAAAAACAGGGGGGCCAAAACCAATCGGATCGAAGTTACCTTATCTGCGGCAGTCATACGGCGAGTATGGGGTTTGACAAGTGGGATGTCAAGTAATAGTATGCTCCGACTCAGCGTACGGGAGCCCGCATGAAAGCCCTTCGTGGAACGCCCCTCTCCGTGTCGATCGCATCCGTGGTCGGCACCTATGGAGCGCTGGAAGCGATTGCCTTTATCGCGATCGCCGCCGCGTTCGGCTTCTCGCCGTCATTCATCGCTTCATACATGGCCGTACAAGCGGTTGCTCACGTCGCGCTCGGCGCGTTCCTCCTGGCCGGCTCATCCTACTTCTATAACGTGAACACCGGCGAACGGCTCATGAGGGTGAACGCGGCGAATAAGGTGACCCTGTTCCGCATCAGCATGCTGCCATTCGTCCTGTTCCTCATTTTGGCCGCCCGCGATTTCCCGGTCGTGCCCATCCTCATCCCCGCGCTCGTCCTCACCTTCCTCACCGACTTGATCGATGGGCACATTTCGCGCACGAGGAACCAGGTCACGATCATGGGGAAGCTGCTCGATTCGATCAGCGATTACGCGCTGTTGATCGTCGTGGCCGTCGCCTACTTCACCTACGACCTCATTCCGTCCTGGCTGTGCGCGCTCATCCTGTTCCGGCTCTTCTTCCAAGCGGTCGGCATGCTGTTCGTGCTGTTGATCAAGAAACGTGTCGAGCCTAAGCCGACCATTTTCGGCAAGATCGCGGTCGCCACCATCATGACCTTGTTCGCGGCCGTTGCCCTGAAACTCGTCGTTCCCGCACGCTTCCTGCGCGTTTTTTCCTATGTCGAATCGGCCGCGGGCGTCCTCGTCGCGCTTTCGGTCGTCGATAAGGGATATTTCTTCTTTAAGGAAGCGACGCGACCGACGGAGGATCGAAGGGCCGGAAGGAACGGCGACCAGCCCTAACCCGCGAGCAGGTCCAGGCAGCGGCCCAATATCGCGCCGCCTTCCCGCGCGGAGGCGTACCGGTAGAGCGGCCGATATCCCGCGCGCCGCTTCGCGCGGAGCGTCCGCTCCAGCCACTTTTCGGCCTCCTCCTCATCATCGAAGTGGAAGAGCCGTTCCTTTCCCGGGGCCTCGGCGATGGCCATGCGCGCGGTCAAGGCATACGAGCCGAGCAACGAGCGTTGCAGGTCGTGGACGGTGTAGAAGCGCAGCCTGCCGGCCGCATCCGTTTTGTACAGCGTGACCATCATACTTTCGATATGATCGGAAGGGGGCCGCGGTTCCTTGACCCTGAAACCTTAGGGAAGGAACCGGAGGGCTTCCGCGCTCCGATAGATCCCGAGGCGCGTCCCCGCGGGGAGGCGATCCTCCGCGCGTACGCCGACCAGGAGTTCGGCGCGGATACCGGGGAAGACGGCGACCTTCCCGCCCGCGACCAAGCGGGAATCGACGATCGGATCGAGGGGTAGGCCCGCGCCGGAGATCGCGGGGCCGTCCTCTCCGAAACGGATCGAGCGGAGCGCGAGGCGCTCCGTCCCGCCCGCTACCGGCCAGAGCCTATCGAAGCCGACCAACAGGGCTTCCGCGCGGATCGGGGCCGGATCTGGAGCGATCACGGCCTCCCGCGTTTCCCCGCCGGGCGGGTCGAAGCGTACGGAGGCGGTCCCGCCCTCCCCCATGACCACCAGACCGATGGGGGCCTCGCCGCGCGCGGGAGGCAGGCCGAGCACGCAGTATCCGACGAGGGCGACGGCGGCGCCGATACCGACGACGCACGGGAAACCGACGGCGCGCGGGAATCGGACGGCCATGCACGAGGAGGCCAGGACGCCGGCCGCGGCGATCAAGAGGGAGCGATCGTAGGGGGCGAGCGAACCGGCGGCGATCAGGGAGACGGCGGCGGCCGCCACCGCCGGCGAAAGGAGCGCGAGCGCGACCGTGACGATCCGGTTCCGCCGCCGGCCGTCAAGCCCGCGGGCAAACAGTCGCGTGGCCGCGGCCGCGGCCATGCCGAGGATGGCCGCAGCGAGGTAGAGCCAATCCCGCGCCGCGGCGAAGGCTTCAGAGGGAATAGAGGGCGCCGTACTTCGACTCCAAATAGTCGGTGAAGGGGCGCGAATCGAGCCGCTCGCCCGTCACCGAGGCGAGCAGGTCCGCGGGATCCATCCGCCGGCCCTGCGAATGGATCTTTTCCCTCAACCAGGCGAGGATGGCCTTGAAGCGGCCGGCCTCGATCTCCGCGTCCATATCGCCGAGGTCGCGTTTCAGCGCGCGCCAGAATTGGAGTCCGTAGAGGTTGCCGAGCGCGTAGCTCGGGAAATAGCCGAAGGCCCCCATCGACCAATGGACATCCTGGAGTACGCCTTCGGCGTCACGCTCGCTCTCCACGCCGAGCAGGTCCTTCATGAGGGCCCTCCAGGCGCCGGGTAGGTCGTCCACGTCGAGCGTTCCCCCGAAGATGCGGCGCTCCAATTCAAAGCGCAGGATGACGTGGAGGCTGTACGTCACCTCGTCGGCGTCCACGCGTATCAGGGAAGGACGGACGACGTTGACCGCCCGGTAGAATTCCTCCGCGTCGACGGCCGCGAGTTGGTCGCCGAAAGCCGCGCGCAGCGCGGGGAACCTCCCCCGCCAGAACGGCAGGCTGCGGCAGATGACGTTCTCCCAGAACCGGGATTGGGATTCGTGGATGCCCATGGAGGTTCCCTCCGCCAGGAGGGAAGGCCGCAGGTCGGGACCGAAGCCGAGTTCGTAGAGGGCGTGTCCGGTCTCGTGGATGATCGAGAAGAGGCCCGAGGCGAGATTCGTGGGCGCGTAGCGCGTGGTGATGCGCACGTCGTCGCAGCCGAGCGTGGTCGTGAAGGGGTGGGCGCTCAAGTCCAGGCGGCCGCGCGCGAGGTCGAAGCCGAGGTCCCGCATGACCTCGCGGCCGAACGCGTCCTGGGCTTCGACGGGATATACCCGCGAGAGGAAGGACGTATCGACGGGGCCCTTGGCCGCGATGCGACGCACGAGTGCGGAGAGACGGTCACGGAGGGGGCCGAATACGGTGGCGATGGCGTCCTCCCCCATACCCGGTTCGTACAGGTCGAGGAGGCCGTCGTAGGGCCGCTCCGCGAAGCCGAGGCAGCGGGCCTTCCGTTTCGCGTGGTTTATCATGGTGCGGAGATGGGGTGCGAAGGCGGAGAAATCGTCGGAGGCCCGCGCGCGGACCCACGCGGCCTGCGAGAGGCCGGCGTCCCGGGCCTGGGCGACCACGAGATCGGCGGGGAGCGCCGTCGCGCGCTCGTAGTCGCGGCGGAGCACGCGGAGGAAGTCGCGTTCCACGTCGGGAAGCGACGCGTCGCCCCGCGGATTATCGCTCACGGAGCCGAGCCGCTCCAAGAGTCTTCCTATTTGGGGATCGGTCGCGCGCTCGTGCGCGATGCCTTCCAGTACGCCGAGTTGATCTGCGCGTTCTTCCACCGCCGCGGGAGGTAAGTACGTCTCTTGGTCCCATTGGAGAACCGCGGATACCCTGGCTATGGTTCTATGGGCCCGATCGAGCTCATGGAGCCGCGCGAGCGCTTCGTCGCTTTTCATGGATACTCCTCTCCCCATGATAGCGAGCGTCTCGCGCGAGGGGAAGATAGCGCCTTACGGCATCACGCTATATTCCTGCACCACCTGGATCTCGCCGACCACGGAGCGGACGCCCTCCGTGTCACGGGCCGCGGCCACCGCCGCCTCCACCGAGGCTTGAGAATTCGCGACCCCGTGGAGCACGACGGCGCCGTCGTCGGCCTTCGCCTCCAGGAAATGGACCGGTATCTTCTTCTCATAGAGGATACGGCTCACGACCGTCTGGGCCAAGGAAAGGTCCCGGAGCTTGATCCGCGACTTCGCCTCGGCCTCGCTCGTGATGACCAAGTCCCGTAATTCCTTGATGAGCTCGGCCGCGGTGGCCGGGTGCAGGAAGCCGGTGTTGATCGTCATATGGAAATTGTCGGGAGAGGTCCAGTCCGAATCGAAGAAGTAGCGGTGGAAGCCCGCGCGGTCGTGATCGCTCTGTTCGATGATCTGCTTGGCGCGCTTGTCGTCGCAGCGGAAGTAGCTCTTCACGCGCTCCGTGCGGATCGCCGGAGGCGCCACCAACCGCACCGATACGGTCGCGGGCACGTCCTTGAAAACGGCCATCGCCCCGCGTCCGATGAACACGCAGTTACCCTGCGAGGCCTCCGCGTACATCGCCGACCTCAAGCAGTGCAGGTAGTCATCCCTATCCTGGGACAAGGATGCCCAGAACGAAGGCTTACGCTCGTCGTACTTCTCCAGCTTCCGCTCGCTGAATCCCAGGGCCGCCATGCGTTGCTCAAGCGAAGCCTTGTCCACGAAGCGGTAGTCGAGCAGTTTCGCCAGCTCGTGGGCCGTCTCGTCGCCGAGCGCAGCGATCTCACGGGAAAGGGTTATGATCGCCATTGCCAACCTCCTTGCTTCGATGGTCTCATTTTCAGCATAGGGCCGGAGACCCGCTTTGTCAAAACAGGCCGAGGGAGGGGGGTGGTTGATAGGGGAAGACGAGCGTGAACAGGGTTCCCTGCGCGTTCTCCCAGGAAGCCTCGCCGCCGAGCTGGGAGGTCAAGGCGCGGATGAGCTGGATACCGAGGGTCTTGGACCCTTCGATGTCGACGTCCTCGGGGAGGCCGTCTCCGGAATCGCGGACGGTCAAACGGAGCCGGCCGTCGCCCATCCGATCGAACGTCACGGAGATGGTCCCGCCGTCGCGGCCGAGTCCGTGCTTGATCGAATTGGACACGAGTTCGTTCACGATGAGCGCCACGGGCGTGGCCTGATCGATCCCGAGGGAGAGGGACCCGCACTCCACTTCGGAAACGACGCGCCCCTCGTCGACGTTGAAGACGCGGAGGAGGTACGCCACGAGCGAGGTGAGGAAGGACGCCATATCGATGGCCTGGAGATTATCCGAGCGGTAGAGCTGCTCGTGCACCATGGCGATCGACTGGATTTGCGTCTGGCAGTCCTGGAATACGAGCTGGGACTCCTCGTCCGCCAGTACGGCCCCCTGGAGGCTGATGAGGCTGGAAATGACTTGGAGGTTGTTCTTGACCCGATGATGGATTTCCTTGAGCAGGACATCCTTCACCCGCAAGTCTTCCTTGAGCTTGATCTCCTCGCGCTTGCGCAGGGTCACGTCCCGGATGATGCCGACGGTCCCGATGCCGCTTCCCTCGTACTCGGGCAGCATGTAGCCGACGCACGAGATCTCGCCGAAGGTTTCGCCGAAGGCGCTCACGTTGCCGGTGGCTTCCGTGGCTATCGGCGCCGGCTTGGTGCGGAGGCGCACGATGAGGTCCCGGGTCATGCGGTGTCCGGATCGCCGCTCATCGAACAGTTTCGGGGCGCCGGCGTCGCCCGTCTCTCGCCCCCGCAGCTCGGGCAAGACGATATCCCGGCTCACCTTCGTCACGTCTTCCGCGTCGATGATGACCGAGAAATGCTTGCCGATGAGCTCCGCCGCCGTATAGCCGAGGCTGGAAATGGAATCGTTCATATAGGAGAAGCGCCCCTGGCCGTCCAGGATGTAGACGATGTCGGGGAGCACGCTCACGAGTTCCATGTAGCGGCGCTCGCTGATCTGGAAATGCGCGTTCTGCCGATCGCGGCTCTCGCTGATGTTGAGCACTTTGCGGATCATGGTCGGCAAGGAGCCGAGGTGGCGATGGGAACTGTCGCGCATCACGAAAGAACAGGCCTCGTCACGGATGAGCCCGTCCAATCGGGCCTCTTCTCCGTAATAGGCGAGGATAATGAACGGCCGCGGCCAGAGCATCAGCCAATCGGCGAAGGCGCCGTTGGCGAAGGAGAGGTCGGTGACGATGAGCCCCACCTTCTCCTCGGCGAGTATGCGATCCGCATCCTGCAGCGAGACCGGTACACGAACGGTATAGTCCAACCCTTTCAGGGCCACGAGATCGAGGAAACGAAGCCGCTCCTCTTCTACCGTCGTGGCGAATAAAATCGTCACCCTGCCAGCTCTCCTCGTCGGTCTTTTGAGTATATACGCGCGTACGTCAAAAAGCTATCGTAGCCGGCATGCATGAACATCTGGAATGGAACGAGGTCGAGCGCAAGGAAGTCTACCGCTGCAGGGTTTTTTCCGTCCGGGACACGCGCAGCCGGGGCCCCGACGGCGTCGACCGCACGTTCACGGTCATGGACGCCCCCGATTGGGCGATCGTGGTGCCGGTGATCCGGCAGGCGGACGGCGACCGGTTCCTGATGGTCCGCCAATGGCGACATGGATCGAATTCCCTCAGCCTGGAATTTCCCGGCGGCGTCATCGAGGCCGGAGAGGACGGAGAAGCCGCCGCGGGCCGCGAACTCGCGGAGGAAACCGGCTGGCAGGCCGGAGGACTCCGCCGCCTCGGCTCGTTCAACCCGAACCCGGCCATCATGGCCAACGCGGTCCACATCTTCCTGGCGGAAGATCTCCATCGGGAGGGAAAACAAAAGCTCGATGCCGACGAATACGTCGACACCGAGCTCATCAAAGTCGCGGACGTGATCGCGGGGATGGGGCGGCCGCCGTACGTGCACGCCCTCATGGCCTCCGCGCTTACGCTTTACTTGCGCTTGGGAAGGGGCGCGTAAGCGCGATCCTTCACCCACATTCCTTCGCGGACTTCCCCCCTGATGCTCGGGATGTCCAGCACGGTGCCCGGATGGAGCAGATCAGGATTGTCCGGGCGCCGGAGCTTCGACTTGTTCGCCTCGTAGAGCCTCCGCCATTGGGTGGCGTCGCCGTAGACGAACGGGTAGCCCGCGATGTTCCAGAAGCAATCCCTGAATTCCTTCCAGGTCCTGACCGTGTACCGGGCCGGGAGCACGGAGAACTCGCTGACGTCGGCGAGGAGCGCGAGCACCCGCTTGGAGGCTTCGATCGATGCGTCCCACGCCTCCATGGAATAGGAGTTTACGGCGTCCTGATAGGCCGATGACGCTTCGGAGAACGCTTGGGCGTACCGCCGTTCGGCGTCGATCGAAGCGGCCCAATCGAGCCGCTCCCGTGCGGAGGCGATGCCGTCGCCGGCGGCCTTACGCTTGAGCTGCATCGCCACGTACTCGTCGGACCGCAGGGCAGCCCGGGCCGCCTCGGCCGCGTAATTGGCCGACGCGTCGTAATCTCCGTACTCGAAGGCTTCGAGCGCCAAGGCTTTGAGCCGGAGGCTCTCCTTGAAGTACTGGTTGTTGCGGAGGCCGGTAAGCTCGGCCTCGGTCATGGAGGTCGGCGCGGCATCCGAGGCGGGTCCCGCGGCCTGAGCCAGGGCGGCTATCGCCTCAAAGGTCAGGGACTCGAAGGGAGCGCCGGGGTCGAGCAGCCAAAGCGCGGCGAGCGCAGGCTCCCCGAGCGGATCGCGGGTCAGGGCGTCCGGAGTCGTCTGAGGCGAAATCGCCTCGGAAACGACCTCGTCCATGACCGGCTCCGGCAAAGTTACCGGGTCCGCGAGGACGGAAATCGTTGGGGCCATCAGGAGGAGCGCGCCGAGCGCTGCGGTTCGAATGGAGCGGATCATCGGTTGCCTCCTTCGAGCACGGCGTCGCCGGCCAAAGCGGTGCGCTCGCTGTCCGACAGGCGGCGTTCGGCTTCCGCGATCGCCGCCTCCGCGGCGCTCCGCTTATCGGCCGCCGCCGTGCGCACCACCGCGAAGAGGCCCGCGGCCTCGGCGTACAGGTCCGCCGCGTCTTCGTACTGTTCGGCTTTGAAGGCGGCATCTGCTTCCGCGAACACCGCTGAGGCATTCTCGAAGCCGTCCTTGACCGCTACGTTCGCCTTGAGGGCTACGGCGGACTTCCGCTCCGCGGAGGCTTCGGCCCCCTTTCCGGACGCGTAAAGCTCGCGGCCCTTCTTGAGCGCGAGGTTGAAGCGCAGCAGCGATTCCTCGGCCGCGGCGCGCGGCGC
>JAEXTK010000240.1 GCA_023406985.1 Spirochaetota bacterium | reverse complement strand
GCCCGGGGGCGGCGGTGGGGGGGGTGGGCGGCGGGCCGGTCAGGTGGCCGGCCGCGCGGAGCGCCAGATCGAGCGCGGGCCGCGAGCGCTCGGCGCCGAATTTGAGGTAGAGCGCGGGGTCCCAGGTTGCCATGCCCGGCTCCTTATGGATGTTCGGCTACCGCGATGGAACCCGCGAGCGCGGCGGCCGCGGCGGAGGCGGGGCTCATGAGGTGGACCATGCCGCCCTTGCCCATGCGGCCGAAGAAGTTGCGGTTCGTCGTCGAGGCGCAGACCTCGCCCTCGGCGAGCACGCCGTTCGACATGCCGAGGCAGGCGCCGCAGGTGGGATTCGTGACGCAGCAGCCGGCCTCCATGAACACCTCGATGAGCCCCTCCGCGAGGGCCTGCGCGTACACGGCGGGCGTCGCGGGGGACACGATGGCCCGTACCGAGTCGGCGATCCGCTTCCCGCGGAGCACGGCCGCGGCTTCCCGGAGGTCCTCTATCCGGCCGTTCGTGCAGGAGCCGATATAGACCTGGTCCACCGCCGTACCCGCGAGCTCCCGGATGGATTTGACCTGGTCGGGCTTGTAGCCGAAGGTGGCGACCGGTTCCAGCGCGCCGCAATCGATATCCACGACCGCGCAATACGTCGCGTCCGGATCGCTCCGCCACCGCGCGAAGTCGGCGAGCGCGGCGTCCTTGGTCGCGTAGCGACCCTCCCCGTCCGGTCCGATGAAGCGCCAGAGGTAATCCACCGTCGTCGCGTCCGGCATGCAGATCCCGCAGGTCCCGCCCGCCTCGATCGCCATGTTGCAGAGCGTCATGCGGCCTTCCATGCTCATCGCGTCCACGACGGGCCCGCGGAACTCGATCACCTTGTCCGTGGCCCCGCCGACCCCGAGCTTCGCGATCACCGCGAGGATCGCGTCCTTGGCGGCCACGCCCTCGGGCAACGTAGCGTTGAGATTCACCCGGATCGTCTCGGGCTTCTTGAAGGCGCAGACGCCCTTGAGGATGCCCACTTCCAAGTCCGTGGTCCCCACCCCGGCGGCGAACGCGCCGAAGGCGCCGTGGGTGCAGGTGTGGCTATCGCCCATGATGATCGTGTACCCCGGCCGGACGAAACCCTTCTCCGGGAAAAGGGCGTGGCAGACGCCGTTCCGCCCCACGTCGAAGAAGTCGCGGATGCCGTGCCGCCGAGCCCACTCGCGCATGATCTTGCCCTGCGTCGCGGTCTTGGAGTCCTTCGCGGGCGTCACGTGGTCGATCACGGCCTTGATCCTCTCCGGATCGAAGACGCGGTCCATGCCCTTCTCCTGGAGGTCGACGATGGCCGTGGGGGTGGTGATCTCGTGGCAGAAGACCGCGTCCAGGCTCAGTACCCACGCCTCGCCGAACGGCCGGTCCACCGTGTGCGTATCGAAGATCTTTTCCGCAGTCGTCTTTCCCATACCTTCAACCTCCGGTCACGTTCTCGCCCTTGGGGGGCGTGATGATCCAGAAAACCTTGAGGACGCCCGACCCCGCGTTCGCGAGGACGTGCGGAGAGTCCGCGCGGAAGGTGGCCGAATCGCCGACCTCGAGGACGTAGCTCTTCGCCCCGACGGTCAGCTCGGCCCGGCCCTCCTGGACGATCCCGAGCTCGAAGCCGGGGTGGCCGTATTCCGTGCCGCCCGTCTTCGCGCCCGGTTCCAGCGTGATATAGTAGGCTTCGATGCCGTGCCGGCCCTGCCCTTCCCCGTCCAGTTGGGCGAGTTTCTCGTAGAGCACGCCGGGCCGCGTGGAGGAAGTGCGCTCCTGCCACCGCAGGACGCGAACCGACCGTTCTTTGCGATAATCGGAGAAGAGGTATTCCAAATCGATGTCGAGGGCGTCGGCGAGCGACAGCAGCGTATCGATGGCCGGGGAAACGCGGTTCCGTTCGATCTGCGAGACGAGGCTCTCGCTGACCCCCGCCCGTTCCGCCACGTCTTTGAGCGTCAGGCTGCGGCGTTCCCGCACGGCCCTGATCTTCTCCCCGAATCTATAGCGCATGGTTGGCCTCTCTTAACCTATATTAAAGTAACTTAAGTTTAATTAAAGACCCATCCGCTGTCAAGGGCGATCCCGCGAATACCGGCTCATTCGACTAGTCCCCGCGTTCGATCAAAAAAGCTCCTCGCCTTCCCACGCCCTCCCCGCTTCGGTGTATAGTGCTCCCTCAAGGAGAGCCCATGCGCCGAAGCCTCGCCATCGCCCTGCTGCTCGCGGTCCTGTCCGCGGCGGCCCTCCCCGCCGAGTCCTTCTTCGAACCCACCAACCCCTTCACCCTGAAGAACGACCCCATCGAACGCGGCATGGACGCGTTCGCGGCGCGGCTCGACGCGATCAGGGCCGAACGCGAACCCCTCGGCCTCGTGCTCTCCGGCGGCTCGGCCCGCGCCTTCGCGCACATCGGCGTGCTCGCGGCCATGGAGGACGCCGGGGTCAGGCCCGACTACATCGTGGCCAACTCGATGGGCGCGATCGTGGCGTTGCTCTACGCCGCAGGCTACGCCCCCGCCGACATCGAGAAGCTCGTCGCCGAGACGGACCTCGCCGCCCTCTTCGAACCGGTCATCCCCCTCCGCGGCGGACTCCTGGACGCGCGGAAATTCAAGGCGGCCATGCGGACCCTGCTCGGCGGAGACCGGGACCTGGCCGACCTCCCCATCCCCATCCTCATCGTCACCGAGGACCTGAAGACGCGCCGGCCCGTCCACCTCGCCTCCGGCGACTTCGGCGACGTCCTCATCGCCTCCTTCGCCCTGCCCGCCTTCTTCCAGCCGGTGGATATGGACGGCTTGCGGCTCAGCGACGGCGGCGTGACGAACCTCGTCCCCGTGGCCGCCGCCGCCGCATACAGCAAGAAAGTCATCGCGGCCACCGCCCTCTACGACGTGGAGCTCAACCTGAACAACCCGCTCGTGATCTTGGGACGGGCCATCGACATCGGCAAGACGCGCCGGGCGGTCGCCGAGATGGAAGAATTCCGCCCCGTGGTGATCCGCTGCGAGGTGGAGGACGTCTCCTTCATGGACTTCGCGCGGTCGGAGATGCTCGTGCGGCGCGGGAAAAGCTCGGCCGCCGCGGCCATGGGCGAAGTCCTCGCCCTCGCCGGCGATGAGCGCGCCGCCCCCCTCGACCCCGAGCTCCGCGCCCGGCGCGCCGCCGAGGTGGCGGCCTTCGTCAAAGGCCGAGCGCGGCTGTCCACCGATCCCCGCCCGACGCCGGAGTTCGCCGTCCTCCCGCGGCTCCGCCTCTTCGACGAGATGGAGGGCGGGTCACCCTTCCTGGAGGACGAACGCTTCCTCGGCGCGGCCGCCCGCCTCGCCTTCGGCCGCACGGAGGCCAGCCTCGGCGGCCTGTACCGCTTCGATCCGGATTTCGACAACCCCGCGACGGCGATCGCCGCCCTTCGCCTCGCGCCCTTCGACCTGGGGGTCCTGAAAACCGCGCTCTACGCGAGCGGAGAGCGCGGCGCGTGGGAACTCATCGCCGACGCGTCCTTCGTCTCCGTCCTCTCGGGCGTTCCGCTCCCGGCCATCGTCCCGCGGCTCCTCGCGGACGGCGGCATGCGGGCGACCGAGGACGACGCCGCATGGTACGCGGACGGAGGCCTCGGCCTCCGCGTGCGCTCGGCGCCCGACCGGGGCGGTCGTTTTTCGATCCGCCCCTCCCTGGACGCCCTGTGGCGGGCGGACGATTTGGGCAACCGGGGCCCCGCCTGGAACGCCGAGCTGCGGGCCGGGTATCTCGGCTTCCTGGAATTCCGCGGCCGCATGGCCGGACGCTGGACCCTGGAAGGACCGGGGACGGCGTTGGCCGAGGGCGACGGGTACCGGGGAACCTTGGAGAAGGGTTCCGCGGCAGCCCGGCAGGAAGCGGTGGCGGCGGTCAGCAACCTGGAACTCGCCGTCGGCTCGGCCGAAGCCTCGTTCAGCTTCGCGGAGTTGGCCCTCTTCCGTTCGGTGGAACTCTCCGCCTACCTGGACACCGCGTACTCGGGAGAAGGGCCGGCCTCGCTTTCCGCCGCCAGCAGCGCGGGGCTCGCCCTCGCCGCCGACCTCTCCTTCCTCGGCCTCTCCCCGGTCGCCTTCAGCGCCTGGGGCGGCGTGTCCCTGGACGGGGAAACCTGGTCCGCCGG
>JAEXTK010000198.1 GCA_023406985.1 Spirochaetota bacterium | reverse complement strand
CGCCAGGGCGGCTTCGGCGGCCGCCGTCTCCTCCGCGCGGGCCTCCACGGCGCGCTCCGCTTCCGCCGCGTCCGCGAGCCGCCGTTCGGCCTCCGCCTCCGCTTCGCGCGCGCGCAGGGCTTCCGTGAGGCGTCCCGCCTCGGCCTCCAGGCGCTGCGCTTCCGCCTTCGCCGTCTCCAGGGCCCGGACCGCGGCCTCGCGCGCGGCATCGTACGCGTCCACCGGGAAGCGAGAAGTCAGCTCCGCCAGGCTGCGCTCCGCCTCGGCGAGGCGCGCCTTGGCCTCCGCGGATTTCTCCATCGCGCGTTCGCGGACGCGCACGGCGAGGTCCACGGGGAAGAGCTTCCGGAGCACGTCGCGCCGCTCGGTCGTATTCTGGCGGAGGAATTCGGCGAATTCGCCCTGCGGTAGGAGGACGATCTTGGAGAATTCCTTGTCGGAAAGGCCGATGAGGGCGCGGACCTTCTCGTCCGCCTCGGTCTTCTTGCCGCTCAGGGCGACCGGGCCTCCCGAGGTGAGTTCGTAGAGGACCGCCGTCTCTTCGGAGGTGGTCAGCCCCGTGCCGCGCTTCTTTCGTTTTTCCTGCTTGGGGCTCCGGTCGATGCGGAAGGTACGCTCGCCGAGCTCGAATTCGAGCGAGACCGAACTCTCGGCCTCCTCCGGGGCGAAGTCGGACCGGAGGCGGGAGGCGAGCCCTTCGCGGCTGCCGGGCAGGGTCCCGTAGAGGGCGTAACAGATCGAGTCGAAGATGGTGGTCTTGCCGGAGCCCGTCTTGCCCGAGATGAGGAAGATGTCGCCGAGGGAATCGAAATCGAGCTCCGCGCGGCCGACGAAGGGGCCGACGTTCTCCATGACGAGCTTACGCGGTCGCATCGTCGACCTCCCGCGCGATGGTCCTGAAGAGCTCCACCTCGGCCTCGTCCGGCGCTCCGTAGAGGTCCGCGAGGAAGGCTTCGAAGTCCTCCGCCGCGCCGCGCCTGCCTTCCGCGGGGGAACGCGCCGGGCCCGCCGCGCCGTCGGCGGCCCGCGCCGCCGCGAGCGCCGCGTCCTGCTTGACGGAGAGGAGGTAGGGGAACCGGTCCCGGAGCAAGGCGAGGGGATTTTCCGTGAGCCGGATGTCCTCCAGGGCGATCTCCAGATAATCCTCGCGCGCGTCGGCGTAGGAGCGCGGCTCCAGGAACGAATCGAAGGGGCCGGCGAGGCGCCTGAGCCGGCGGAGCGGGGCGACCGGTACCATGGCCACGGCGGGTTTCCCGTCCGCGGCGTCGCGGCCGACGCCCACGGAGAGGAAGACCTTTTCCCGCCCGGCCTCGTCGAAGGAATAGGCGAGGGGGCTGCCCGCGTACCAGGCGTTCGGCGCGACGGCCTGGGGCCGGTGGAGGTGGCCGAGGGCTACGTAGTCGAAGGCCGCGAACCGGCCGATGTCCACCCGTTCCGCCGTGCCGAGGAACACGCGCTCCGATTCGGATTCGGCGCCTCCGGAGGCGAAGAGGTGGGCCACGAGGACCGCGGCCGCGGCGCCGGCGTCCATCGCCTTTTTCCTGGCCTCCTCCAGGCGGGAGGCCGCTTCCGCGGCCAGGTCGCGTTGCGACCGGAGCGGTTCCGCGGCGGCCGCCAGGATGGGGAGGTCGTTTTCGGCGGTCGCGCGGGGGCTGAGGGCACCGGGAGTGAGGAAGGGGAGGAGGAAGAAGGCGCAGCGTTCGCCGTCCTTCTCTACGAAGATCGGCTCCGCGGCCCGCTCGGCGTCGGAAACGATGTGGATGCCGAGTTCCGCGAAGAGGCGATCGCCGTAGCCGAGCCGGTCGGCCGAGTCGTGGTTGCCGGGAATGATGAGCACCTGGAGGGCGGGAAAGCGGCGCCGGAGGGAGGCGAGCGCGGAGCCGAGGAGGGTGACCGCCTCGGGGGGCGGAATCGAGCGGTCGTACACGTCCCCCGCGATGACGAGGGCCGCGAAATCGTCCGAGGCGAGCGCGTCCAGGAGGGAATCGAGCATCGCGCGCTGGTCGTCGATGAGCGACCTCTCATGGAAGACGCGCCCGAGATGGAGGTCGGCGACGTGGAGAAATTTCATGAGCCCATGCTAGGCGGTCGCGCGGGCGGGGTCAAGGCTCCATCGACTCCGCTCCGCGAACGGTATATCATCGGATCATGCGAATCCTGGAATCGATGAAGGCGCGCGCGGCGGCCCTCAAGCACGAACTCACCGCGCTGTATTACGCCTACGCTGACCGCGAGACGCCTCCGCTCCCGAAGCTCGTCATCCTCTTCACCCTGGGCTACGCGCTCAGCCCCATCGACCTGATACCGGACTTCATCCCGGTCCTCGGGTACCTGGACGACCTCATCATCCTGCCCGCGCTCATCGCGTGGTCCCTCGCGGTGATCCCGCGGGCGATCATGGAGCGCTCCCGCGCCCGCGCGGCCGAACAGCCTATCCGGCTCGGGAAGAACTGGCTCTTCGCGGTCGTCTTCCTCCTCGCCTGGGCCGCCGTCATCCTGGCCGTCGCGCGGCCGCTACTCCGGGCGTTCGGCGAATAGTTCGTTTACGAAACGGAGCGGTCGAGCTACAATGGCGTCTCGAACCTGATCCTCGTACGTTGAAGGAGCCGAAATGCCGACCGTCGTTCCGCTCACCTCCCGGGAGATCGCCCTGCTCGTCTCCTTGGCCCTCATCGCCGTTTTCTACGTCTATTTCAGGGTTTGGTTTTCCGCGTACCGGAGAAGAGTAGAGGCGGTCTTGGGAAGGCGGGACGCCGCGGAGACGCGGACGAAGGCCGGGTTCGAGTCCTTCCTCGCCGAGGCCCAGGCGGACTTACGGGAACGGGCTCCCCGGTGGATAGGTTCCAGTCCGCTCCGTACCGAGAAGGGGCTCGTCAAGCTCTGCACGATCCTCGCCCGCTACCGCGGGCCCTCGCCCATCCCTGAAACGAGCGGGAAATTCGCGCCCCAAGGGAAGCTCAAGCCGTCGGCCGTCTTCGTCGCGGTCTGCCTGACCATCCTCGTCGCGGGCGTGGCGTGCGGCATCGCGGTCACCCTCCGCGTGCTCATGCTGTACGGCATCGACATCATGTTCCACGAGTCGGTACTCCGCGGCGCGTACATGGTGACGATCGGGGTGATGTGCTGGATGGTATTCTTCGAGGCGACCGTGGACCTTTCCCTGAATCGCCACCTCGTTCGGCATGCGGGCACGTATGCGGTCGTCATGTGCCTGCTCTGCGTCGCGCTTCCTTTCATCGCGTACGCCTTCGGGCTGCGCTGACGATAGGCAAGAAATCGTTACGGAGAGGGGGAAAAAGTATGGAAGAGAAAGAATGCTGCCCGGAATTCGATCCTGCGCCCTGGGACGGCATCGAACACCAATGGGCGGAGAAGCCCTTCCTCATGGGGACGATTCCGCAATTCCTTCATATGCCGCTTCCCGGCTTCCTCGACAAGGCCATCACCCGGCTCTGGGGCAAGGCCCAGGAATGGGGCATCGCGCCGGACCTCAAGGATTTCCTGTTGCTCGCCTATGATCCTTCTCCGTGGAAATCCGAACTGTACCTGGCCATCACCAAGACGCACCCGGAGGCGGAGAATATCCGGCGCCTGTCCGGAACGTTCATCAGCAAGGTGTTCGACGGCCCGTATCAGGCGGTACCGCGCTATATCAAGGAGTTGGATGCCTACCTCGCGGCGACCTCCAAGCCCGCGGCGAAACGGTATTTCTTCTATTATACGACCTGTCCCAAGTGCGCGAAAAAATACGGGCACAACTACATAGTCGCGTTCGCCGAGGTCGGACGGCCCTAACCAGAAAAAGCGGAGAAGAGAAACCGGCTTGAATAGAAACATGGTGGGCTTGGCGCTCCTTTCCGCGCTCGGCATCGGTATCGTGATGCTCGTGGTTCCGGATCTCCGGGTGATCTTCCGGCCCGCCCGAAAAGGGCGGGCGGTGGACGCCCGCGTCCTCCGGAACCTCTTCCGTTACCGGAAGCATCGGTTCGCGCGGCTCAACGAGATGGTGATCGCCCTCCGCGCCCGCGGCCTTTCGGCCATGGCCGGCCCCTGGCCCGCGATCGACGGGCGTTCCTTCGGGCCGACGGGAAAGCGGGAGCTCGCGGCGATCCGGCGGGAGCTGCGTTTCCTCGGCATCGCGGGGGGCGTGGACTGCGCGGCGACCTTCGTCCGGTACACCGCGTATAGCGTCCCGGCTGCGGGTTACGCGGGAGGGTTCTACTACACCGAGACCGAGCCGATCAATTTCTTCATCGACGAGAGCCCCATTCGGGAAAAACCCTTCGACGACTGCGAAGAAATACGGTACCCGGAGTACGGCCCCTACATCGTCTATATCCGCCTCTGCGATCATTGGTACCTCTTCGAGGCGTACGAAGACTGATACCAGTGTCCCGAAGCTTTGGGAAACGTACAGCGAAATAGATGCGCAGCTTGCGGCGATGGCTGGCCGCGCGGGCCAGGACTTTGACGCGGACCGATTTCGCGGTATGTTATTTCGATGACGCCTTCCACGATCCTCCTCGCCTTCGTCGTCCTATCCCTCGTCGACCTCGGTTGGTCGATGGCGCTCCTGGCCCTCAATTACCGGGAGGCGGGCCGCCGGCGCGGCCAGCTCCCCCCGGAAGCCGCGAGCGGCATGAGCGCGGAAGAGGCGCTCAAGGCCCACGACTATTCGCGCGCGCGGATGCGGCTGTCCTTCCTCGCGACGCCCCTCACGACCTTCGCGGTCCTCGCGCTCGCGGCCGCGGGAGCCTTCGGCGCCCTGGACGCGGCCGTCGGCGCCCGCGTCGTTTCGGCGTATTGGCGGGGAGTCCTCTTCCTCGGCGCGCTCCTCCTCGCGCAGGGCGTCCTGTCCGCGCCCTTCGACCTGTACGGGACCTTCGTGGTGGAGAAGCGGTACGGCTTCAACACGACCACGGCGCGGACGTGGCTCCTGGACCGGCTCAAGGGGCTCCTGATCGGCGGGGCCCTCGGTCTACCGCTCCTCTTCCTCCTCTACGCCTTCATAGACCGCGCGGGCGCTTCCTGGTGGCTTTGGGCGGCGGCCGTCTTTTCCGCCATCGACATCGTCCTTTCCCTGCTCTATCCCCTCCTCATCGCGCCGCTCTTCAACAAATTCTCGCCGCTCCCCGAGGGGAGCCTCAAGGAACGGATCGGCGATCTCGCGGGGAAGCTCTCCTTCCGGTACGGCGGAATCTTCGTGATGGACGGCTCCAAGCGGTCGCGGCATTCCAACGCCTATTTCACGGGGATGGGCCGCCTCAAGCGGATCGTCCTCTTCGATACGCTCATCGCCCAGATGAGCGAGGACGAGGTGCTCGCCGTGCTCGCGCACGAGATCGGCCATGAGAAGAAGCGCCACGTGCTCAAGATGACGGCGATAGCGGTCCTGTTCGGCTTCGTCGCGTTTTGGGTCCTGGACCGCTGCATGGGCTGGGGCGCGCTCTACGCGGCCTTCGGCTTCCCGGGACCTTCCAAGCACGCGTTGCTCCTCATCGTGAGCCTCGTCGCGGGTCCGGCGACCTTCTTCCTCACGCCCCTCCTCGCCCTCCTGTCCCGGAAGCACGAGTACGAGGCCGACGCCTTCGCCGCGCGGGCGACGAGCGGGGAAGCCATGGGCGGCGCCCTCCGGAAGCTCAACAAGGAGAACGCGTCCAACCTCTGGCCGCATCCGCTCTACGCCTTCTGGTACTATTCCCACCCCACGCTCCGCGACCGGCTCGCGGCCATCGCGAAGGCGGGCTGAAGCCGGCTCGGCGGGGCCGCCCTCCGCGGCGCGCGCTTGAGCATTTCCGACGACTCCGCCTATAGTGCCGTTTTGACGGCGCTCCGCTGCGTTACGTCGCCCGCGCAGCCGGGCGATGCCGCTTGGTAAGCCGCGGAGGAGTCGGTTGAAAAAGTGAATACGGAGGCGCTGTCGACCTTGCCTTACCCGCCCAACAACTTTGTCGACGCCCTGCTCGATGAGACGAGGGCGCTCGTCCTCCTGACCACCGTGGAGTCATCGCTCGTGATGATCAACCAGCGGGCCGCCCTGTCCTTCGGCATTCCTCGGGAAGAGGCGGCCGGGCGCAGGTTGGACGGCCTCTTGGATAGGGAAAGCCGCTCCCGCCTCGTTACCGTGGTCTCGCTCCTGGATATCGACGGGGAGACGGCGTCTACCCGGCTCGGAGTGATCGATTTTACCGGAGTCCGGCGATTCTACTCCGCGACGATCCGTCACGTGGTCCGCGATGAAGGCCACGCGCGGTATCTCCTTTTCGTCTTGCGCGAATCGAAGCCGGCGACCGACGACCCGTTCGCTCAGATCAATGCGGGGCATCTCATCAAGCGGCTCCTCAAGGGCCTTTCCGATTCCGTGCTCCTCATCGATTACGAAGACCGAACGATATGCGACTGCAACCCCGCCGCGGAACTCATGTTCGGCTATAGCCGGAAAGAACTTATCGGTCGGAGCGCGCAGTTCCTGACCCCCGCGGGAGAGACGGTCCAGTCGTACGCGAACCGGATCAGGGTCAGCTACGCGCAGGCGGGCTTTTTCCAGGACCGCATGCGGTGCAGGCGGAAGGACGGCTCGCACTTCATGACCATCGCGACGAATATCGCCTTGTTCGATTCGATGGGCGAACCGCGCTTCATCCTCGCGATCAATAGGGACATCACCTGCGAAGAGCGCCGGCTGGAGGACATGCTCAACCTCGCCGAGCAGGCCGGCCTGCTCCTGCGCATGCTCGCCGAACACGGCCCCTCGCCCGCGGAGCGCATCTCGAGCGAGTCCCTCCATGACCTCGGTTTTTCCCCGCGCCAGATCGATATCGCCGTGCTCCTCGCCGCGGGTTCCCCGACCAAAGCCATCGCCGCTCAACTCGCGATTTCCGAGTCCGCGGTGAAGAGCCACCTGTCCGCGATGTACCGGCGCGTGCAGGTCTCCTCGCGCATCGAATTCGTCAAGCGCCTCCACGACCGCGGCATCCGGATGGCTTGAATCGCCTCCGCGGGCCCCCGGTTTCCCCTATCCTTTCGTATAGTCGGGGTATACCTTCGTACAAAGCTCCATTTTCTCCTCTTCCGGCGCTGGACAGCTCGGTACCGTCGGTATATGCCATGAACTATGGCATCCGAGCGACTGCTGAACGATCCGCGGCGGAAAGCGCGCGCGGGATACGACTATACCATCGGGATCCCGCCCTCCGCATGCTGAGGATCCTCATCGTCTGCGATCATCCGTTCATCCGGAGGGGGATGCGGGAGACGCTCATCGCGGAAATCGCTCCCTGCGAGGTGCGGGAGGAGGCGGACGGGCTCGCGGCGTTTTCCCAGCTTACGGGGACGGCGTTCGATATCGCGATCATCGATATCCTTCTGCCGGGGAAGAACGGACTCGACTTGGTCAAGGACGTGCGCGCGGTGCGGCCCCAAACCCGGTTCCTCGTGGCGAATAGCCAGCGCGGGAGCGACTTCGCCGACCGCGCCTACCGCAACGGCGCCGCGGGCTATATGGACCGGTGCGGCTCCGCGGACGATCTCCTCATCGCGGTACGGAAGATCCTCGCCGGCCGCAAATACGTGAGCTCCGAATACGCGGAACTGCTCATGGACGGACGGCGCGGATCGGACGGGGATTCCCTCTTGTCGGACCGGGAGCTCTCCGTCCTCAGGCTGTACGCGGAAGGAAAACGGCTCCTCATGATCGGCGCCGAGCTCAACCTGTCGGTCAAGACGGTGAGCACCTACAAGCACCGGGCGATGCGCAAACTGAAGCTGACGAACAATCCCGCGCTCATCGCCTACGCCATCGACAAGGGCTGGACCCCAGGTCGCCTGTAAGAAAACCTTTACGCTGGAATCAGGAAAATCCTTCCCAAGGTGTCTTCGATCTCCTACGTCTTCCCGGCGGAGCGATCCATAGAATCGATATCGGATTTGGGTGGGGACGCTCGGGTCAGGGAGAGCCCGAACGGAAACGCATTACAGGGAGCATGTATGAAACTCCGCGCAAAGTTACTTACCGGTTTCTTCGTTGTAGCCGCTATGTCGCTCGTGGTTGGAATAATCGGTATCCGGAACATGAGGGCCATCAACGATAAGGCGGATACTATGTATCGGAACGAACTGATCGGCCTCTCGTTGATCAATCAGGCGAACATCAACGTGCTGTACGCTGCCCGAGCGGAAAAGAATCTCCTGCTCTCCAGCAGCCGGGAAGAGCGCGACAAGCACCAGGCGAATATCCTGGTCTATATAAAGCAGGGAAAAGAACTGCTCGAGCAGGCCGCGGAAAAATTCACGACCGAAGAAGGGAAGAAAACCATAGGGGCCGCCCAGACGGCTTTCGAGGATTGGGTCCCGATACGGCTTCAGATCATCGATCTGGCGATGAAACAGGAACTCGCGGACGAGAATGAAGCCGCGAAGCTCTCTATGGGCGAGGGGAGGGTGAAGACCGACGCGCTGGAAGCCGCGATCAACGAGGCGACCGCGCGTAAGGATGCCAACGCCAAAGATTTGGCCCTTCAGGCCAAGCGGCTCTATGGGATCAGCGTACTCATGATGATCCTGGTGATCGCGGGTGCGATGGCGCTCGGCGTCATCGTCGGTTTCTTCTTATCGAACTCCGTGATGCGCCAAGTCGGCGGCGAGCCGGGCGAAATCGCCGCCCTCGCGGAGCGCATCGCCGCGGGATACCTCGACGTGCGGGCCGACCA
Organism: Spirochaetota bacterium; assembly: GCA_023406985.1. GTDB lineage: Bacteria > Spirochaetota > Spirochaetia > Treponematales > Breznakiellaceae > JAEXTK01. Next base: position 1,516 of record JAEXTK010000198.1, on the reverse strand, counting down.
CGGGAAAACCCTCGTCGGCATCAACAAGTCCCTGACCGAGATGGGAGGGAGGCTCCGCGAAATCGTCTCCAACGTGCAGGCGGCGGTGGGCCAGGTGGCCGCGGGCAGCGAACAGATCAGCTCCACGGCCCAGCAGATGAGCCAGGGCGCGACCGAGCAGGCGGCGAGCGCGGAAGAAGTCTCCGCGTCCGTGGAGGAGATGGCCGCCACGGTCAAGCAGAATGCGGACAACTCCCTCGCCACGGAACAGATCTCCAAGAAGGCCGCCGTGGACGCGAGCGAAGGCGGGACGGCGGTGAACCAGGCCGTCGCCGCGATGAGGGAGATAGCCGAGAAGATCGACATCATCAACGAGATCGCGCGCCAGACGAACCTCCTCGCGCTCAACGCGGCGATAGAGGCGGCGCGGGCGGGGGAGGCGGGCAAGGGCTTCGCCGTGGTGGCCTCCGAGGTGCGGAAGCTCGCCGAGCGGTCGCAGAAGGCCGCGGGGGAGATCACCCAGCTTTCGAGCTCCACGGTGGAGAGCTCGGTCAAGGCGGGCGAGATCATCGGCCGGATCGTGCCCGACATCAAGAAGACGGCGGATCTCGTCCAGGAAATCACCGCGGCCTCCAAGGAACAGACCTCCGGCACCGCGCAGATCGGCAAGGCCATGATCCAGCTCGATACGGTGATCCAGCAGAACGCCTCGGCGAGCGAGGAGATGGCCTCCATGGCGGAGGAGCTCTCGGGCCAAGCGGTTCAGCTCACCGAGACGATGTCTTTCTTCAAATTGGGCGACGTCGCCGCGGTGGCGCGGACGGAAACCCGGCGGGTAAAGGTGGCCCACGCGGGAGCCGGCCGCGGCACGGGGAGCCAGGCCGCGGCGAGCGCGCTCGCGGCGCCGCCTCCCGCGGCGCATCGCGCCAAGCCGACCGAGCCGGGGCCGATGCCGACGAGCCTGACCCTCCCTTCCCGGGATGACGACTTCGAGCAGTTCTAGGAGGGCGCCATGGCGGACATACTCGAACATCAGTTCTTGACGATGACCCTCGCGGGAGAACGTTACGCGATACCGGTGAGCCGGGTCCGGGAAGTCCTCGAACCGACGCGGATCACGAAGCTGCCGTGCGCGGCGGCCTTCCTCAAGGGCCTCATCGATATCCGCGGCCACGGCGTGCCGGTCGTGGACCTGCGCCTGCGCTTCGGGATGGGCGAGACGGTCATCGGCGGCGACACGGCGATCGTGGTGGTGGAGGCCGCGCGGCACAGCGGGATGGACCTCGTCGGACTGCTCACGGACGCCGTGCACGAGGTGGTGGAGCTGAGCACCGAAAACCTCGAGGCGGCGCCCGGATTCGGTTCCGGCTTGTCGGGCGAGTACCTGGACGGCATCGGCCGGCAGGACGACTCCTTCGTCTTCGTCATGAATCTGGAGCGGATTCTGGACGAGCGGGAGGTGGGGCTGGACGCGGCGGATCCGGTCGCCTCCGCCTGAGCTGCCGGGGCCCCCCGGGGCGGGCGGGCGCGCCCCGGT
>JAEXTK010000195.1 GCA_023406985.1 Spirochaetota bacterium | reverse complement strand
GGGTATCCACGAGCGTGGATACCCCGCTAACCATTTCCGCCGCGTTCGGACGGCGCGCCTCCACCATTTGCGAAAGACCGCAACAACCGCGCTCTTCCCACTTGGCACGATTTCGGCATAAAGATTGCCGTATGAGCCGAGAAAACGATCCGCTGAAAAAAAAGAAAAAACGGAGGCGCGCCTTCGGTCCGGCGCGCACGTTCGCCCTCCTCGCCGCATGCGTCCTCGCGGCCGCGTCCGTATCCTGCGGGCAGAAGGCCGGGAAGCCCGCTATCGGGAAGGACAGGCCGCTCCGCTTCCTCTACGTTCCCGGGGTGGACGATCCCTTCTATACCACCCTCGAAAGCGGCATCCGGACCAAGGCCGCCGAACTCGGGGTCGATCTCCTCGTATCCCGCTACCCGCCCGTATGGACGCCGGAAGAACAGCTCGCGGCGCTCGAGTCCGCCTTGACCTCCAAGGGGATCGACGCCCTTCTCATCGCCCCGGTGGCTGCCGATATCCTCGTGGAGCCGCTGCGCCGCGTCCGGGAACGCGGCATCGAAGTCATCACCGTGGACACCTTCATCGGGAACGGCGACTATTCCTCCCCCTCGAACTATTCCTTCCCCCTCACCTACGTGGGCTCCGACAACGAGCTCGGCGGACGCCTCATGGCCGAGCACCTCGCGGAGCTCGTCGGGGAAAAGGGGAAGGTCTTCTGCCAGGCCTCCAACCCGGACGCGTCCTCCATCGCCGGCCGCGTGAAGGGCTTCAAGGAAGGCATCGCGCGCTACCCGAACATCGAGCTCGTCGGCATCGAGTGGTGCCTGGACGACGAAGACGTAGCCGAGCGGCAAACCCGCGACATGCTCCGAAAGCATCCCGACCTCGTGGGCATCTTCGGGGTGAACGTGTTCAGCGCCCAGGGTTCCTATCGGGCCATCCTGGAGACCGGCCTCACCGGCGCGGTGAAGGTGGCCTCCTGGGACGCGACGGCCACGCTCATCGGCGCCCTCGAGCGCGGCGAGGTGGATCTCGTGTTGGCCCAGAAGCCGGCGGAGATGGGAGCGCTCGCGGTGGAATGGACCGCGCGCCATTTCCGTGAAGGGGCCACCGTGCCGAAGAAGGTGATTCCCGGCTTCGAGTTCTTCACCCGGGACAACGTCAACGACGCGGCGATGCGCCAGTTCGTCTACCATTAGGAAGCGGCGGTGGGCACGGACGGGGCCGGACGGAAGGACATCGAGCTTCTCATGGAGCGCGTGGACGCGCAGTACCGTCCGCCCCTGGCGCCGTCCGATCGCTACGAATTCCTCGTGGCCGTGCGCGGGCGCGCATCGTTCGCGGCCGCGGGGCGCGCGCGGGTGTTCGGACCGCCCGATGCGGCCTTCGTGGTACCCGGAGAGGCGCGGGCCCTCCGCGGAATCCTGCGGCCGGGCCCCTCCGTAAGCGAAGCTCGCGTCGCGCGCATCTCCTTCTCCGTCGCTTGGGCGTCCGAATCGGAGCGGGCCTGGCTCGTCGCCGCCCTCGCCGCGCGGCCGCCCGCCGAGCGTACCGCGCTGGTCCTCGGAAGCGAGGCCTTCACGTCCTTCGCGCGCAAGCTCGAGGGGCACGGCGCGATGGACCGACCCGTGGCCGAACCGCTCGCGGTCCCCTTGGCCGAAAGCCTCTTCCTCGATTTGTCGATCGAGCTCCTGCGCGACGCCGAAGAGCGGCGCGGGGAGAACGCCCCCCATTGGCTCCGTACGGCCTGCGCTTCCATGGAGCGGAGGAAAAACCTCCGCGCGGGCGGGGAGCGGCTCGCGGAACTCTCCGGAAAATCGAGAGAACACGTCATCCGCCAGATGCGGCGCTATTACGGCATGACGCCGACGCAGTTCGTCAACGAGCTCAGGTTGCGCGCGGCTTCGCGCCTCCTCGTGGAATCGGATCGGCCCGTCCTCGACATCGGCTATTCACTCGGCTTCCAGAATCCGTCATACTTCGCCCAACTCTTCAAGGAGAAATTCGGGATGCCCCCGACCCGCTTCCGCGCGGTGCGCCGCCGATGAAGATTTTCCCCCGGACCCTGATCTCCTTCGCCGCGGTCATCGCGATCCAGGCGATCCTCGCCGGCGCCCTCATATCCCGTTCCGTCGAGCGGTACCAGGAGGAGGATGCCCGCGCCGAGCTCAAGGCTGCGGCGGTCGCCGCCTTCGACGGGTACAATTCCTGGAAACTCCGCCTCTGGCGCGCCGTCGCCACGCTCGCCGACGAGGAGGCGAAGCGGGAGATCGCGGAGAAAGCGGGGGGAACGGCCGGCGCCGACCCCCGAAGCCGTCCCTTCGCGGACATCGCGGGCCGCGCCATCGAATTCGCCGACGAGGCGGGCGCCGAATTCGCCGTCGTTTCGCCCCGGAATCCCGCGCGCTCCCCGGTCGCGTTCTCCACCGTCTCCGAGGCCCTCCCCCTCCCCGACGGCCGACTCCTCCGTTACGAGAAGGATCACCCCTACATAGAAGCGGTGCTGCTGCCCACGGGCCTGCACCTCGTCGGGGCCCTCCGCCTTCGGGAGGCCGACGTCTTCATACTGAAACGCATCGACGACCACCTGGCCGAGCAGCTCGGCGCGCTTCCCCGCGTGCGGGCGCTGGTGCTCGCCGACGGGGGCTTGGTCGCGGGCGCCGATCCCGGAGGGATCGCGGAGGCCATCGCCGCGCGGCCGCCGAAACCGATCTACGCGACCCTGAACGACGCGGAGGCGGACAAGACCCGGTGGGGGGTCGTCGTGCAAATCGCGGGCACGGCCGTCGAGGGCCGCGCGGAGGTCGCCGACGCCTCCCCCGCGGCCGCGACCGCGCGCGGAACGGCGCGCACCGTCCGCATCGTCACCCTCCTCTCCAAGGCGGACTTCGAACGCCGCCTGGACGCCCTGCAATACGCGGTCATGACGGCGACCCTCCTCTGCGCCGTCCTCACCATCCTCCTGAGCCTCGCCCTCTCCAGCAATATCGCCGCCCCCGTGCGCCGCCTCGTCGTCGCCATGAGGCGCGTCCGGGACGGCGATTTCGCCGTCGTGGTAGGCAACCCGCCCTCGGAGGATGACCGGAGCGACTATCGTCTGAGCGGCGAAATCGCGGAACTCGTGGCCGGCTTCGACGAGATGGCGCGGAACCTGGAAAGCGACCGCCTGGAACGGGAGCGCTACATCGAAGAGATCGAGGGAATGACGGTCTTCAACGAGGAGCTCCTGGATTCGCTCGAGGAGGGCGTCGCCGTGGTCGCGAGCGCGGGGGAGGCGCAACGTAACGCAGGGGAGGCGCGCGGAGGCGCGGGAGAAGCGCGCGGAAGCGGGCTTCCCGAGTCCGACCCCCCATCGTCGCCGGCCTTCGTCGTGGAGAAGTCGAACCGGGCCTTCGATCTCCTCTTCGACCCCGCGGGAACCGCGGAGGGAAAAGCCGCGGAGGGGAGGCCGCTCGCGGAAATCGCCCGGCTCCTGGACGATCCGGGACTGTCCGCGCGCGTACTCGCCGCCGACGGCGGGACTTCGCCGCGCGCGGTGCTCCGGCGCCTCGGCGACGGGCGGACCCTGGAACTCAAGGTATACCCCCTCGCGGCGGGGCCCGCCGGGGCCGACGGGCGGCAACGGCGCGTCCTCATCGCCGAGGACGTCACCCGGCGCATCGCCTACGAGGAGAAGATCTTCCAGGCGGAAAAACTCGCTTCCGTCAGCATGCTCTCCGCGGGCGTCGCCCATGAGATCAACAATCCCCTGAGTTCGATCCTGTCCAACGCGCAGAACCTCATCGAGGAGGAGCCCGACGACGAAAAGGCCGAGTCGCTCAGGCTGATCGAACAGGAAACGCGCCGCATCGCCCGTATCGTGCGCGAACTCCTCGACTTCTCGTCGCCGCGGCCGCTCGCCTCGGAAGGTTCCGACGCCAACGAGGCCATCCGATCCACGCTCCGCCTCTTGGGCTACTCCCTCGGTAAATCGGCCGTCACCGCCGACTCCACCCTCGACCCCGACCTTCCCCGCGTTGCCCTGGCGGAAGACGAACTCAAGCAGGTGCTCATCAATCTGCTGACCAACTCGCTCCAGGCCATGGACGGGAGCGGAACGGTCTCCGTGACGACGGCCAGAACGGCCGCGGGCAATGCGGAAATCGTCGTCGCCGATTCGGGGCGCGGTATAGAACGGGACGCCCTCCCCAGAATTTTCGATCCCTTCTATACTACGAAACGGGACGGCACCGGGCTCGGACTCTCGGTGGTCTACGGCATCATCGCGCGCGCGGGCGGGACCATCCGGGCGGAAAGCGAGGTGGGCCGCGGAACCGCGATGCGCTTGGAGCTGCCGTCCGCCCAGGAGAAGACATGACCGACGAAGCCAAGGCGGCGGTACTCATCGTCGATGACGAGGAAGGTATCCGCAGGGGGCTCCTGCGGCTCTTCGAGCGGGAAGGCTTTTCGGCCTTCGCCGCGGAGGACGCGGCTTCGGCGCTGGCCGTGGTCCGCGACCGCGTCCTGGACGCCGCCGTGCTGGACGTCCGCCTCAAGGGCGGCGAAAAGGGCACCGACCTCCTCCTGGAACTCAAGAAGCGCGACGCCGATCTCCCGGTCATCATGGTCACCGGCTACGGCAGCGTCGAGTCGGCCGTGGCCGCCATGCGGGACGGCGCCGCGGATTACATCCTCAAGCCCATCGACAACGCTCACCTCTTGGAGACCGTGCGCCGCCACCTGGAACTCGCCCGCCTCAAGCGGGACAACTCCTACCTCAAGAAGGAGCTGCTCTCCAGCGTGTTCGCCCACGAGATCGTGACGCGGAGCCCGAAATTCGCCGCCATCGTGGAACTGGCGGACCGCGTCAAGGACAGCCAGGCGCCGGTCCTCCTCTCCGGGGAGAGCGGCACCGGTAAGGAAGTGCTGGCCCGGTACATCCATTTTTCCGGCGAGCGGCGCGATGGGCCCTTCATCGGCATCAACTGCGCGGCCCTCTCCGAATCCCTCCTCCTCTCCGAGCTCTTCGGTCACGAGAAAGGGTCGTTCACCGGCGCCGTGGAGAAACAGATCGGGAAGTTCGAACTCGCCCACGGCGGGACGCTCTTCCTGGACGAGATCGGCGACATGTCTCAGGCGGTCCAGGCCAAGCTTCTCCGCGTGCTGGAGGAATCCAGCTTCGAGCGCGTCGGCGGGACGCGGAAGATCCACGTCGATATCCGCGTGATCGCCGCGACGAACCAAGACTTGGAGGCGCTCATCGCCCGCGGCGCCTTCCGCGGCGACCTCTTCTACCGCATCAACACGATCAGCGTCCTGCTGCCGCCCCTCCGCGACCGGCCGGAAGATATTCCCGTCCTCGTCGACTACTTCCTCGCCCGCTACGCCAAGAAGTACCGTAAGCCGGTGGAAGGCGTGGAGGAGGCGCTCATGGAGCGGTGGATGCGCCATACCTGGCCCGGCAACGTGCGCGAACTCCAGAACGCGGTGAACCAGGCGGTCCTCCTCTCGAGCGGCCGGCTCCTCGGCCTGTCGGCGGCCCCCGGTTCGGGGACCGAGCGCCGCAGCGCCGAGGCGGCCGGGACCGCGCACGCCGAGGCCGCGCACGCCGGGACCGCGAACGCCGATGCCGCTCGGGGCGGAATGCCGGCGATCGCCGCATCCGCGCCCGCCCTTCCGGAGTCCGCCGCTTCCGCGGGGGCGAACGCGGACACGAAATCCGGGTGTCCCTGCGACGCCCTCGATCCCGCGGCGTTCCGCGGGCTCAAGGAATACTCCGACGCGGTGGTCGCCCGGTGCGAGCGCGCGGCGATCCTCTTGGCGTTGGAGCGGGAAGGCTGGAACCGATCCGCCGCGGCGCGCGCCTTGGACGTCACGCGAAAAACCCTCGCCGCGAAAATGGCCGAGTACGGGATAGGCGCGCAGGCGAAGGGATGAGGCCTGCCCGCGCCGAGCTTCCGGAAATGCTCGCCCAGACTCGGAGTTGTTACTATATTTAGAAACCTAGGAGGCAATCCATGAACCTACGCTCGCGGATCGTACTCTCCCTGGTTTTCGCTTTGGCTTTCGGCGCGACGGCGACGGCCCAAGATGCGGCCGCGCCGGCTGTCGTCGCCGAGTCGAACGGCATAAAGCTTTCCATCGTTTTCGTCGGCGACACGGCGGAGGTCACCGTCGCTTCCAAAGTTTCGGGTTGGGTGGCGGTCGGCTTCGACCCTACCAACAGGATGGCGAACGCGAATTTCCTCATCGGTTACGTGAAGGACGGTACCGCCGTTGCGCGCGACGACTTCGGCGTCGCTTCCACGAGCCATGCGCCCGACGTCAACGTCGGAGGGAAAAACGACCTCGTCTCGTTCAGCGGCACCGAGGCTGACGGATATACGACGATGACCTTCGTGATCCCGCGGGACTCCGGAGACCCCAAGGACCATCCGCTGAGCGCGGGAAAGCATACGGTCATCCTCGGCGCTTCGTCCTCTGACGGCTTTACCGCCAAGCATACCAAGGTAGGCCGGGCCACCATCGTACTGCCGTGAAGCCCTAGGTCCGGCCGCTCCGTTTCCTCGCCTCGTCGGGATCGACGCCCTTGCGCGCGGCCCAATCCGCGAGCTGGTCGTCGGCCAGGACGCCGACGCCGAAGTAGTACGACGCGGGGTGGGCGAAGAAGAGCCCGCACACCGAAGCGGCCGGCCGCATCATCGCGCTCTCGGTGAGCGTGATCCCGCACCGTTCTTCAGCTCCGAGCAGCTTGGTCGCGATGCGCTTGTCCTGGTGATCCGGACAGGCTGGATAGCCGAAGGCGGGCCGGATGCCCCGATATTTCGCCTCGAACAGTTCGGCTAGGGTCTTCTGCTCGTCGCCCGCGTACCCCCAGAGTTCGCGGCGGACGCGGAGGTGGAGTTCCTCGGCGAACGCTTCCGCGAGCCGGTCGGCGAGCGACTTGGCCAGGAGCGCGCCGTAATCGTCGTGGGCCGCCTCGAATTCCGCGACGAGGGCGTCGAGGCCGTGACCGGCGGTCACCGTGAACAGACCGATCCAGTCCTCCCTGCCGGAGTCCGCGGGCGCGATGAAGTCTGAGAGGCAGGGGTTGGAGCCGCCCGCCCGCTTCTTCTCCTGGTTGCGGGGGAAGGAGAAGCGGGCGCGGTCGCCGCGCCCCCCCCCCGGCGCAGCCGCCGGCGGGGAA
>JAEXTK010000191.1 GCA_023406985.1 Spirochaetota bacterium | reverse complement strand
CCGCCGCGGGGGCGCCGCGGGGGGCCGAGGACGGCATGCGCGATTACGACTGCTACTTCTTCGACCTATTCCACACGCTCGTGCTCTTGGAACCCAACCCGGAGCCGGCGGACAACGAGTTCTCCATCCTCGGCATCGAGCGGGCCGCGTGGACGCGGGCCGCGATGGAGGATTACGCGGCGCGGGCCACGGGGGCCCGCCGCGATCCCGAAGAGATCGTGGCCGCCATGGTGGCCCATACGGGCGTCTCCGCGGACGCGGAGAGAGTGGCGCGGGTCCTGGAGGCGCGGAAGCGCCGCTATCGGAGGACCTTTTCCGTCATCCGCCCCTCCGTCCTCGCGACGCTCGCCGCGCTCCGCGCGGACGGCAAGACCCTCGTCCTCGTGAGCAACGCCGACGCCCTGGATTCCCTCTATTGGCAGGAGAGCCCCCTGAGCCGCTACTTCCGCGCGGCGATCTTCTCGTGGGAAGTCGGCTGCATGAAGCCGGACTCCCGGATCTACGAGCTCGCCCTGGAGCGATCCGGCGCCGCGCGGGACCGGAGCGTCTTCATCGGCGACGGCGGCCACGACGAACTCGCGGGCGCCAAGGCTGCCGGCCTGGACGCCGTCCTGACCACCGAGCTGATCGCGGACCTCTGGCCCGCCGAGATACCGGCGCTGGCCCGGCACGCGGATCGCGTCATCCGGAACCTAGGGGAATTGGTGCCGTAGGCCGGCGCGGCGCAAAACGGCCCTGATCCGCCTATACTTGATAGCGGCGGTCTTGAGGCCGCCGGGGACGGTATCGGAGTATGTCCATCCAATCCGATTACGCGAATCGGAGTCTGCGCCTCGTCGGCGCGCTCGCGCGGGTCGTCAGCGGGCACGCTTTCGGCAAAAGCTTGATCGCCGGTTTCAAGGCCGCCTTCGGCTTCGGCAATACCGCTTTCATCCTGCTCGATACGGAAACCTTCGAGATCAGCTACCCCGTCTTCTCCGACATCCCCCGAACGGCGATAGAACGGTATAGGGATTGTTATCGGGACGAAGGGATTTTCTTGCGGGCGATAGCCGAAGAACGGAAATTGCTCACCCGGAAATTCATCACCGCGCACGATGTCATGAGCGCGGACCGATACGTCCGCTCCGTATATTACCGGGATATCGTGAGGCCGGCGAATGCGCACGACAGCGTGGTGCTCCCGCTCGCGGGAACCGGGCGCATCGTCGGCGGACTGGCGATCTTCAAGCCCGCGCAGGAAGGTCCGTTCACGGAACTGGAAAAGAAAATCTTCGCCTTGGTGAACGAGCCCGTCGGCGCTTTGCTGAGGAGCCATCTCGACTTCGTTGCGTCGCACTCCGAAATGGCTATTGACGAGTCGATCTTTTCGGGGCTCGCTACGGGTATCATAGTCGTGGACCAGCATAACCAATTAATCCGCATCAATAAGGCCGCGGAACGCTTATGCGAGCGGATCTATTCCGGCGACGCGTCCTTGGCGGTCGCGAAGTTTCTGGCTTCGCTCTGGCAACGGGGAGGCATCGTCGGGGAAAGGGCGGAGACCTTCCCGGATTTCGCTGGCAGCAAGATCGACGTGAAGGTCTTTCCGACGAGCTACATCACCCCCTTGCGGACCATCGCGTTCCGGTATGCGATTTATCTTGAGGAGCGGATGGACGACGGGGAGCGATTCAGGAAATTGGCCGAGTCGTATTCGCTTTCCAAGAGGGAACTCCAGATCGTCGCGCGGGTCGTCGCCGGGGAAGATAATACGATGATAGCTACCAGGCTCTTCCTCAGCGACAATACCGTGCGGACGCACCTCCAAAACGTCTATAGGAAACTCGCGATCAATAACCGAATTTCTATCATCCAGCTCTTCCGCGAGATGGCCTGAAACCGTTACGCGGACTGCCTCGGTGTGACGTGATTTCCATAATTATATATGTCTATTATACTAAGGTATGTCGCCCAGCCCGGCGATGCCCCAAAAATTACGTAAATCTTCGTATGGACGTAGGTAGCGTTCAAATAATACCTTAAAAAATGTAAATTATCTCTATTATTCCTTTGGAGGCGAATATGAAACTAGGAACAACGATATTTTTGGCGTTCATGTCGGTGGTGGCTGTCGCCTGTATCATCGGCGTCTTGGGTATCGTCAACATGAAGAAAATTGACGAGCGCGATACGTTCATGTACGAAAAGGTCACGGTTCCCCTGGTGTACCTCAATTCCCTCAATACCGATGCGCAAGAGCTCGTCTCCGCGGTTGACCGGCGTCTTCTGGATCTGATCGACGACAAGGAGCTGGCCCGAATCATCAAGGACCATGCCGAGAGCGCCGCGGCCGTGATAGAGAACTACAAGTCGACCTATATCGACGAGAATGATAAATCGAGTTTTGAAGCCCTCCTCGTAAAGCGGGAAGGCGGCCGGGCCCAACTCCTCAAGATTCTCGAGCTTTTCGGTCAGGGGGATCTTCAGGCCGCCTTGGACTTCCGCAAAGGCGCCTTCGAGAAAGCCTTCGACGAATACGATGCCGGCATGGACGAAATCATGCAGAACAACGTGAAAGCTGCGGAGGAAATCTCCGCCGCCAACACCAAGGCGGCCGACCGCGCCAGTCTACTCATGATCGTTTTCATCGTCATTTCCCTCCTTGGAGCCACAACGATCAGCATCCTGCTCCCCCGGAACGTCATGCGCCAGCTCGGCACGGAACCCCGCGAGATACAGAACATCGCGGAACGCATGGCGAAGGGCGAGCTCGATATCGATTTCTCCGGCACCGAACATCCTGTCGGAGCGTACGCGGCTATCCGGAAGATGGTCGCGCAGCTGTCCGATGTGATCGCGTCCATCCGTGAGTCGGCCAACAACTTGATGCAGGGCAGCGAACAGATCAGCTCCACCGCCCAGTCCCTTTCATCGGGTAGTGCCGAGCAGGCGGCGAGCGCCGAGGAGGTCTCCGCGTCCATAGAGGAAATCTCCGCCACGACCAAGCAGAACGCCGACAACGCCATCGGCACGGAGCAGCTTTCCAGGAAAGCGGCCACGGACGCGACCGAAGGCGGAGAAGCGGTCGTCCAGAGCGTCTCCGCGATGAAGGAGATCGCCTCAAGCATCAACATCATCGAGGAAATAGCGCGGCAGACGAACCTCTTGGCCTTGAACGCCGCGATCGAGGCCGCCCGCGCTGGCGAGGCGGGCAAGGGCTTTGCCGTCGTGGCAAGCGAAGTGAGGAAACTCGCGGAGCGGTCGCAGAAGGCCTCGGGGGAGATCTCCATACTGTCGACGAATTCCGTGGCGGTCGCGGAGAAGGCAGGATCGCTGTTGACTGAGATGGTGCCCGGCATCAAAAAGACCTCGGATCTTATGCAGGAGATAGCGTCGGCCAGCAGAGAACAATCCGCCGGCATTGACCAAGTGACTTCCGCCATGACCCAGCTCGATGCGGTTATCCAACAGAACGCCGCCGCATCCGAGGAACTGGCTTCCTCGTCCGAGGAGCTCTCGTCCCAAGCGGTCCAATTGCGCGACCTCGTTGCCTTCTTCCGGATTCACGGACGGGGAGACGAAGCGGCTCCGGAAGTGAAGCCGGAAGGCGAAAAGACGCCCCGCGACGCAGTACGTAGGACGATCCGCACACAGCCGATGACGGCCATAACTCTGCCCGCCGCGAACGACGCCGCGTTCGAGGAGTTCTGATGCAGTACCTAACCTTTCACCTCAAAGAGGTAAATTACGCGGTGGACGTACAGATAATCGAAACGGTCGTTCCCTACTCCGGGGCCACGGCGATCCCGTCGCCGCTCGCCTACGTACGCGGCGTGATGGATCTCCGCGGCCAAGTGATTCCCCTCATCGACCTCAGGCAGAAATTCGGCCTTGAAGCAACCGATGCGACGGAGGGCGCAAGTGTTATCGTTTTTGGTGTATCGGGAGTCGATTCGGGACAAGAGAGGAAGCATATCGTCGGGGCCATCGTTGACGGAGTGTCGGAGGTCCTAACGATCGACGAGGGGACCGTACAGTCGGCGAAGGGCGAAGGCCGAACGCTCTGGGAGGCATACGTACTCGGAGTCGTACGGCAGGAGACCGGTATGGTCGTCGTCCTTCGCCCCGAAGGACTCTTCTCGCTGGAGGAGATCGCCTCGCTACAGCGGGCCTAGGTCCAGGCGATATTCGTTTTGGCCTTCGGCGAGCCGCTCCGCTCCGAGTCGGGTCACGAGACTGTCCAGGAAGGGGCTCCGCCAACAATCGGGCGTCTCGCACCGCGCCGTTGGATCGACGAGGCGGGCGGAGAAGATCAGGTTCCGCCCGCTCCGGGCGAGCGAGACGTACAAACCTCCCGCGCCGTGCGCGGCGTCATCGAAGCACCGGCCCCACAACTCTCCGAGCGCGAGGAGGAGATAGTATACGGTCTCGGAAGGAAGCCTCTCCTTCGCGGTGACGTCCATCCTGAGTTCCGGCTTGCCGTGGCCGGAGGAGAGCGAGGCTGCGTACGCGCGGAAGGCCGGCGCCACTTCCATCTCGCGCAAGTCGCCGGTTCCGGTCACGATCGTATGGGCTGACGCGATAATGGATATCTGCCTCTTGAGGCGATCGCGGTATGAGCTTGCGGCCTCGCCCTCGGCGGCCGAGAGGAGGCCGATGCTGAGACCGAGGCTTCCCATGAAATGGAGGGCGACCGCCTTGGTGCCTTCGACGTCCTTTCGGATGTCCTGGACGATGATGAAAGCGATAATATAGAAAAAGACCAACGAGACGCAGAATGTTTGAAAGACGGTGAGGGGAATGGTTTTTTCCGGATGCCAAAAGAACCACGCCCCGTACACTATGCCCCCCCAAGCCGCCATGAGCAGCCCTTCGCGTTTTCCTAAAAAGTGCAGAGCCATCAGAAAGAACATCTGGACGGAGACGAGTTGTAGGCCCATGCCCGAATCGGGGCCCCGGAATACTGCGTATAGTACGGCGAGCCCGCCGGCTCCGACGAAGAAAACCGGAGCGAGCCGCAGCGAGCCGCGTCGCAAGAGGAAAATGGCGATCGCGCTGATGCCGATCATCACCGCGGATGAGATCCTCACCGTATGGGAAACGATGAAGGAATACAGGAACAGCATGCTGAACAGAACTAGCTCTATCGTGAGGTAGAGGAGGAGGGTCCAGGCTTTCTTGACCTGGACCCGCGATTTTCTTCGATTCAACTTGCCGAGGAACGGCTTCCATTCGCCCATACGGAACCGGTCCGCAAAACGCGGTAGATCGCCGGGGGAATCATCCAGGACGGAGGGCCCCTCGGTCGCGTCGAAATCGATGCGGAGACTTGAATTTCCGACCCCGACCGTCAACCTGGCATCGAGTTGGCGGAGGAGTATGCCGACCGGGTCATCCGATCGGCTCCAGGCCTCAGGCGTGAGGCCGTAGTCGTCCCGCCCGTCGATAAAGAGAATGGCGCGCTTCTCATCAGCGCTGAGCGTCAGGGCCAGCCTCCTTCCGGGAGCGCGGTTCCCCTCCGCCTCGAGGATTTCTGAGAGGAACAGGATGAGCTTTACGGCCTTGTCGAAGGGAAGGAGGGCACGGCTGTCGGCTTCCAAATGGATACCCCGCATGCTTCGGGCGATCCTGACGAGCGCGACGAAAGGGGCCGCCATGGAGACGTGATGAAAATCGGAGTGTAAGGACAGGGACTCACCTATCCCCTGAAGCGCTTCCACCTGGAATGCCAGCGCTCCCCCTCCTGAAGACTCCGCGCGCGCAAGGTCCAGCGCGCCGCGATCCTCTTGCCGGTGTTCGGCATGGAGGGCCAACGATTGAAGGATCTGGAGGAGATTCCTGATACGGTGGTTGAGCTCCATGAGGAGGGCGCGAGAATCCAAAAGGGCGTAATGAAGATCCGAAGCGACGAGGTAGATGAGGAGTTCCATGTAGAAGAGGAGCGTGAAGTGGGTCAGGGTCGCTCCCGGACTGAAGTGCTCGCGTCCGACGGCGAGATACCATGCGAGGCAGGTCGCCCCGGCAAAGAGGTTCGTCGCCGCAAGGGTGCGCGAGCCGTCGAAGTAGAGGCAGAGAAGGCTGAAGGCGGGGAGGAACGCAAGCGAAGCGCCGTATCCCCGGTTCGTCGAGTAGAGGGCGGAAACTAGGATGAGGAGGGCAAAACCTACCTCCATCACTTTTACGGCCGCCTTCATATGGCGGAGCAAGGCGAGCGCCGAAACCGCAAGGCTGAAGAGCGCGGCGGAGACATAAAAGGGCCGGAATATATTACTGAGGGGCAGGGACAAGAGGACGTTCGATACGGAAAGGAATGCGAGAAGGCCCATAGTGAAGAGGATGGCGCATCTTCGCTGTGGGCCGGCTGCCTGTGTGACCGTAGGCGATACGCGAGGCCGACCCGAATCGGCGGAACCGTCTGGAACCATCTCCCCTCCCGGTCGGTGATGGAGTGCCCTGAAGTATCCTAAGTATGCGGCGCCGGGGCTCGATAGTCAAAACCGTACCCCTACGCTTCCTCTCCGAACCCGAGCAGCCGCTCGGCGCCCGCCCCCGCGATGCCCGGGGAGTCTCCGGCGGCCGCGCTCCCGGCCCCCGGCAGCTCCTCCACCTTGGCCAGCTTGCCCCGGATCGTCTTGGTCTTCCGGCTCGCGTCGTCCACGGTGTCCGCCGCCTCCTGGAGCTTGCGCCGCGTCTTGTCCAGGAGGTCGCCGAATTTGCCGAACTCCGCCTTCACGAGTCCGAGGGTCCGCCACACCTCGCTCGTCCGTTTCTCCACCGCGAGGGTGCGGAAGCCCATCTGGAGGCTGTTGAGCATGGCTGCCAGGGTGGTCGGCCCGGCCACGACCACGCGGTATTCCCGTTGGATGGATTCGGCCAGGCCGGCCCTCCCGAGGCACTCGGCGAAGAGGCCTTCGGAGGCCAAGAACATGACCGCGAAGTCGGTCGTGGCGGGAGGCGCGAGGTACTTGTCCCGGATGTCCTTGGCCGATTGCCGGAAACTCTTGTCCAGGGCCTTCGCCGCCTCTTCCGCGGCGACCGGATCGCCCCGCTCGCGCGCGTCGGCGAGCCGTTCGTAATCCTCCTTGGGGAACTTCGCGTCGATGGGGAGGCGCACGGGACTGCCGCCCTCCTCGTCGCGCCCGGGGAGTTTCACGGCGAGCTCCACCCGGTCCGCCGAGCCCGGCTTGGTGGCGACGTTGAGCTCGTACTGGCCGCTCGAGAGGAGGTCCTCCACGATCGCGAGGAGCTGGACCTCTCCCCAGGTGCCGCGGTTCTTCACGTTCACGAGCACGCGCTTGAGGTCGCCTACGCCCGCGGCGAGGGTCCGCATCTCGCCGAGCCCCGCCTGCACCAGTTCCAGCCGCTCGCCGACGAGCTTGAACGATTCGCCGAGGCGCCGCTCCAGGGTCTCGTGGAGCTTCTCGTCCACGGTTTTCCGCATCGACTCCAGCTTGGCCGCGTTGTCGGCCTGGATCTCGCCGAGCTTGCGGTCCACCGTCGCGCGGATGGACTCGAGCTTCGCGTCGTTGAGCGATCCGAAGCGCGCGAGCTCTTCCCGTATGGCGGCGAGCTGGGCCGCCTGCGCTTCGGCGGCCCGCTGCACGGCGAGGGCCGTCTCTTCGCGGTTGCGGCCGAGTTCCTCGCGGAGCGACCGTTCGATGCGGACCTGGCTCTCGGTCACCGCGAGGAGGCGATCGGCCGGCGCCGGCCCCTCCGGCTTCCGGGGCCTGAGGAGGACGGCCAGGAGGACGAGCAGGACGACGAAGGCCGCCGCGATGACGAAGATGAGCACGATTTCCATACCGGAAGATTATATAGTAGATTTAAGGCATGAAATCCCATAGGCCCGCTTTGCTCGTAGGGTTTTTCGCGCTCTTCGTCTCCGTCGGCCAGTTCGCGGTGGCGGACGCGCCGGCTCCCGCAGCCTCGGAGGCTCCCGCCGGCCAGTCCCCCGCAGCCGCGCCGAACCAAGCCGCGCCGGCTCCCGCTCCCGCGCCCATCGGCGAGGGAGCGGCGTCCACGGCCTGGATCGTGCCGATCCGGGGCGACATCGAACCTTCCGTCGCGGCGTTCGTCCGGCGGGAGGGGCGCCGCGCCGTCGCGAGCGGCGCCGGCATCGTCGTCTTCGAGATCGATACCTTCGGCGGCCGCGTCGATACGGCCCTGCAGATCACCTCGTTCATCGGCTCCATCAAGGGTGCCAAGACCGTCGCCTGGATCAAGAGCGGCGAGGAGTCGATGGGCGTCAGCTGGTCCGCGGGGGCCCTCATCGCCATGTCCTGCGCCGAGATCTACATGGCCAACGGCACCTCCATCGGGGCCGCGGCCCCCGTGACCGTCGGCGACGACGGCCAGATGACGGCCATGGGAGAGAAGACCGTGAGCGCGGTCAGGTCCCAGATGGCCGCCCTGGCGGAGAAGAACGGCCATCCCCCCGCGATCGCCCTCGCGATGGTGGACAAGGACGTGGAGCTCTGGGAGATCGAGGTGGACGGCGTCTCCCGCGTCGCCGCCCTCGGCGAGGTCGAGCGCCTGGAAAAAGAGAAGGGCCCGGCCGTGAAGCGCCTGCAGGTGGTTTCCCCCAAGGGCAAGCTCCTCTCCCTCACCGCGCAGGAGGCCCATCGCTACGGCCTGGCCGCGGGCATCGCGGACGATCAGGCGGCCCTGCTGACGAGCCTGGGCGCCGCCGCCGAGGCGGTCCAACTGGAACCTTCCTTCGCGGATGCGGTCGTCGCCTTCCTCACCTCGGGCGCGGTGCAAGCCATCCTCATCCTGATCGGCCTCGTCGCCCTGTTCCTGGAAATCAACACGCCGGGCTTCGGCGTGCCCGGCGTCATCGCGCTCGTATCCTTCCTCGGCGTTTTCGGCGCGAACGCCCTTCTCGGTTCGGTCGGGTCCCTCGAGCTGATCCTCTTCCTCGTGGGTATAGGCCTCCTCGCGGTGGAGATCTTCGTGATCCCCGGCTTCGGCGTGATCGGCATCTCCGGGTTCGCCCTCATCGGCCTCTCGCTCGTGCTCTCCATGCAGGACTTCATCGTGCCCACCCAGGATTGGCAGTGGGACCTCCTCGGCCGCAACCTCGTCGTCGTCGCGTTCGGCCTCATCGCCGCGATCACCGGCATCGCGGTCATCGCCCTCTTCGGACCCCGCCTCCGGATCTTCGACGGGCTCACGCTCAAGACCAAGATAGCCGGCACCGCGGGCGGCCCCGATCCGGAGACGCTCGCCGCGGGCGAAGCCACCGCGGCGGCGGGGGAGACGGCCGAGCCGGACTACGCGGCCCTCGTCGGGAAGCGCGGCCGCTCCGCCTCCACGCTCCGCCCCTCGGGGAAGGCCGAGATCGAGGGCGCCGTCTACGCCGTGGAGGCGGACGGGGCCTTCATAGAACCGGGAATCGATATCGAAGTGGTCCGCGTCCGCGGGAACCGCATAGTCGTAAGGAGGATTTCATGACGTACCTGATCCTGCTCGCCGTCGCCGGACTCATCGCCCTCGGGTTCCTGCTCCTCTTCTTCCGGTTCTTCGGGCTCTGGTTCCGCGCGCTCCTCTCGGGGGCATCCGTGAGCATGGGCAAGCTCATCGGCATGTGGCTCCGCCACGTCAACGCGGGCGTGATCGTCGACTCGCGGATCATGCTCTCCAAGGCCGGCATCGAGGTGGAGTCCGACATGCTGGAGACCCACTTCCTCGCGCGGGGCAACGTGTTCAAGGTGAGCCAAGCCCTCGTGGCCGCGAACAAGGCCAACATCCCGCTGCCCTTCCAGCGCGCTGCCGCCATCGACCTCGCGGGCCGCGACGTGTTGGAAGCCGTACGCACGAGCGTCAACCCCAAGGTCATCGACGTTCCCGACACGTCCAAGGGCAAGCAGACGATCGACGCGGTGGCCAAGGACGGCATCCAGCTCCAGGTGAAGGCCCGCGTGACCGTGCGCGCCAACATCGAGCGGCTCGTCGGCGGCGCCACCGAGGAGACGATCATCGCCCGGGTGGGCGAGGGCATCGTCACCACGATCGGCTCGTCCGAATCCTACAAGGCCGTCCTCGAGAACCCCGACACGATCTCCAAGCGGGTGCTGGAGAAGGGGCTCGACGCGGGCACCGCCTTCGAGATCCTTTCCATCGATATCGCCGACATAGACGTCGGCGCGAACATCGGCGCCAAGCTCCAGGCCGACCAGGCCGAGGCGGACAAGCGTCGCTTCCAGGCGGAGGCCGAAAAGCGCCGGGCCGCGGCGCAGGCGCAGGAGCAGGAGATGCTCGCGCGCGTGCAGGAGAACCGGGCGAAGGTCGTGCTCGCCGAAGCCGAGATCCCCCTCGCGATCGCCGAGGCCTTCAAGAGCGGCCACTTGGGCGTCATGGACTATTACCGTCTCAAGAACGTCCAGGCGGATACCGATATGCGCGCCTCCATCGGGGGCTCCGCGGGCGAACGGTCGTAGCGGACCATGGACGGCCTGTTCGACGTCCTGCTGACGCTCGCGCCGATCGCGCTCTTCATCGCCCTCAGGATCTACGCCTCGCGGAAGGAGAAGGCCGCGCACGACGAGCGGGCGCGGCTCGCCCAATTCCTTTCCAAGGCGGCCAAGGAGGAGGAGGCCCCGCGGCCGACCTTCGCCCAATTGTCCGCCCTCGCCGACGCGGCGGCTACCGATGAAGAACCGGAGCCGGCCTCGGGTAGTCCGGCCGTCGGCGCGGCCGGCAGGGGAATGGTTCCGGCCGCGGAGGCGCGGGAGAGCCTCCCGCTTTCGGAGGCCGCGCCGCCGTCGGTTCGCCCGATCCCGCCGGCGTCCCGCGGGCCGCCGCGCCCCGACCTCCTCGCCCGCCTGGAGCGTATGAGTCCGCTCAAGCGGGCCGTCGTCATGGCCGAATTGCTCGGCCCGCCGAAAGGATTGTAGGCGCGCTATTTTACACTAGCGCGATAGTACTTTACAAATTATACTTAATGTCGGAGGCGAGGCTTTGTCGTACGGCGTCGTCGTCTGCATCTGCCTTGCCCTGTTTTTTCCCACCCGCGCGGACGCCCAACCAGCGCCCGTCTGCCGCGTCTCCGTGGAGAACCCCACCACCCATTTCCAGGCCCTCGCCGCCCGCCGCTTCGCCGAAGTGTTCGCGGAAAAGACGCGGGGCTCGGTGGCCGTGGAGTTCTATGACGGCGCGCGCCTCTTCCGCGATACGGACGCGCTGGGCGCCCTGGCCCGCGGCCAGGTGGAGGTCATCTTCCCGGGCATCTGGCAACTGGACCGGCACGCGCCGGACGTGGCGGCCCTCATGCTGCCGACGACCTACGGCCGCTCCGTCGCGGAGATGCGGTCCCTCGTGGACGGAGCGTTCGGCGACGCCCTCGCGGACCGGATAGAGGCCGCGCTCGGCGCCGTGCGGCTCGGCCGCTGGCTCGACGCCGGCCACGCCCATATCTTTACCCTCGCGCCGACCGTCCGCTCGGCCAAGGATATCGCGGGTAAGAGGATCCGGGTCGCCGGCGGCAGAGGAAACGAGGAGCGCATCGCGGCCCTCGGGGCGCGGGCGCTGAGCATACCCCTCTTCGACCTCGTTTCCTATCTGGACGGCCGGCTCGTGGACGGGATCCTCTCCACCTACGAGGCGGTGGACAGCGCCCGCCTGGACCGCAACGGGATCAAGGCGGTGTTCGAAGACGCGGAGTATTATCCGTTCTACGTGCCGCTGGCGTCCCGGCGCTTCTGGGATTCGCTCGACGACGCCCAGCGCACGGCGGCCCGGGAAGCTTGGGCGGAAGTGGTGGCCCGCGGCCGCGAGGACGCCGTGCGTTCCCACGCCGAGGCGAAGGCGCGCCTCGTAGCGCGCGGCCTCGTCGTCTACGCGCAGGCGGACGCGGAGCGCGACGCCGTGCGGGAAAACCTCCTGCCGTACGAGGCCGACATGGCCCGCAAGCTCAACATCTCTGCCGAGACCCTCCGTACCTTGCGCGATTCCTTCCGAGGCCGCCCATGAGCGCGCCTTCGGAGACTTCGGTCTCGCGCCCCTGGGTGCTTGCGGTCCCCGCGGGGCTGCCTCTCCTGGTCTCCCTCGTGGGGGCCCTCATCCTCGCGGCGGTATACGGGGCGGCGCGGCACGAATCGCTCATCCGCGATTTGCGGGCGAATCTCGCGTTCAGCGCGACGCTCACCGCCCAACGCTTCGACGCGAATCTCAGGATAGCCGACATCGTTCTGGAATCGCTCGCGGAGGACCTCGCCGCGGGCTCCGCGGCAGCGGGCGGGAACCGCGCCGCCGGAGCCCTCATCGATCGGGCCCACGAAATCTCCTTCTCCGACAACCTCTATCTCCTCGATGAGGACTGGCGGGTCCTGGCCGTCGCCTTCGATCGGCTGGAACCCGCCTTGAAACTGAACCCGAAGCTCCGCTCCGCGATCTCCCCGGAACGCGGTTCGGAAGTGCTCGTAGTCGACTGCCCCGCCGAGGGCGGGCCGATGCTCGCCCTCATCCGCCCGTTCCGGCAGGGAGGCAAGGTCCGCTATCTCGCGGCCCTGTTCTCCGGGTTCGACATAGCCGGCCGGCTCGCGGCGCTCGGCGGCGAGAACGCTACCTCCATCGGGCTCCGCGATCGGACCGACGCCGGCGTCCGCCTCGGCGGCGGCGCGATCAGCGGCGCGGCGTCCTCGGTGGCCTCCTTGGAGGCTACTTCGTCGTTCCCGACCTATCCGGTGCGCGTCAGCGTCAGCGCCGACCTGGACTCCGCGCTTTCGGGATGGCGGACCGAGCGCCGCTTCCTCGTGGTGGTCATGGTCCTCTTCTCCGCGACCGTCCTGGCGCTCACCTATTACGACACCGTCCTGCGCCGCCGCCGTCGGCAGGTCGCTTCCCTCCAGCGCGCGCTCGAGGCCGACGCCACCCTGTTCCGGGAGATCAACCATCGGATCAAGAACAACCTGGTGCTCGTGGGGAGCGTCCTCAACTTGGGGAGCGGACAGCTCGACGAGGGGACGTTCTCGGCGCGCCGAGTCCTGGAGTCGGCGAAGGACCGTATCCATTCCATCGCCCTCGTCCACGAACTCTTGTACAAGGGCAGGGGAACGAAGAGCGTCAACCTCGCCGGCTACATCGACGAGCTCCGGGCCGCGCTCGGCCGGACCTACGATCCCGAAGGTCGCATCGAGCAGGCCGTGGCCGTGGACGCCTCCATCGAGCTGAGCTTCGACCTGGCCGTCCCGTGCGGCATGATCCTGAGCGAGCTCATCACGAACGCCTATAAGTACGCCTTCCCCGGTTGGCGGCGCGGCACCATCGCCCTATCGGCGGCGCGGTCGGAGGGGTCCGCCGTACGGCTCGTCGTGGAGGACGACGGGGTGGGGATGCCGTCGGCTGCGACCCCTTCGCCGGGTATCGGGAGCATTCTCGTAGCCGGTTTGGCCGATCAGCTCCAGGGGTCCATAGAGCGCGACTCCGCGTACTCGGGCGGCGTGCGCTGGGTCCTCCGGTTCAATACCGGTCATAAGTAGGCGCCCGGGGTAGTGTCGCGAAGCCTTGGGATAGGAAGGAGAAGTCGGGGGGCGCCATTGCAAGCGCCGCAGTCGCCGTCCCACAGGCGCGCCCCCCCGCGGCGGGCCTCCTCGCTTCGGACCTGCGGTCCTCCGCTGCGGGGTCCCGCCGCTCCCCAAGAGCCTGTTCACGCTCTCGTCCATCCTCGGCAGTCTCCTTTCCCAAATCTTCGGGACACGAGAAAAGGACGCTTTGGAGATCCTTGCGGGGTGAGGAAGAGAGGCCCGGCTGTTCATGGAGCTGTATGCCGTAAAGGTCCGGAGGGGGACTTGGCTTCCGGTCGCGCGCGGAGCGGGGGTGGGGTGAACGCCTTCGCCTTTGGCGAAGGGCGCGGGGATGCGTCCCAGAGATGAGCCAAGACAGGAGACTGGCATCGGTGGG
>JAEXTK010000162.1 GCA_023406985.1 Spirochaetota bacterium | reverse complement strand
GTAGATGCCCATGCCGTTGACCGCCACCGCCATGTCGCCGTCCGCGTCGAGCACGGAGAGGTAACAGGAAGTCGCCTCCCCCGCCATCCGCTCGAAGCCGGCGGTCCCGACTCCCGCGGCGGCCGTCTTGGCCGCGAGCTCCGCCCCCGCGGCGTCCGCGCCGATCGCGGTGACGAGTTCCACCGCGAGGCCGAGGCGGGCCAGGTCCTCGGCGACGTTCCGGCCCGCTCCTCCCGGCGCGAAGCGGACGGTCCCCGGATTGGAATCGGCGGCGACGAGCTTCTCGTGCGGCCTCCCCTCGATGTCCATGTTGGCGCCTCCGGCCACGAGGACCGGCAGCGGCTTCCGGAATACCGCGAGCTTCCCGTCCTCCACCGCGACGACGGTCAAGGAGGCCTTCCGCGCGAGGAGACGCAGGGACGCCTCGGTATAGAAGGAGACGTGGGTGATGTCCTCTATGTACCACCAGCGCAGGAAATCCTCGTCGCGTTCCGGCGCGAGATGGGTGTGCACGGCGGCCCAGGCCCCCGGCTTGAGGCGCGACGCGAAGGCGAGGAAATCCTCCGGGGGGTCCAGAAAGTGCTCGGCCACCTCGATGCAGAGACCCAGGTCGAAGGCGGCGGCCGGCGGCCTCTCGTCCGGCGCGAACGCGGGGTCCCAGAGCGCGACCCGGTACCCCCGATCCCGGAGGAGGGAGGCGCAGACGGGATTCGGGCCGGAGCCCCAATCCACCACGTCCCGCACGGACGGGCCGGCGAAGGAGAGGGCGCGGTCCACGATGGCCGAAAGGTAGGCGACGTAGCGCGGGTCGTCCGGATCGTTGCGGTGCAGCGCGTACCGTTCGAGCGCCGCCTTTCCGTCCGGCCGGGAACCGGGCGCGGCCCAGGCGAAACCGCAGTCGCCGCAGCGGAAGTACGCGCGCCGCGGCGTCGCGAGCGGCCGGCTTCGCGGCGAGCCGCAGATGGGACAGTCCATGGAACAGGAGTCTAGCGGGCGGGACGGCAGCGCGCAATAGCGGCGCCAGGCGGAAGCCGCGCCCCTTCCCGTCCGGGGGCCGGAGGCGCTACTATGCGCGCCATGACCATCTGGTTCGCCACGGGCAACGCCCACAAGAAGCACGAACTGGCCGCGATCCTCGCGGACCATACCATACGGACGCCGGGCGAGGCCGGCCTCGACTTCGATCCCGAGGAGACGGGAGCCACCTTCCTGGACAACGCGCTCCTCAAGGCGCGCGCGCTCTACGGCCTCGTCCGCGAGCCCGTCATCGCCGACGATTCGGGACTCTGCGTGGACGCCCTCGGCGGGAGGCCCGGCGTCCTCTCGGCCCGGTACGGCGGCGAAAACGGCCGGAAGCTCGATGCCGCGGACCGCAACGCCCTCCTGCTCAAGGAGGTCGCGGACTCCTCCGACCGGAAGGCCCGCTTCGTCTGCTGCATGGTGCTCATGCTCACGGAAGATCGATTCTTCGTCGCGCAGGAGACCTTCGAGGGGGAGCTCATCCGCGAGGAGCGGGGAAAAGGCGGCTTCGGCTACGACCCGATCCTGTATCTTCCGGAGCGCGGCCTCACGGTGGCGGAGCTGAGCGACGCCGAAAAGAACGCGGTGAGCCACCGCGGCAAGGCCGGCGCGCGCATAGCGGCCATCCTATCCACCTTGCGCTGATCATATCGAGGGTACCATGTTCTCGCTTTCATCTTTTCCCATCGAAGGGCTGCGGTCGGCGGCGATAGGGGTCGTCATCGCGCTCTCGCTCATCGGCATCGCCGTGGGGCGCATCCCGCGGCTCAGGATGAACCGGGCGACCATCGCCTTCTCCGGCGCGGCCTTCCTCGTCGTCTTGGGCGCGCTCGCGCCCGAAGAGGCCTTCGCGGCCATCGACCTCGGGACCCTGGTCCTCATCCTGTCCATGATGATCGTGACGGCGAACCTCAAGCTGTCCGGCTTCTTCGACCTCGCCGGGGAGGCGGTGCTGCGGGCGGCCAAGACGCCGACCCGCCTCCTCGGCCTCGTCATGGCCGCTTCCGCGGTCCTTTCCGCGCTCTTCCTCAACGACACGGTCTGCGTCATGCTCACGCCCCTCGTGGCCGCCCTCTGCGTGCGGTCGCGGCGGAATCCGGTCCCCTACCTCATCGGCCTGGCGCTCTCGGCCAATATCGGGTCCGCGGCGACCATCATCGGCAACCCGCAGAACATGCTCATCGGCGCGGCGAGCGGCATCTCCTTCGCCCGCTTCCTCGCGCGACTCGCCGTGCCCTCCGCGATCGGCACGGCGGTCGCCTTCGTCACCGTCATCCTCGTATTCCGCGCCGAATTCTCCGCCGGAGGCAGGATCGCGATCGCCGAGGGGACGCGGGGGCCCGCCCCGGAACCGAAGGACGCGGGCGACGCGGCCGGCGGCAAGGTCTACCTCCCGCTCCTCGTCAAGAGCCTCGTCTCGGTGGTCCTCATGACCGCGGCCTTCCTCTCGGGGATGCCGGTCGCGGCGGGAGCCATGGCCGGCGCCGCCATCCTCCTCACGACCCGGCGCGTCAAGCCCGAGCGCGTCTTCGCGGAGCTCGACTGGACCATCATCGCCTTCTTCGGCGGCCTCTTCATCATCACCGAATCGGTCGCCCGCACGGGCGCCTTCGCGCTCGTCGTGGACAAGGGCATGGCCGCGGTCGGCCAGAGCATGGGCCGCTTCTCCGTCTTCACCGTCGTCCTGTCCAACCTCGTGTCGAACGTGCCCGCCGTGATGCTCCTCAGGCCCCTCGTGGATTGGTTCGCCGATTCGGAGAAGGCCTGGCTCGTCATGGCGATGGCGAGCACCTACGCGGGGAACCTCACCCTCCTCGGCTCGGTCGCCAACCTCATCGTGGCGGAAACCGCCAAGCGCTACGGCGTGGAGGTGAAGTTCGGCGCCTACCTCAAGGCGGGGCTCCCCACCACCCTCGTCACGACGGCGATCGGCGCGGCGTGGCTCGCCCTAACCTGAGCCGCGAGCGCGCCCGCCGCCGCGTGAGCCGCCGCGTGAGCGGAGCGGAAGTCGGTGGATTTTCCCAAAGCTTCGGGACACTGATTAAGCATTGGACAGCGGCGCGGTTTGCGGTATAGTGGGCCACCATGGATGCAGCCACCCTTTTCTGGACCGCCTTCCTCGCCTTCCTCCCCATCTCCGAGCTCCGCGGCGCCATCCCCTTCGCCATCGCGCGCGGCATGGACTGGCGCTGGGCCTACCTCTACGCGGTCGCGCTCAACGCCCTCGTGGCGCCGGCCTGCTGGATATTCCTCTCCACTTTCCACAAGCTGTTCTTACGGATGGGTTGGTACCGGACCTTCTTCGACCGTTTCGTGGAAAAGGCGCGGACCAAGGTCCACGCCGAGGTGGAGAAGTGGGGCTGGTTCGGCATCGCCGTCTTCGTCGCCATCCCCCTGCCGGTGACGGGCGCCTGGACCGGCACCCTCGGCTCGTGGATACTCGGTCTCTCTAAGCGGAGGACTATGCTCGCCGTGATCCTCGGCGTCGCCGCCTCGGGCGCCATCGTCACCGCGGTGGTCGTGCTGGGCGTCCACGCCTTCGACATCTTCGTGAAGCGGGTTTGAACCGGGACTCGATGACCAAGCTCGACTTCGAAAAAGAACTCAACGACAAGCAGATACAGGCCGTCAAGACCATCGAGGGGCCCGTCCTCATCATCGCGGGGGCGGGTTCGGGCAAGACGCGCGTCATCACCTTCCGCATGGCCTACATGCTGGAGAAGGGCGTGAGCCAGTCGGCCATCCTCGCCCTCACCTTCACGAACAAGGCCGCGCGCGAGATGGAGGAGCGCGTCAAGGAGCTCACGCGCAAGAAGCTCCAGAACCTCACCGTGAGCACCTTCCACGCCTTCGGCGTCAAGGTCCTCCGCGAGGACATCGAGCGGCTCGGGTACCGGAAAAACTTTTCGATCTACGACGAGACGGACCGCGACCAGCTCATCAAGGACTGCGTGCGCGAGTGCGGCCTGTCCACCGAGAGCCTCGACCTCTACAAGATCGGGCAGCTCTTCTCCAACGTGAAGATCGGCCGCTACAGCTGGGGCGACGGGGCGAACGACGAGTGGGAGCGGGTCTACCGCGAGTACCAATCCTGCCTCAAGATCTACAACGCCGTGGACTTCGACGATCTCCTCGTGCTCCCCATCCAATTGTTCGAGGAGCACCCCGACGTCCTGGAACGCTACCGCGAACGGTTCAAGTACCTCATGGTGGACGAGTTCCAGGACACGAGCTTCACCCAATACCGCGTCATGCGCCTCCTCGCCGACCGGAACGTCTGCGTGGTCGGCGACGACGACCAATCGATCTACTCCTGGCGCGGAGCCAACTACGAGAACCTCCTCATGTTCGAGCGGGACTTCCCCGGCTTCGTGGAGATCAAGCTCGAGCAAAACTACCGGTCCACCTCCACCATCCTGGAGGCCGCGAACGGCGTCATCGCCCACAATACGAACCGGAAGGAGAAGAATCTCTGGTCCGGCAACGAGGGCGGCAAGCCCATCGAGATCTTCTATCCCGAAAACGAGAGCGACGAGGCGGACTTCATCGCGGAGCGGATCAAGACCCTCATGATGAAGGACAACCTGAAGTACGACGATTTCGGCGTCCTCATCCGCGCCAACTCCATGACCCGGCACCTGGAGGAGGCCTTCCTGGCCGAGAACATCCCCTACCGGGTCTCCGGCGGCACCAGCTTCTTCCAGCGGAAGGAGATCAAGGACGTCATCAGCTACCTCCGCGTGATCGCCAACCTCGACGACGACGTCAACTTGTTGCGGATCATCAACACGCCACGTCGCGGCATCGGCAAGACGAGCGTGGAGCACATCACGAACACCGGCAAGCGGCGGCACTGCTCGGTCTGGGAGGCGATGAGCGGCATCCGCTACGCCCCGGACACCCTCTTCCCCGAGAAGGGCCGCGTGGACGTGGACACCTTCATGACCCTCATCGAGTACTTCCGCGGCGAGATGCTCGGCAAGAAGGGCCTGTCCAAGAAGGTCCGCATGCTCGTGGACAACATCGATTACTGGAGCTACCTCGTCACCGAATACCAGAAGAACGAGAAGGCGGCCCGCTGGAAGTTCCTCAACATCGAGAGCCTCATCCAGTCCATAGAGACCTGGGAGAACGACCCGGACAACTTCGACCCGACCCTCTTCCCCTACCTCAACCGCATCAGCCTCATCACCCGCGACGACGGGGACGACGAGGCGGGCAAGGGGAAGGTCAACCTCATGACCATCCACGCCTCCAAGGGCCTGGAATTCCCGGTGGTCTTCATCGCCGGGGCCGAGGACGGACTCATCCCCCACGCCCGCAGCCTGGAGGAAGGCGACGGCAACGTGGAGGAGGAACGCCGCCTCTTCTACGTCGCGATCACGCGGGCCCGCGACAAGCTCTTCATCACGAGCTGCCAGCGGCGGCGGAAGATGCAGAGCGTGGTGGAGTGCGCGCCCTCGCCCTTCCTCGCCGAGATCCCCGCCCACCTCGTGGAGTATCATGAGGGCGAGGAAGTCGTGGAGACCGCCGGAGAGGCGGCCGACTACTTCGCCAAGATCAAGGGGAAGTTCGCGTAGGGAGCGCGGTTATCGATTTGACGAAGCGTCGATATGCGCATAAGATATACGCATACTTCCGGAATAAAAGGAGGACGCCGTGTTATCCCTCTACGACGTCGACGCACCGAAGAGACCGACGAACCTTACGGTGAACGCGGACCTCCTGGCCCAGGCGAAACGGCTGGACCTCAACGTCTCGGCCGTTCTGGAAGCCGCCTTGGCCGAGGTCGTGCGGCAAAAGAAGCGCGAGCTCTGGCTCGCTGAGAACGCGGAGGCCATCGGCGTCTACAACGAAAAGGTCGCCGAGCACGGGCTATTCGCGGATGAGCTTGGGACCTTCTGATGGGGCAATTCACCGTGCACGAGAACCCGAATCCCTCATCGAAAAAGGCGTATCCCTTCATGATCGACGTTCAGTCGCCCATGCTCGACGGCCTCGAAACGCGGCTCGTCATTCCCCTCGCGCGGAAGGCCGATTTCGCTGACAAGGCCATAGCAGGATTGACCCCGCTCCTGAACGTCCTCGGCGACGACTGCCTCGTCCTGACCCAGCAGATGGCGGCCGTGCGCGTGGGCCACCTCGGCCGCGCCGTCTCGGTCTGTACCGAGAAACGGCAGGAAATACTCGCCGCGATCGATCTCCTGATCACGGGATTTTAGGTACGAGAGCCATGCGCGTACCAATGCCCCGCATCGTGGCGCTCGACAAGGTGTGGGACCGCGCGCCCCACAACGCCTTCACCGATCTGGTCCGATTCCGCGCCTCCTGGTTCCTGGCCTTCCGCGAGGGGGCGTCCCATATGCTCTGCGAAGGCCGCATCCGCGTGCTCGCCTCGGCCGACGGCCGACGCTGGGAAAGCGCGGCGCTCATCGCGGAAGAGGGCATCGACCTCCGCGATCCCCATTTTTCGATCGATGGATCGACGGGCGAACTCGAGCTCGTCATGGGCGGGACGCGGGTCGTGGAGGGGAAATCCGTCGGCCGCCGGCCCCGCGTCGCGCGGTCGGCGGACGGCGTTGCCTGGTCCGCGAACGTCCCCGTCCTCGCCGAGGGCGACTGGCTCTGGAGGGTGGAGCGGCGCGGGGATGAGGGCTTCGGCGTGAGCTATCGGCTACCGCGGAAGAATTTCTGGACGGTCCACCTGTGCCGGAGCGTCGCCGGTTCGCCCTGGACGGACGTGGCCGAACTCCCGGTGCGCGGCAAACCGAACGAGGCCACCGTCCGCCTCTTGCCGGACGGCACGATGGTAGCCCTCGTCCGCAGGGAATCGGGCGACCGTAAGGCGTGGATCGGGACCAGCCCCGCGCCGTATACGGAGTGGTCCGGCTCGGAAACCCGGGAATACCTCGGCGGCCCCAACTTCATCGCGTTGCCTGACGGGCGGCTCCTCGCCGCCGGCCGCGTCTCCAAGCGGGGGACACCGGCCACGGCCCTCCTCGACATGACGCTACCGCGCACGGGACGCGCCCCTGATGCCCAGGCGGACGCCGGCGGCCTACGCAGGCTCCTGGAGCTTCCCTCGGCCGGCGACTGCAGCTATCCGGGGCTCGTCTACGAGGACGGGCGGCTCCACGTGAGCTACTACTCTTCCCACGAAGGAAAGGCCGCCATTTACCTGGCGAAGATCGATCTTGAGCCCGCGCCGAGCGGACGCGGGCCGGTCACGGAGGCCCCATGAGAAAGCTCGAAAAGGCGCGGAAACGGGAAATGGAGGCGATGGAAGGTCGGACGGCCGCGACCGGCCGCCGGCCGGACGGGGCGGCTACCTTCGATCCCTGGCGACCTACCTACCACGTCACGCCTCCCGTGGGCTGGATGAACGATCCGAACGGCTTCTCCTTCCGCGACGGAGTGGCCCACCTCTTCTTCCAGTACAACCCCTACGCCGCCGTCTGGGGCCCCATGCACTGGGGCCACGTCTCCACGGTCGACTTCGTCGCCTGGAAACGGCTCCCCGCCGCCCTCGCCCCGGACAAATGGTACGATCGCCTCATGGGCTGTTTCTCCGGCACCGCGCTCGTCGCGCCGGACGCGGGGGAATTGGACGCGGGACGACGAGGCGCGGGAACGCCGGACGGGCCGGGAGACTTCGTCCTCATGTACACGGGCGTATCCCTAACCGGCCGCCAGCAACAGTGCCTGGCGCGATCGCGCGACGGCATCGACTTCGTCAAGGATCCGGCGAATCCGGTGATTCCGACCCGCGCGCTCCCGCGCCGCGCGTGGAAGGGCGCCTTCCGCGATCCGAAGGTCTTCCGGAGGGCCGGCGCCTACTGGTGCCTCGTCGGCACCCAGGAGAAGCGGACCAAGACCGGCCTCCTCCTCCTCTACCGGTCTCAGGACCTCCGCTCCTGGACCTACGCGGGCGAGGCTTTAGCCTGCCCCGCGACCGACATGATCGAATGCCCCGACCTCGCGGAGCTGAACGGCCGCGACCTCCTCCTCTTCTCCCCGACGAATCACCCCGCGCGGGAGGACGGTTTCGCCAACATGCACGCGTCGGTCTATTCGATCGGTTCGCTCGATCTCGCCTCCGGCGCGTTCCGCGGGGACGACTACCGCGAGATCGACGGCGGCTTCGACTTCTACGCGCCCCAGACGGTCCGGCACCCCGACGGCAGGACGATCATGATCGCGTGGATGCAGATGTGGAAACGGACCATGCCGACGGCGGAGGCGGGCCTCGGCTGGGCGGGGGCCATGACCCTGCCGCGGGAACTCACGCTGCGCGACGGGAGGCTCATCCAAGTCCCCGTGCGCGAAATCGAAGCCTACCGCAGGAACCCGGCCGTCCACCGGAACGTCGAGATCGGCGCCGACCGCGGCACGCCGGACGCGCCGCTCGTACTGGACGGGGTCCGCGGCGCGTGCGCGGAGTTGATCGTGGACGCGGATCTCGGTACCGCGTCGGTCCTGGAGATCGGCCTCTTCGCGGGCGGCAACGGCGACCCCGCGGGCGGCGGCCGAAGCGGCGGCCGCCGGACGGTCATTCGCTATGATCGGGCGGCGGGCCGCGTCAGTCTGGATCGGAGCCGCTCCGGCGTCCCGATACGGGAACTCCACCGGGGAGGCTCTCCTTCGGCCGTCCGTTCGCGCCGGTACGACGCCGCGGACGGGCGGCTCCGCCTCCGCGTCTTCCTGGACCGGAGTTCGGTGGAGGTGTTCGTCGGCGGTGGGGAGCTCACGCTGACGGCCTGCGTCTATCCCGAGAGCGGAGACGAGGGGATCGAGTTTTCGTGCGAAGGCGGCGTCGCCGTGCTCACGTCCGTGGAAAAGTGGGATTTGGACATCGGTTCCTGAATAAGACGGCCTTCAGGCCCCTCTCATGGAGAGACGCCCTCAAGGATGATATCAACGGTCGTGTCTCCTTCTATCCGCATGGCGGCGATTATTGTTCGGAACGTCGCGACATCCCAGTTCGTCGGATGGTGCACCACAGCCCAAATCCGATGAGAACCGGAGTGGATGCCGTTCATACGATAAGAATACGACGAAGCCTCGGTGAGGGGAATATCATCGACGTATTCAGCGGCATCTGAGCCGGAGTCAGCATCGTATATCCAAAACCCCAAATTCCACCCAACCGGCACCGGCGCTCCAACAGGAAACGAGATCGTACCGTCTACGGTATTGCTCGCCACCGAGGGAGACCCCGTGTAGATCAACTTGGTCTGGTTTTTCATCTTGTGAATGGAGCCAAATATAGCGGAAATCTTTATTTCTTTGTGGTCGCCGTTTGCGCGCGAGGAGGCGTCAAACGTCGCTGACCAAGTATTATCCGCATTTACAATCGCATCCACGCGGGGGAGACCGCTGAACGAGGCCTGGATGATTGGGGGGACGGTCCCGTACCAGGCCCCTGCAGCCGTGAATGTAGGTAAACCCAAAACAGTCTCAGCAGTCGGAGACCTGATATCGACATAATTACCTTTGATTGCGACGATGTTATACACATTGGTTGTCACCCCATCCGCAGCGGTCACGGTGACAGTGTAGGTGTTCTTGCCTTCCGCTATGGAATCAGGAGGATCTATTTCGAAGCTCGCGTTAGGGTCGGTTGTGGTGGGTGTCAAGGTAAGCTCCGTACCATCGCCTATCCCGACCTCATAACTCGTAATAGCTGCATGAAATGCTGGGCGAAGCGCACCGACGCTGACTGTCAGCGATGAGAGCGTCGCATCTTGGCCTTCTCCGCCGGCAGAAGAATTCGCACATCCGAATAACGCGAGTACGGCGAGTACGGCAACAAGTAATATAAGGCCCTCTCGGTTTTTTCCCATACGCATGTTTTCTCCTTTTTTGAAAAACAGGTAATGATTTGATACACGGCGGAGGAGCCTCGATTGTGGCGGCGCCAGCCGTCACAATCGAGCTTTTTTTACCTATGGATTCATAAAGTGAGATAATAGAGGAAGCATTCACCGCCCCTTCCGGAATCTGTCGGAAGGATAGCAGAGTTCTCACCCGGTGAATGGTTACCTATAGATTGAATTTAGATCGAATTTTACCGATTCAGGCGCCGACCTTCCGCATATCTGATGAGACGACCTCCGCGAGGGCCCGTAAAGCCTCCCGCTTATCCACCCCCGCCTTTTTGAGCAGGCGATGGATATGGGACTTCACGGTACTCTCGGTGATGAAGAGCCGCTCGGCGATTTCCTTGTTGGTGAGGTCGAGGATGACCAAGGTCAGAATCTCCCGTTCGCGGCGGGAAAGCGGGGGGAGCGCCTCGCCTTCCGCCTTCCGGGCGAAGAAGGTGACGCAATAACCGCCGGGTTTCCCCTTCTCGGCCAACAGGAACTGGACGCGCGCTTCTCCGCGGATGTTCACCCCGCCTTCCTGCCAAGACACGGCGGCGTGGCCGGCCAAGAGGGTTTCGCGGGAAGGAAAATCCTTCTCCGCCTCGGCGAGCAACCCATCCAGGCGCTTCCCCAAGGCCGACTCGGTCACCAGGACCCGGGACGCCGCGTCGTTGAAATCCATGATCCGCTTCTCCGGGTCCAGGACCACCACCGGGAAATCGAGCCGCATGTAGACCTCGTCACGGGGTAGCGGCGAGATCGATGCGAGCGCGCACTTCCGGATGCCGACGGTAAAGAGGGCGCCGCTCATGGCGACGACGAGGGGCGTAAAATCCTTGGTATTGGGGCCGAACAGACGCAACACGTACACGAGGTTGGAAAGCAACGGCAGGATGCCGCCCGCGAGGACCCAATACGACTGGATGCGGTACATCCGGTGTTGACGAAAGAACGCCCGCACGATGAGCGCGATACCCACGAGGTAGAGGGCATAGGAGTAGGCGAAATGGACCCAGAACCAGTTCCCGTACCGCCGGACGACGAGGACGAGGAATTCCCCCGCTCGGCGATAGGTCCACTCGCGCCAAAGCAAGTGGTGGACGGGATTGGTCCACACGATGCAGGTCGTGGCTATCGGCAGGAGGGCGAGGAACAGGAACGACCGCCACATGAAATTCTTGCGGCCGAGGGATAACTCCAGGGAGAACAGGAACCAAAAGACCGGACAGAACGCGATGAAGGCATAGGTGAAGCGGGAAAAGAAGAGGATCCGTTCCGGGGCTCCCGACCCCAGCTCCAAGACGTGCCCCGAGAGGATCATGAGCGAGCAGAAGAGCAGACCGGCCAAGGACAGGAGGCGGCGCCGCCGCGCCAGCGTATGCGCGAGGGCCAATAGGCAGAGACCTCCCGCAAGCGGGGCCAGAAAGAAGAATAATTGGATGTCGCTCATGGCCGGGCATTGTAGCAGCTTTACGTGGAATTAACAATCAATAAATTCTCAAAGTTGAATCTGGTTCGAATTCGATCGTTGCCTGCAAAAACGCCCCGGCCTTTGGAACGGATTACGCAAACGCAAAAAAACGGGAGTCGATCCGCAGCGGACAGCAGACCGACTCCCGATCCTTCTCTTTGGTCGTTATTGAGATATCGCCGTCTTCAAGCTATTATGGGCGCCGGACGACACGGAGACCCATATAGTTGTACGTATAGTCGCTTTGTAAGAAGCCACGGCTAGATGCGGTACATCCTGAGCTGTCTGACTGATAACCGCCGCCGCGATAAATTCGCTCAGAACCTGATGATGGCCCCCTATAATCTGTTTTAGCGACGGTCGGATAGGTCGAGTTCCAGTCCCAGCACCACTCGGACGCATTTCCGCTCATATCGTAGAGCCCCCAGGCGTTGCCTTTTTTCTCGCCCACTGGGTGGCAGATCGCCCAAGATCCTTCTCCAAACCAGGCATACGCTACGTCAACCAGAGAACCCCAGTAGTAATTTGTTGTCGTACCTGCGCGGTAAGCATATTCCCACTCTGCTTCGGTCGGCAGCCGATACCCATTCCTGGAAAAATCTGCCGTCACCAGATACTTACAGCTATCATTACCGTTCAGGTTTTCCAAATCCGATCCCCCGGTGTAGTTGATCGAATATACTCGGTCCAACCCCACGTCATCAGACAAGGCATTGCAGATTTCAACCGCTTGGTACCAGTTGATGTAGTTTACCGGATAGGTATCGCCGTTTCCACCGCTAATAGTATTCATTGCCGTTGCATACTGTAGCTGGGTTATCTCGTATTTACTCATATAGAAAGGACTTACCGTCATGGTCGCGCTACCGTTGTTGAAACTGCCGCCTGCGATGGGTACGACCTCAACAAGTTCGGGGTGCGTAACTGAATAATTGAACAGGCTAACATCGGAAATAGTGTTTCCGCTCTTGATTGCGACGGCTCGGACACCCACGGAACTTTGTGAAACCCAGATTGGTATGGCATCTGAATAGATGCAGCCGTTCGTTTTACTCGGCGTGGTTCCGTCAAGGGTATACCGTATCGTCGCTCCATCGATCACGGTATTCAGCCTGAGGGCGAACGGATGGGAGTATGTCCCGGGAGCTACGTTGGGCATGGGGGATGCCGTCTTGACCTTGAAATCGAAGGTGACGACGTCACTGTCGGCTACGGTCACGGAATCGGGTACATAGGCGATAGCCTTAATGATAGTATCGGCAGTCAACTCGATGGGTGCGCTTGAACTGTACAGAATGCCGGACGAGGAAGTGGGGGCGTTCCCGTCCGTGGTATAGCGGATGCTTGCGCCGGCCGTGGTACAGGAAAGCGCCACGGCGTAGGATCCAGCGTAACTGCCGGGTTCGGGGTCGGATCGAACAGGAGCGGCTTTAAGGGGGGTCATCTCGCCGTTGAGGGTCACGACAGTCCCTGTATCCACGGTCACGGTTCCCGCATAAGTGAAATACTTCACGGAATTAAGATAGAGATCCGCGGTAACATTCCAATCGCCTTTCGTAAGGTTCATGAGATAGGCAGGGAAGGTAGAAATCGAACCGGATAGGGTAACCGTCTTCATCACGGAAGGGAAGGTCGTTCGGCTTGCGGTAACTGAAAGGGTCGTATATGGATACGCCGCCCCCCAATTCAGGTTGACCTTGATCCCGCCGGAATCCTGGACGAGGTCCAGGTTCACGGTATTGTTCCCGGCTTCGATGGTCACTTCGCTCTGTCCGGAATAGAGCGGATTCCCGAAGGCATCCGCGGCGACGCCCACGACTATCCAGGTCCCGAGGTCGAGTCCCTCGATGCTCCCTGTAGCGGTTACAGAGGAATTGGTATAGGAGAGGTTAACGACCACATCCGTATGGTTTTCTCTGCTGAGCGTCACCTTAACGGAAGCGATAGTGAGCCCGCGCGCCGACATCGACTCGACGCCGCTTTGAGAAAGACCTTCCGGAACGTTCGTACTTATCGTCAAACTTCCGGTAGCGCCGGTAGTGCTGCTTGGTTCAGCCTCATCTCCGGGTTTCTCCGGCATGTCGCTTATTAAATTCGAACATGACGCGAGCAGGAAAGCGATTATTCCAAGACATGCGACGTACTTTTTCATACGGCTCCCCCTATCAATTTCGGTACATCATGATTTTCACCGATCCGCTTTCCGCCGTGGCGGACTTCGTCCGCAATAGGATATGGTATACGCCCGCTGCCAGATCATGCAGCTCGACAGGGTCGGCATATCCCATATCCCTGGAATCACAGGAAGAAAGCACCGTCGATTTGTCTTTTCCAAGAACCGAGACGAGGATATCCACCGTCCCCGTACCATCGCCGCTACCCGCATCGGACCATCGAAGCGAATAATCTCCCGGGTCATGAACCGCGACTACCAGCACTTTCTTTTTTTCTTTGGTGAACCGTAATTCAGAATACTCAGGGGCAACTATGAGCCGGTTTAGGAAGTTGACTTCAAGACTCGATGTGTCCACCCGATAGACGCGTAGGTTGCATGAGCCGGTCTTGGCAGAACCGGAGCTAGTATTCAGCGCGATCCAATACCTTCCGGCTTCAAGGACGGCGCTTCGTGGAGATGCATATCCGTCATTCACGGCGCTGATGTTGGATACTATCCGGCTGCGGTCTTCATTATAAAGACTCAAGTTGACGTCAACCGTTTGCTGTCCGTCGCCTTCTCCAGAATCGGCCCATTGAAGGAGATAGATTCCGCTCTCCGCGATATCCAGGCCGAGTAATTTTGCTTTCTCTTTTTTGAACTGGATCACTTGATATTCCATGCTTAGGTTGATCCGAGCATATAAATCAAGATCGATAGTTTCCGCATCGGCAGGATACACGCGGAGTTTGCATGTACCCGTTTTCGTGGATCCCGCGGCCGTATCCAGCGCGATCCAGTACCTTCCTGCTCCCAGATTGGTGCTTCTTGGAGAAGAATATCCGTTATTCACCGCGCTGATGTTGGAAACTATACGGCTGCGGGTTTCGTCATATAGGCTCAAATTGACGTCGACCGTTTGCTGTCCGTCTCCTTCTCCAGAATCGGCCCATTGGAGGAGGTAGCTTCCGCTCTCCGGAATATCCAGGGCGAGTAGTATTCCTTTCACTTTATTGAACTGAATCTCCTGGTATTCCGTGCCTATGTTGATCCGGGTATAGAAATCAAGATCGATGGTTTCCGTATCGGCAGGGTACACGCGGAGTTTGCAGGAACCCGATCTTGCGGAACCCGAGGTCGTTGCCAACACTACCCAATATCTTCCGGCTTCCAGGCTGACGCTTCGCGGGGAGACATATCCGTTATTCACGGCGCTGATGTTGGAAATTACACGGCTGCGGGTTTCATCGTATAGGCTTAGATTGACGTCTACCGTTTGCTGTCCGTCGCCTTCTCCAGAATCGGCCCATTGGAGGAGATAGCTTCCGCTCTCCGCGACATCCATGGCGAGTGACTTATCTATTTCCCTCGTAAACTGAACAGTCTGGAAATCCGAACCTACGTTGAGTCGAGCAAACATACCGAGATCGATAGACCCGGTATCAGTAGGATACATACGTACCTTGCAAGAACCCGATTCCGAGAATCCGGAGGCCGTATTCAGAGCGATCCAATACCTTCCGGCCTCCAGCGCTAGTCTTCTCGGCTCGCCATACCCTGCATCAATGTCGGTAAGGCCGGAGACAATTTCATTACGGGCCTCATCATACAAACTCAGTTTTACGTCAACCGTATCTTTACCGTCGCCATCTCCTAAATCAGACCACTGGAGAACATAGTCTTTGCGCTCCGTGATATCGAGAGCGAGCAACTTCGACTGGTGACCAGCAAAAGAAACCGTGGAATACTCCGCCCCAACCAATACGCGTTGGCACAAGGAGGCGGCGACCTCTTGGGTTTGGAATAGCTTGATATCGACGGATCCGGTGTCGATGATTCCGTTTTTCGTACTTAGTTTCAAATAGTACTCGCCGGGGGAAAGGGCTACCAAAATCGGAATACCGGACGCGGAGTCGATTTGATTGACGGAACCGATGATGGTCTTTCCATCGGATCCTAAAAGAGAGACCACGATATCGAGATCGGTATTCTCCATCCCCATATCGGCCCAAGTGAGATAGTACGGCCCGGCATGGTCGATGACCGTCCGAAGATAGAGATCGCGTTGTTCCTTAAACCGGCAGGTGCTGAATGAATCGCCGGGAATAAGCGATCCGAAAAAATCAACGCCGATGCTTGACGATGTCGTGCCCCATTGGGCATACAGCGATAAATCATCGCTGCCCATAGTATACGCGGCGCTATCGTTATAAATGACGGCGCCCCCCGCCGAGGATGCCCAACCGAAAAAGGCATATCCGGGACGAGTAAAGGCGATGGGGCTCAAGAAAGCCGTGGCGCCTTCAGAAATCACTTGATCGGACATGGAGCCTTGACCGCCGTTCGCGTAGAAAGAAACGATGCCTCCGTTTACCACATGAACCGTACTTTGAACCGACTTCGATCCATCGACAGTACATGCCGTTATAGTCGCAGTCCCGTAATTCAGTCCCTGCAGGATACCTGTGCCCGATATGCTTGCGATTGACTCATCGCTGCAGCCCCACGACACAGTGATATCGCTCGCATTTTCAGGTGAAATAAGAGGTGTTATTTGTCGTGAACGATTCCTACGAACGGATATATTCGCAGGAAGGGAGATGCTCTCAACAGGCAGCCACCCGATCGTCAGCGCGCACTCCGCGCTATGACCATTGTCCGTGGACACCGTGATCGTACAGCTCCCCGGCTTCATCCCGGTCACTAGCCCAGAATCGGATACTGTCGCTACCTCGGGATTATTGCTTTTCCAGGTTAAGTCTCTATTAGCGGCATTCGCTGGGTTCAGAGTCGCGACCAATTGAACGGTATTGCGAACAAAGGTAGAAGCCGTCTTCGCGTTCAAGGTAACGCCGGCGGCAGGAATGCTCTCATAACCTTGATAATCATCCGATTTGGGATCAACGGAGTTGTCATACGCCCCGAAAAGGGCCTCGCAGGCCATGAGGCAGCACAATATGAATACCGCTGTCGAAATCCGGATAGTCGTCTTCATTTTCTTGCACTATCTCGTGATAACGTCTCGATTTTTTGGTCAAGTCTCTCGATGGCCGCTTCTATCTCATCTCCATCCGGTGCCGCGTGGAATGCGATCGGAGAAATCAAGAAACTGATTCCGGTAGAAATGAGTCCGCAGAACGCGACTTTCGACCAAGATTCCGCGTCTTTTCGATAAGACGCCGCATCGCTCGTATAAACGGCAGCCTGGTATTCAGAATAAGCGCCATAGCCAAAGAAACCGGCTGTGATGCTGACGGCGGATGAAAGGACGCCCAGTCCGAGAAATGCCCAACCGACTCTTTTAGCGCCCCTTCGCCTCTCCGCAATATCAGATAGTTCCTGCTCGTAATTTATTTTTTGGTCCTTGGCATCATTAATCTGCCAGGCCACGGAATAGCCTATGTCCGGAATTGTTATATTTGTAACAGTCCCGCCCCTGACAGAAATTACCTTGGTATAGCTGTCGTCAATATCGTCTTCTCGTCGCATTCGCAGAGCATAGTTTCCGGCAGGAACCATGCCTTCCCAGTTCGTACCGGGAACGAGCGTACCTTTCGTTTCCGCGCGATTTCCCTCAGATGGACACAAGGCGACGAGAATTCGACTCGTACCTTCCGCCGCTTTGCTTTTACTTGTTTTTGATTGTATTTTGACTTTTCCCCTTTCATTGACTTCTGGGAACAAAACAAGCGGCTTATCCTTCTCAATGGATACTGGAATCTGGACGTCATCGATGTACTGTCCGCTTAACGAAAGAGTATGGTCACCTGGGGCAAACCTTCCGACCTCGACCAAATCCCTATTCAACGTGGTGAGATAGCTTTTTCCATCGACCGAAACCATCGTCCCGGGAGGTAACCCTGAGAGGGATAACGCTACGGACTTATTCGCGATCCCCGCAGAATCCGGGACGAAAGTAAAGCCATTGGTCAGCGACGAATTCGTCCATGGAATCTGAGTTCCTCCGGTTCCCTTGCTTACTTCATCGCGGACCGTTCGCAGCATGATCTCTATATCCATCGGATCACGTAGGTGCCTCAGGAGGGATTCCGTAAAGGTGCCATTCCTCCCCGTCCCGTCTTTCGCTGTTTGATTAGGCCCGGTAGCGTATACGACGATCGCTTGCGGCGGAAATTTACCTTGTACGCTCAGCCCTCGTTCTCCGGATCGCTCCGACCCGAAGAATGGATTATTGCGACATGCGTCTAAGATTATGATGCTCGTCTTGATGTTACCGCTTTGCAGTTTACTATTAATTAAGTCTGCTTGTACGGCCATCGCTTCGACTTCGCCGAGGCTTTGGATATCCGTATTCGCGGGAATCAGATAGTTTTTTCCATCTATTTGAAGACCGTGCCCGGAATAATAAAAAAGTGCTACCGTATCCGGCTCGGTCAACATATTATGAAAATCGCGAATTCGACTGATCATTCCGCGGTAGTCGACATTGATCCCTTGGACAACGCTAAAATCGAGTTCTTCAAGACTCTTCGCCATATCCGCAGCATCGTTCGGCGGGTTGGTAAGCGGGGCGTTCGGATACATCCCGTTACCGATAACGAGTGCTACACGATGCTCCGCAGACAAAGTCAAGACAGTATGGAAAATCATCAGGAAACAACAAATTACTTTCAGGCGGCACCTTTTCATATCGCCCCTCAATACTTTACCTATATCGTTTTGAATACAGTACAGAACAACCTTTCCACCAATTTCCATGCATCATACCAGACAGACACTGGCCAAAAGTCCTGCGGAAAGATTGAATTTGGATTGAATTTCACTTAAGACGGTCTGATCGCCCTCGGCCGAGAATCGAAAACATCACTCCCCCTGGAAGGTCGACAAATTCAGCTCAGCCCGGCTCCACTTCACCGACTTACCCTCGGGCGAAGCCAGAGCCTCCCCTACTCCCTGAACGAAGATGCCTCGTCGCGCCACTGCGATGTTTTGGTCCTCGGGTAAAGCGGCAGTGAGTTCGGAGAATTTCGCGTGTAGGGTGTTCTCACCGGTCGCGGCGATTGCCTCGATCCTGTCGTCTCCGAAGGGAGGTCCGACGACGAGATCGAATCGATTATCCTCAAGCGACGGAAGTATTATTGTTTCGCCTTTCCGGATAAATCCGCGCGGATTGAAGCGGTTCGGAAAGAGAAGCACGGTCGTCCCGTCGCTTTGATGATCCAACAGTATCAAATGACAGTCCGCATCGGCCTTGATCCTAAATGAAAGAGATTCACCTTCACGGTATTGTGTTCGTCCGTCCGCAGTCTGCAGCGAAAGCCCGAACTGGATCGGAATCCGCTCTTCTGTTTTCTTGAGTTCATCGATGGAGACGATGGACGCGTGCCACCGATCGAGTATTTTTTGTTTCTCTTCCTGCGGATATTTAATGAGCACCCATGCCGCCCACTTCTTTCCCTGCCTTTCCGTGCCGGTATCGGCGATCTGGAAGTTCACGATCGCGTATTCGGGGGAAGCCGAAAGCCCCGCCGCTTCCAATGCCGGAAGGATGCCGATCCGTTCGACGAGCATATCCTTCGCCGCGCGCACCGCATGCCGAACCGCGTCCTGCTCGTTTGCTCCATCAGAAGCGCTACCCCGCTGGTACAAGGCGAACTGATCATCCTTATGCGGGTTGTCCCACCAGTGCGGCTTATCGGCATACAGGGGAGAGAGAACAAGTAGGCTAAACAAAACGGTAATGCACAGGTTTCTGTTCAAAGAGATACCTCGATACTTCGTCTGAACATCCTGAAAAACGGGGGCGTTCAATTTATACGTAAACGAAAACCCTAACTAACTTTGATGGTAAAGCGGTTTTTTGGAAATTGATGGCGTCGATGGATTGATTTTAGATCGAATCGGAGCATGATCCGGAGTTTCCGCCGGAGGCACCCGGCGCTTCAGGCTCCTGAAGGAGCCCATCCACCAGACGGCCGCGTGCCGCTAGCCTCTCCCGTCTCTTTTCGAGCTGCGCCCGCCGCCCCGGAGCGAGGCCCTCCAAGGATAGGGCCCGGTCGAGCCAGGCCAGGGCCGCGGTCGGGTCAGTGAGGCGCCGGAGCGCATCCGTCGCGAGGGAGGCGCAGGCCGCCGCGCGGAGGGAGTCGCCCAAGGCTGGGTCGGCGGACTCGACGACGGCGCGACGGAGTTCCGCTGCCCGTTCCGCTTCCCCCTTCCGTCCGAGCAGCCCGGCGAGCGCCGCGGCGGAGCGCGCCGATCCGCCCGCGACGGCCGCCTCCAGGAGTAGGACGGTGTCCCGCTCCAGGGCCGCGACCGCCTCCGCGCCTTCTGCGGCATCGGCAGCGGCGTCGGCGCCCGCGCTCCGTCCGGCTCCCGGGGCCAGCGCCCGCCGTCCGGCGG
>JAEXTK010000111.1 GCA_023406985.1 Spirochaetota bacterium | reverse complement strand
GCCGTAGGCGGCGGCGAAGAAGCGCACGGCTTCCCGTTCCACGGCTTCGTCGACCGCGACGAGCAGACGGTAGGCATCCTTCATGACGCGCGCTCCCGGAGGAAGATTTCCACCACCGTACCGGCGGAGGCGGAGGAACGGATGCCGAAGCATCGCGGATCGCCGGTGAAGAGCCGGAGGCGGGACCGGACGTTGGAGAGGCCGATGGAGGAGAGGTGGCCGTCCGCCGCAAGCTCCCGCCGGCCCCGGATGGCCCGCAGCCTTTCCTCGCCCATGCCGATGCCGTCGTCCGCTACGGTCACCGCCACGGTCGCGCCGCGCCGCTCGGCGACGACCCTGATCTTGCCGCCCTGCACCTTCGGCTCCAGGCCGTGGATGAAGGCGTTCTCCACGAGCGGTTGGATGGAGAAGGCGGGGAGCTTGACCGCGGCGGGCTCGTCCACCCGACAATCGATCTCCACCGCGATGCGGTCGCGGAAACGGTAGCCCTGGATGAACGCGTACTG
Organism: Spirochaetota bacterium; assembly: GCA_023406985.1. Lineage (GTDB taxonomy): Bacteria > Spirochaetota > Spirochaetia > Treponematales > Breznakiellaceae > JAEXTK01. The sequence goes on along the minus strand of JAEXTK010000111.1, from coordinate 23,203 downwards.
GCGCACGATCTCCAGTTCGGCCTCCAGGGTGGAGACGCCGCCGCCCCGATCCAGGCCGTAGCGCAACAGGGCCGCGAGGGCGTCCACGAGGGCGCCGGCGTCGCGGCCGCCCCGGAGCAGGATGTCGCGCGAGATCGAATTGAGCGTATTGAAGAGGAAATGGGGATGGATGCGGGCCTGGAGGGCGAGGAATTCCGACTCCCGCCGGAGTTTTTCCGCGCGCGCGGCCTTGAGCTCCTCGCGGTGGAGGCGCTTCTCCATCGCCGCCTTCTCCTTGAGGTCGGCCACGAGGGCGGCCATATGGGCGCTCATCGAGTTGAAGGACGAGGCGAGGTCGCCGACCTCGTCCGTCCCGACCGGCGCCACCGGTTCCACGGCGAGGTCTCCCGCGGCCATGCGGGAGGCCGTGGCGGCGAGCTTGCGGAGCGGCACGGTCAGGTGGTCGGAGAAGAGGGCTCCGAGGAAGCCGCAGAAGGCCGCGACCAGGACGAGGACGGCGATGCCGAGCCGCCGGCCGAAATCGGCGCGCTCCACGCGGCCGCGGTAGATCGCGGCCTCCACCACGAGGCTCCGGTCCAGCACCATGGAGATGTAGCCGTCCAGGTAGCGCGTGATCCGCTGGGCGCGGTAGTAGGCCGGGTAGGGATCGGCGTTCCCCGTCTTCCGGTTGCGGATCGCCGCGTTCGCCTCGTCGTAGAGGGAGATGAAGGAATTCCGGATCGCGTGGATGAGGAACCGGAGTTCCAGGTCGGTCGCCGCGCCCTCCACCGTCTTGAGGGCGGCCATGAACGCGTCCACGCCCGCGTTGTAGTCCCGCAGGTCCTCGTCCGCCTCCGACGCCAGGAAGTTCTCCAGGTTCCGGAGTCCCGACTCGTTCGCGGTCCTGAGCCGGTTGATCGCGGCGAAGAGGTCCACGTCGTCCGCGAACGATTCGACGGCGTCGTGGTTCGCCCGGACGAGGAACACGTTGAGCGCGAAGGGGAGCGCGAACGTCGTGAGGACCAGGGCGAGGATCTTGAGCTTGATGGGGGCGGACGCGAACGCGCGCGGCAGCCGGAGGCGCTCGGCGAGCCTCATAGCGTTCCCCCCGCCAAGGCTTCTCGGACCCGCCGCTCGGCCAGGAAACGGAAATCCTTCTGGAGTTCTGCCGAGGCCGCGGCCGCCCGCAGGAGGGTGCCGCGGTCGGCGGGGAGGAGCTGCATGAAGGTCACGCGGCTCGCGACGACGAGTTCCAGCGAGCGTGAGGCCGGCTCCGCCTTCGCCGCGAGGGAGTCGAGGAGCCGTTCCGAGGAGGCGGCGAGGAGCGTCGTGTAGAAACCGTCCACGAGGTCGGCCTCGTGGGCCCGGCGGAAATCCCGGAGCGCGAGCGGCACCGGCGTGCCCCCCGCGGCGGCGACCAGGTCCATCGCCGACCGCGAGGGATCCACGCCGATGCGGAGCCCGGAGAAATCGCCTGAGGGCCGGCCGGGAGGCAGCAGCCGGCATTCGGGACCGCCGTCGTACCAGGCGAGGAGGATGAGCCGTTCCTCGGTGAGTTCCTCCGCGAGCGAGCGCCCCTCCGGCCCCTCCATGGCGCGGGCCATCGCGGCCTCGTCGGCGAAGCGGAAGGGAGCGCCGAGCCGGCCGGCCGTGGCCGAATAGGATTCCAACGCGCGGGCCTGGAGCCTCGCCAGGTCGATGCCGCCGAACCGGAGCTGCTCCGCCACCGCCTCCTCGCCGCCGAGCCGCCCCTCGTCCCAGATGCGCACGAGGAGGCCGCCTTCGGACTCCCGCCCTACGATGCGGGCGAATTCCCGGGAAGCTTCCGCGGAAGGGTGGTCGGCCCGCCGCTCCTCCGCGAAGCGGAGGAGCACCCGGGGCTCGGGAACGGCGGCGCGGCGGGCGGCGGGCGCGCAGGCCGCTACCGACGCGCCGAGGCAGAGGCACGCGAGGGCGGGTGAGAACCGACGGGCGGGAGATCGGCGATTTCCGCGCACCGCGAAATGGTACACCCGCCGCAACCGGCGGGCAAGCGTGAAAGCGCTTGACGCGGTCCGGCGCAGAACCTACAGTGCAAGTGACTACATGGGCGTCCTTTATTACGATCTCGCAGCGGCCGTCATCATCGGCCTCAACATTTTCTTCTTTTACTACAAGAGGAACCTGCATTCGCGGCAGAACGTTCTTTTTGCGGGCCTGCTGTATTTGACCCTGGGCTCCACGATCTTCGACATCGTGACCGTCTTCACGAACCGCGCTCCCGACGCTTTCGCGCCGTGGCTCCTCCTGGCCCTCAATACGGCATACTACGCCTGCCACAACTCCATTCCTTTCCTGTTCGCGCTCTACATCCTCGTCCTGACCGGACGGAGCGGTCGGATTTCGCAGCTCCACAAGGCCCTCATCGCGCTCCCTTGGCTCGGCGACCTCGTCCTCTTGGCCATGAATCCGGCCTTCGCCACGGTCTTCTTCTTCGATGCGCGACTGCGCTACACGCACGGGCCCTTCCTGCCCTACTTCTACGCCGTCGCCGTGATCTACGCGGCGTACAGCGTCGTGTGCGTCCTGGGCTCGCGGAAGACGCTCCCCGGCCATTCGATCGGGGCGGTCGTCATCTTCGTCGCCGTCTCCCTCGTGCCCGGCATCGTGCAATACCTCTATCCCGATCAGCTGCTCCAATGCCTCGGCTTCGCCATCTCCTCCCTCATCATCCTGCTCACCCTGCAGAACCCCGACGCCTTCGTCGATAGCGGCTCCGGCCTCTTCAACCGGAACGGTTTCGCGACCCAGGTCAACCTCTTCCTGGAGAACAAGAAAGGCTTCCACGTGGTCCTCGTCGCGGTGCGGGACGTCGCCTTCCTCCGCCGGACCTTCGGCCTGGAGTTCGAGGCGCGCATCAGGCGGGAGTTCGAGCGGTACCTCCAGAAGGAATTCCCCGACACGATCTCGGCGACCCTGGGGGAAGCCCAGTACGCGCTCATCCTCCAGGAAGGCGAGAACGGCGGGAATCCGCTCCGCGCCATCGAGTCCCTGCAGGATCGATTCAGCCGGCCCTGGATCGGCGGCTACAGCCCCGTCACCCTCGCCGCGCGCATCTGCGACATCCGGTTTCCGGAGGACAGCGCGGACGTCTCCGAGGTCTTCCAAAGCCTGGACCAGCTTTCCGCGGCGGGCGGGCCGTGGGACGGGAAACGCGTCCTCCACATCGGGGACCTCGGCCTGGCCGACCGGAAGCGGAGCGCCGCCGTCGAACGCGCGATCGGACGCGGCTTCGAACACGACGCCTTCAAGGTCTTCTACCAACCCATCTTCTCCACGAGCGAACGGCGCATCGTCTCCGCGGAGGCCCTCATCAGGCTCAAGGACGGGGAGCTCGGCTTCGTGCCTCCCGACGAATTCATCCCCATCTCGGAACGGAACGGCGCCATCCACCGGATCGGCGCCTTCGTCATGGACTCGGCATGCGGCTTCATGGCGAACCAGGGACTCGCGGAACGCGGCATCGCCTTCATAGAGATCAACCTCTCCGTCGCCGAGTGCGTGCGGCCCGATCTCCCCCGTCAGGTCATCGAAGCCGCCCGGACCCACAGCCTGGATCCGAGCCGGATCTGCCTGGAAATCACCGAGACGGCCGCCGCCGGCTCCTCGGGCACCCTCGTCAAGAACTTGCGGGCCCTGGCCGCCGCCGGTTTCTCCCTCGCCCTGGACGATTTCGGGACGGGCTATTCCAACATCAAGTACCTCATGGAACTGCCCTTCAGCCACGTGAAGCTCGACCGGTCCATCGTCAACGCTTGGTTCGAAAGCGTGAAGGGACGCATCATGCTGGAGAGCACCGTCGGCATGCTGAAGCGCATGGATATGAAAATAGTGGCCGAAGGCGTGGAGACCGAGGAACAGGCGCGGGCGATGACCGACCTCGGGTGCGATTACCTCCAAGGCTACTACTTTTCCAAACCGGTACCCGTACCCGATTTCCTCCGACTCCTGGAGGGGCCATGAGGTCCTATATCGTCCACTTCGACGCCATCGCGGCCCTGCTCACCGGCATCAACATCTACATCTTCTACAACCAGAAGAAGGTGAAGGACACCACGAGCATCCGCTTCGAGTATCTCCTCTGGCTCACGCTCGGCAGCTCCCTCGCCAGCGCGATCAGCTCCCTGGCCATCAACGAGAGCGCCCGGTTCGGCGTTCCCTTCCTGCTCGGATCGACGTGGGTCTTCTACTTCATCCACAACGCCCTGCCCTTCTGGATCGCCCTGTACGCCGCGGCCCTCACCGGAAAGAAACCGGTCACCGCCCTCGGCAAGGCCCTCTTCGCCCTGCCCTATCTCGTATCCTTCGCGATCATCCTGTCCAATCCCTGGACCCGCTTCTGCTTCTACTACGATCCGGCCCTCGGGTACCGGCACGGGCCCGGCTTGCTCGTGCTCTACCTCCTCGGCCTCGTCTACCTGCTGTACGTTATCTACGTGTACGCGCTCCGGTACCGGAGCCTGACGCCCCTGACCCGGCTCGTCATCCCCATCGTGATGGCGCTGACCGTCGCCGCGATCGCGATCGAGAATATCTTCACCCGATACGGCGTGCTCCTGGAATGCTTCGCGGCCTCGGTCTCCATGCTGCTCGTGCTCTTCACCATCCAGAATTCCGCCGAGCTCGTGGACGGCGCGACGGGCCTCTTCAACAAGACGGCGTTCCTCAACGCTTCGCGGACGCGGCTGGAGAACGGTACGCCCTTCCGGGTGCTCTTCGTGACCCTCCGGAACATGCCCCTCATGCGCCAGGTCTTCGATATCCGGGATCTGCTCCGCATGTTCCAGTCCATGGCCCTCGTCCTCTCCCGGCTCGTCGGTAAGGGCGGCACCGCCTTCATCGTGGACAACGACGCCTTCGCCCTGCTCTTGGACGCCTCGGACGAGGCCAAGCGGCAGAAACTCATCGACGAGATCAAGGGGCGATTCGACCAGCCGTGGGCCGTCGGAGAGACCGAGGCGGCCATCTCCATACAGCTCTGCCTCCTGCGCTGCCCCGAGGACGCCACGGGGGTGATGGAAATATTCGATTGCCTCGAGCGCCTCTCCGGCCTCGATGCCGCGGAGGATCAGGGGGAAGTGCTGAGCCCCGCGGACCTCCACCTCGTAGACCGCAAGCGCGAGGCCGAGGCGGAACAGGCCCTCCGCATCGCCCTGGAGACCGGCCGCATCGGGCTGCTCTTCCAGCCCATCTACTCGGTCGCGGAAGGCCGGTACGTCTTCGCGGAGGCCATGCTGTCCCTCCCGACGGCCGACGGGAAGCAGGTGCCGCAGCGCGAGCTGATCCGCGCCGCGGAGCGCAACGGCCTGGCCCAGCGGCTCGGCCTCATGATCATCGACAACGTCTGCGCCTTCTATTCATCCCGCGCGCTGGCCGACCAGGGCATCGAGAAGATCCAGGTGCGGCTCTCCGGCGCGCAGTGCATGCAGAGCGACCTGGCCGAGCACGTCCTCGCCGTGATCGAGGCGTGGCGCTTCGACCCGGAGCGCATCTGCTTCCAGATCACCGAGACCGCGGCGGTCAACTCGCCGGAGATCATGACCAGCAACATGCGGCTCCTCTCCGAGCGCAAAGTCAACTTCGCCTTGGACGACTACGGTTCGGGCTACACCGACCTCGGGTACATCGTGGAGCTGCCGTTCAGCCTCGTGAAGCTGGACAAGAGCATCGTCCGCGCCGGCTTCGAAGGCCCGCGGGGCCGCATCATCCTCCACAGCACCATCGAGCTCATCAAACGCCTCAACCGCAAGATCGTCGCGGAGGGGGTGGAGACCGCCGGCCAGGCCGAGATCCTCGCCGCCTTCGGCTGCGACTACCTCCAAGGCTACTACTTCGCGAAACCCGCGAGCGGCGCCGAATTCCGCACCGAGATGCCCCCGGTGGGGCAGTAATCGTCGTAGCCTTCGCCGTCCTCGCGGAACTCCGCCGAATGCGCGATATTCTGTTACCGAAAAAGCATGCGGAGGCCCATCACGAAACGTGCATTCCTAAAAACGGCGCTCCTGATCGCGCTCGGCGGCGCCGTCTTCGGCGCGCCGGAACCGGCGGACCGGTTTCCCGTGGAGTTCCTCAAGGTCGGGGAAGGCGCCTGGGTCCATCGGTCGTACGCCCTGTACGGGGGCGTCAAGACGCCGTCCAACGGCCTCATCCTGGAGACCGAACGGAGCGCGGTCCTCATCGACACCGCCTGGGACGAGCCGGGGACCGAACGGATACTCCGCTTCATCGACGAGGCCATCGGAAAGCCGGTAGCGGCCTGCTTCATAACCCACTCCCACGACGATCGCGCGGGCGGGCTGCGGACCGTGGCCGACGGCCGGATTCCCGTCTACATGACCGACCTGACGTACGAGCTCCTCGGCCGTCCCCCGTACGCGGCCGACTATCGGCCGGTCCGCAGCGATACGGTCCGCGTCGACGACCTCGCGCTCCGCGTCGACTATTTCGGGCCCGCCCACGCCCCGGACAACATCACCGTCTGGGAACCTTCGCGCCGGATCCTGTTCGGCGGCTGCATCGTGAAGAGCGCGGACTCCCGGAACGTCGGCAACGTCGCCGACGCGGATCCGGAAAACTGGCCCCGGGTCATCCGCGCGCTTCATGACGCGTATCCGGATATCAAGCTCCTCGTTCCCGGACACGGTCCGTGCGGGGACGGGAACCTGCTGAAGCACACCCTCGCATTGCTCGGAGGATCTTCATGGTAAAAACCGACTACGCCGTCATAGCCGAGAAATACGACGAGGATGCCGATCGGGGCAGGTTCGAAAAGGAGCCGATCATCGATCGGATCCTGCACGTGCGGTCGCACATCCGCATCCTGGACCTCGGGTGCGGAACGGGGAACTATATCCGTCGGCAGAACGAACATTTCAACCGCGACAAGAGCATCGAGTGGATCGCGGCGGACCCTTCGGCCCAGATGCTCGCGCGCGCCAAGGAAAAGGAAGGCGACGTCACCTACATCCAATCGAAGGCGGAAGACCTCGATTTCCCCGACGGCCACTTCGATTTCATCGTCTGCAACTTCGCCTTCCACCATTTCGAGCGGAAGGAACTCGCGCTCGACAAGATCCAGCGGTTCCTGCGCGAGGACGGTTTCTTCAAGCTCAAGAACATCGCGCCCGAACGCATGGAGGCCTGGTGGGTATACCACTATTGCCCGAAAGCCTGGTACGAGGACCTCCACCGGTTTTGGCCGAACGACCTCCTCGTCTATGAGCTCGAACGGCGCGGCCTCTCCTCCGTCCTCCGCGTGACGTCGGAGGAGGCCTGGCTGCCCCTGGAGAAGATTGCGAAGGATTTCGAGCGGCGGGACATTTCCCAATTGGCCATGATCAACGACGCGGCGTACGAGAAAGGTCTGGAGAAGCTGCGGCGGCAGATGGCCGAGGGACGGACGGAATACCGGAACGCCTTCGCGCTCGTGGATATCGAGGCGCGGCGGGTAGCGCAACGCTCCGTCTAAGGGCGAGATGCGTCATTACGAATTCGGAAGGAACCGACCATGACGGGAGACCGCGATACGTCGATCACGTTCACGATCAAAAAAACAGGACCGGTACGCGCCGCGCTCATCACCGCCGTCATCATCTTCCTCCTCGGCTTCGCAGACCTTAAGGTCGGCAGCCGGATATCGTTTTCCATCTTCTACCTCATACCCGTCACCCTCGCCGTCTTCCTCAGCGGCCGGACCCTCGGCCTAGCGGCTTCGGCGGTCTGCGCGATCGTTTGGATCGTCGCCGACCTCTACGCTGATCTACGGTACGACAGTGTCCTCATACCCATCTGGAACACCTTCGTAAGACTTGGCTATTTCATCTTCCATACGCTCCTCCTATCGAAGCTCCTCCGCACGATAGAGGAGGTGAAGGACGTCTCGTTCCACGATCCGTTGACGAAGGCGGCCAACTGGAGGTTCTTCGAGGAGTACGCCAACAAGGTCATCAAGACCTCGGTTCGCGAAAAACGGAAGATCGGGATCGCCTATATGGACGTGGATAATTTCAAGGCCGTCAACGACACGCTCGGGCACGGCATCGGCGATGAAGTCCTCGTCACGGTCTCCGCCATCATGCGTCGGGAGGTGCGCCCCTCGGATCTGGTCGCCCGGCTTGGAGGCGACGAGTTCGCGCTCATCGTCCAGGATATCGAGGCCGAAGCGCTCAGGGATTTGCTGGCGCGGATCAACGACAAGGTGCGGCTTGAAATGGAGGCGCGGAGATGGAACGTGACTTTGAGCGTCGGAGCCGCGGTCTTCGCCGTGCTGCCGTCAACCGTGGGCCCCATGCTGAAAACGGTGGACGATCTCATGTACGAGGTGAAAAAGAGCGGCAAGAACGACATCCGCGTGGAGGAGCGATGAAGCGTAGACGCGGGACGGTCATCGGCATGGCGTTCCTGTTTTGCTTCGCCGCGGCATTCGCCTCCGCCGAGGGCGAGGTCGTCCTGGCGACGAACGATTTCCCCCCGTACGTCATGCAAGGCGACGCCGATTTCGGGCCGATCAGCAAGATCATCAGGGCGGCGTTCAAGGAAGCCGGCGTCGCGGTGACGATCCGGTTCCATCCCTGGCAGCGGGCCGAGAACGAGGTCAGGAGCGGTCGGGCATTCGGCGTGTTCCCCTATCGGCCCACCGAGGAGCGGCGGCGCGAATTCGACTTCACCGATCCCTATTACGCGTACACGGCGCGGTTCTTCTACAACACGCGCGTCCATCCGAACGGCATACCGTACCGGACGCTCGAGGACCTCAAGCCCTACAAGGTCGGCGCCGTCAACGATTTCTGGTACCTCCCGCTCTTCGAGAAAGCCGGCCTGCAGGTGAACGCGGTTCCCTCGATCGACCAGAGCCTCAAGATGCTGCACGCGGGCCGCATCGATCTCTTCCCCGAAGAAGAAAACACCGCGTGGTACCTGATCCGCAAACTCTTCCCCGGCGACGAACGCCTGTTCGCGACGCTGCCCCAGGCGTTCCAGGAGCCCGGGGTGACCAACAAACTCTCCTTGATGGTCTCCCGCGCCTATCCCGGCTCCAAGGACCTGATCGAGAAATTCAACGCCGGCCTCGCCGCCATCCGGCGCACCGGCGTCTACCGGAAGATCTTGGAAGAATACCGGATCAGCGCCGCCGGCCAGTAGGGCGCGGCGTTTGCGGGGACCTCGGGAAAAGTCCTATAATTCGACTTGGGTTGAACGGTACCCACTCGTCGTCTATAAGGAGGCCCTCCGTATGAAGGCGCGACTCATTCCATTGCTGGGCGCGGTAGCGCTCCTGATCGGATGCGCATCGACCAGGCTCGCGACCGCGGATCAAGACCGAGCGGCGAAGGCCTTTTCCGTAAAGGAAAACCATTCGAGCATCTACATCGCGCGGAAAAACGAACGCTTCGGGCAGCAGACGGAATTCAAGCTGAAAGTCGATAACGTGGATTACGGCGAACTCGCGCCGGGCACCTACCAATTGATACGCGTCGGGCCGGGCACCCACAAGGTGGAGGTAAAGGCGGCGCTACAAGCCGCCGCTATCGTCCTGAACGCGATCCCCAATAAAAACTACTTCTATTCCGTCGGCGCGAAAGAGGGAGAGTCGATCGTTCGCCCGGAAATCAATTTGGTGCTTCTCGAATCCATGGGCAAACTCATGATTTCCCAATCCAAGAGGGCCGAAGTCGTCGAAGATTGATTCCCGACGGCCGCGAGCGAACGCGGCCGCCGTTCGGCCTACTGCACCGTGACCTGACCGTCGTTGAGCCCGAGCGTCGCGCTTTCGAAGCCCCGGAAGGCGTCGTCGTCGTCGATGGCGCCGTCCCCGTCGTCGGTGAGCATGAGCACTTCGACGTACGTTTCCAGGCCGAGACTCGTGGCCGGATCCTGGACCAGGGCATGGGCCGCGTCGCTCAGGAGCAGATCGGCGTCCAGGGTTTTATACGCATCGCGCTCCTGGATGGCCGCGGGATCGTACGGCACGAAGGCATAGGTGTTGTCGGGATTCAGCGGTGCGATCTGACGGTAGGCGAGCGTACCCGCGGGAGCGTACGGGCTCGTGCTCGGCTCGAGCGAGAAGAGTTTGAACCCTACGGTAAACGAGAAGACGCTGAGCGCCGTGGCGCCGGCCGAGGCGATGGAATCCTCGATGAATTCGCTCGCCGTGAGGCGCGCGCGGTAGAGGTGCTTGCCGTTCCCGTCGATGCCCGCGTAGGTCAAGGTCGCGGTCGAATCCTCGCTCTCCAGGGCGATGGTGACGACCGGTACGTTCGTACGCTGCAAGTTGAGCGCCGCGGCGGTGAACGATAGCTGCGGAGAATCCCGATATCCCCTGCTGCGGACCTGCAGCCCGTAAACGTGGCCCGTCTGCACCGTCTCGAACGTGTAGACGGCCGGCGGGTAGAGCCAGGACGAGCCTCCGATGCTCCATCCCCCCGTCGGTCCCTGATCGCTTCGTTTCATGTACGAAAACGGAATCTGCGCCCCCGTATCCGCATCCACGACTTGGAAGGTGAGGGCGAAGGGTTCGATCACGACGATGGGGGAGAACGCCGCGTAACCCAGTTGCGGAGGAGTGGTGGTGGAGGTTATCTCGATGACCTCCAACGCGACCGTCGCCGTGTCCTCCGCCGTGACCGTGAAGGAGACCGGCAGCGGATGCTCCACGAGGTCGGCCTTTTCCGACCCCGCGATCGGCGTCGCGTAGCGCGCCGCGTTCGAATCATCCACGATGATGAACTCCGTCACCGCGTACGTCCCCGGGGACAGAGCCACGCTCTCGCTCACGTAGCCCGCGCCGAACGCGGTGAGCGCGAGCCGCCGTTTGTCGGCGACCGTCTCTCCGGCCTCGTTGCGGATGGAGACGAGGACCGCGGCCAGGTTCGCGGGCAGGCTCTGCGCCCCGAGGGTCATCGCTTTGACGGACGAGGCTGCGGGCACGGCGCTCCCGCCGAACGAGAACGCCACGACGCCGGAACCCCCGGGTTTCTGATCGGATTGCATCGGCGTCCCGCAACCGGACGCGACGAGGGAGATAAACGCGTAAAGAGCGACGCTTATGAAAAGACGGATCGAATGACTACCCATGTTAGGAACGATATCCTCCTAAAGAATGTCACGAATCTATCACCATCTATTAAATATGACAATTTTTATAATGAATTCGTTAAGGGAAGCCCCTCGCCGCGGCGAGCCGCGACTACGATTCAGGCTCCCGGGGAGCGGCGCGGCCCCGCAGCCGGACGGCGCCCTCTTCCCAAAGCTTCGGGACACTCGCGACGTGGCGTGATTTCCGATATCGGGGTATCCTGAGCGGAAAGCGGCATCGTCATCGGGGCCATCGCGCAGGCGCGGGGACGGAGAACGGACGCCGAAGGTTCACGATAAACGGAGCGGGAAAACCATGGATGCCCACGCGTACGCCCGGACCACCCTCGCGGAGCTCCGCGACCAGCGGCGGAAGCAAACCGCCGATCTCGCGGGGCCGATCTTCGATCCCCTCGAGGAGCGGATCGAACTTGACGGGGCGACCTGTCTCTCGATCCGGGGGAACGGGGACGAGATCGGCTACGCGATCGTCGACGAGCGGGACCCGGCCGCGGCTACGCTCCTGGAATTCTACGTCGATCCGCTCCTCCGGAAGGACGCGGGGAGGATCCTCGACACGACCCTCGCGGAATTCCGCTGCGCGCGGTGGCTCGTCAATTCGCAGGATTCCTTCGCCCTGCCCCTTTTCTTGGAGCGCGGCTTTCCCTATGAGGTGGAGGCCTACCTATTCTCCGCGGCCACCGAGAGCCGCGAGCCCCCGCTCCGCGACGGGATGGCCGTGGTCGGCGCGACGCCCGCGGACTTGGAACGGACCTATGCCCTCATCATGCAGGACGGCTTCTACACGGGGGACGGACGGGTGGGACTCGCCGCGCGCATCGGGAACGGCGAGATCTTCCTCCTCCGAGACCGGTCGGAGTTGCGCGGCGTCGGTTTCGTCTGCCCGCTGGAGCGGACGCCGCGGTACGCGGACATCGCCATGATCATCGATGGAGCCCACCGGGGACAAGGCCTCGCCCACCGGCTCGTGACGCGGCTCGTCCGGATCAGCCGGGACCGGGGCCTCCTCCCCACCGCCCTGACGTCGAAGGAGAACCTCGCCTCGCGGCGGACCCTGGAGAAGTGCGGATTCTACCTGGACGGCTGCGTGCTGCGGGCGACCACGCGCGCGGCGCCCCGATGACGGCTTCGGGACCGAGGACCCGATTCGGGAAGCCGTAAAGGCGTACGAAAAAAGGAACGATGACGCGCGGTAGCGGCGAAGTCGACTATCATGGGTATACGATATGAAAGGAATCGACGCATCCAAACCGTGGCTGTCTACGTTTCTCGGTACGACGCGGGAACTCGATGAACTGAAAGCCAAGTACCGCGCCCTGGTGACGGAAAAGAAATCCCAGGCCGCGATCCTGCTCGGAGAATCCGGCTCGGGGAAGACGCGCCTGGTCCAAGAATTCTACCGCTGGGTCGCGGCGTCCGACCGGGAAGAAAACGGCGCGCGCTATTGGCCCGAAAAGCTTTCGGACGCGGGGAACAACCTCGCGATCAATCCCTCCTTCGACGACATCGAAATAGACTGGACGACGACGCCCAACTTCATCTGGTGGGGCTTACGGTTCGTGCAGGTGGTCGCGCGGAACCATGTGGACGGCAACGCGCTGAACAGCTACCTGCCCTATCTCATCCCGCATTTCTTTTCGTTCGAATTGGCGAGCAAGAAGAAGGCGCTCGTACGGGAGTCGATCGAGACGGCGCTCAACGTCGGCGTCGACCTGTCCCTCAACTTCGTGTCGCTCGGCTTCGCCGGCTTCATCAAGTCGGCGATCGACGCGGGCATGAAGGCGAAGGACATCCTGGAGCATACCAACCGGCTCAACCAGTCGCGGCAGAACACGCGCTACGCGAACGAGGTCGCGCAGAAGACCGAGACCGTCGCCGATTCCCTCATCCACGACTTCTCCGAATTCTACCGCCTCTCCGAACGGACGAAACCGTTCATCCTCGTCCTGGACGACGCCCAGTGGGCGAAATACGACCGGTACGCGTTCGCGTTCCTCGGTAGGTTGCTGGAGGAATGCGCCGTGCGGTCGTGGCCGATCTTCCTCATCGTGACGGCATGGACTTCCGATTGGTACGGGGAGTTGGAGCGGTTCGGCACGAACGAGGCGGAGAGCGCGTCCGTCATGGGATTGCTCGCGAAATTCGGCCTCTCGCCGGAGGCCGCGTCGCAGCCGCCGTACGCGATCCACCTCAAGAAGAATAAGCAGCTCTCCGCCATGCTGGAAGCGGCCCTCCCCGGGCTGGAGGCGGCGCAGCGCGAGAAAATTTTGGAGCGGGCCGACGGCAATCCGCAGCTCCTGGACGAGTTGATCTGCTACTACCGGCTCTCCAAGCACCTATTCGTCAATTACAGCATCAAGAAGCCGCTCAAGCGCACCGGCCTGGATCTCTGCCTCCGGGAAAAGTTCAACCTCGATTCCCTGGCCAGGGAACGCTTCCTCGCCCTCCCCTTGCCGCTCAAGCGGGTCCTCGGCGCGGCGACGCTCCCCGCTTCCATCGAATTCTCGCCCGCATACCTGGAATGCCTTTTCGCCTCCGCGAAGGTGCGGATCGACGTCGGCAAAGCGATCGACCAATTGACGAACGCCTATTGCGTAACGCAAGTCTCCCAAAATCGCCTGATCGAATTCCGGCACCGATCGTATTTCAATGCCGCCGAGGATTTCTTCCGCTCCGACGCGGACTTCAGCGGAAAATTCTCCTCCGACCGCATCGCCCTCGGTTCCCTGGAAGCCGCATGCCTGGGCGACGATTTCTCTTCCCTCCGGGGGACCGAAAAGCGGTGGCTCTTGGAGCTGTGCATTCCCTATCGCGAGGCCCGGATCGCCGATTGCGGGGATTTGGAAAAATACGCGTACCTGCAATGCCGGATGATCGAGCGGGAGATGGACGAGTCCAACGCCGAGGCCGCGACGGCCCGGCTCAACCGCCTGTTCGCCGCGTTCGCGGCGCGGCCTGACCGCGAAGAAGAGCTCCCGATCCGGGTCAATCATGAGGTATTGGAGGTCGCGCGGACGATCCTGCATGCGAGCGCGCGGAGCGGCTACCTCGCCGAGTCGCAGGAGCGGTGCGCCCGGTATCCGCGGAAGGACGCGGCGGATACCCTCGCCGTCGCCGACTGCCTCGCCCTGATCGGAGAACTGGCCTTCCGCCGCGGCGACTATCCCCGCGCGCGGCGCGCGGTCTCGGAAGCCTGCGCGCTCTTGGACGGGATGGGCTCCTTGCCCGTCACGGAGCGGAAGATCCGGCACCGGTTCCTTTTGCTCAGGCTTAACAGGACGGAGGGAGGCGCCGCCTTCGACGGGCGGACCGAGGCCGAACTGGAACTCCTGGCCCGGGACATCGCGGGGGGCGCGGCTCGCCTGGAACCGAACGACGAGAAGAACCCCTCCTACCGGGAGTGGCTCGCCGCGAACGTCCGCGCCAACCTGCTCCTGCATGAGCGGGGTCGCTTCGAGGTCGAAGAGTACCTCGTGTACACCGATGGCGCGAACGCGGTGAGCTTCATGTCCAAGGGCCCCGAGGTCTACGGCACCGATACCTACCGGTATTTCGTTCAAGGCCGGGATCTCCACGTCGTCTACGACGAGGAGCTGACCGCGGTCTTCGTGGAGTTGAGCCCCGGACTCGTGGAAAAGCTACGTTCCCGCCGGCCCATCGTGCACATCGTGTTCGCCGAGACGCGGCCGATGGGCACGCCGGAATTCGATGCCGACCTCCGGAACGGGCGCCTCGCGCCGATCGCGGCGACGCCGATCTACCACCGCGACAGCGCCGAGTTCGTCACCTGGGCGGAGATCATCGGCCTGGATTCATGAAGCCACCACCACCCGCGGCGCCTTCTTGTCCAAGGTGAACTGATACGGCACGCCGTCGATGACCGCCTCGTAGTCGCCCTCGGGAGCGCGCAGGCTGATCGCCCTGCCCTCCGCGAGCGCGAACCGCCGCTCGCCGAACCACCATTCGCCCTTGATGAGTTCCCGCAGCCGCGCGAAGGCGGGCTTGGGCGACAAGTCCCTCCGGAGCAGGCCGCCGGGGGCGCCGAGCCAGTTGCCGTCGTCCATGTCCCACCAGACCACGGCCGCGGTCAGGGGATGCGCGTAGACCTGGCTGTAGAACTCCTCGGCCTCCCGCCGCTGCCGTTCCTCGCCCTCGCCCGTCGAAGGCCAGGGATCGATATGGAGGTCGTTGAGGTCGTCCACCTTGGGCGCGATCCGGCCGGAGAGGATGGTGACCTCCGTGAAGTGGAGGGGCAGGTTGAAGCGCGCGAAGCGTTCCAGGTAGGCGTCCACTGCCTCCGTGCCGCGGTACCCCTCATGCATGTGGGTCTGAAGGCCGATGGCGTCGATGGGGCAGCCCCGGTCCAGGAGCTCCGCTATGACGTTCGCGTAATCCTCGGAAAGATCGAAGTCGTTGATGAGGAGCGTGGCGTCGGGATTGGCCTCGCGCGCGGCCTTGAAACACTTGAGGACGAGTTCCTTCGTCCCGTACCGCTTCGCGATGCGGGTGACCGCGTTGTCGTACTTGTTGAAGACCGGCATGATGACGGCCTCGTTGACGACGTCCCAGGTATCGATGATGCCGCGGTAGAGGCTCACGTCCCGACGGATCCTATCGAGCTGTTTCCCCAGGATCGTCTCGTCGTCGTACTCCATGAGCCAGTCGGCGCAGACGGTGTGCCAGCAGAGCGGATGACCCTTGAGCGAAAAGCCGTTCAGCTTGGCCCACTTCGCGGCCCGCATCACCCTACCCTCGGGATCGGGCTGCCCTTCGACGCCCTCGTAGCGCCCCCAATAGAACGGAAGGGTCCCCGCGTTCCAGCATTCGAGGATGCGCGACCGGTACGCGGAAAGCCGCTCCCCCTCCATGGAGGCGAGGCCGAAGATGTTCGAACTGAACAGGAATTTATGCTGGAGCTGCCGGACCACGGCCTCGGAGCCCCGGACCCTGCATTCGATCGTAAAATCATGGAACCGGTTTTTCCGGATCGCCGCGCCGTAATCCTGCATGGTGCCCCCATCGATGCGATGCTTCTTCATAGTGGCCCGTATCTTTTCTTCGGGGAATAGGTCAAAGTTCCTATATCGGGGGCGCCCGCGCGCGACGCGCGGACGGACCGGGATTCCGTGGAGGAGGCGCGCGATGAAGTGGAACCGGGGCGAGACTCCGTACAAGATCGTGACCGAGCGCTTGGTGATCAAGTGCTGGGAGCCGCGGTACGCGGCGAGGCTGCTGGACGAGATTCGATCGACCGACTCCCTCCTGCCCTGGATGCCCTTCGCCAAACCGCCGCTCGCTTCGGTGCGGCAGGAGATCGACCTGCTCCGCATGTTCCGCGCGAACTACGACACCGATCAGGATTACGTCCTCGGCATCTTCGACCCCACCGAGGAAATCGTCATCGGCAGCACGGGGCTGCATACGCGCCGGGGCCCGCACGCCTTGGAGATCGGCTATTGGATCGGAGGCCGCCACCAGCGGAACGGCTACGCCGCCGAGACGGCGTCCGCGCTCATCAAGACCGCGTTCGCGCTCTCGGACGTGGCGCGCGTGGAGATCAACACGGCCGTCGACAACGTCAAGAGCCGGGGCGTCATAGAGAAGCTCGGCCTCCGGCTCGAGGGGGTGCTGCGGTCCACGATCCCGGACGCCGACGGCGTCCTGCACGACGAGGAGAAGTGGAGCATCCTCCGCAGCGAATACGAGAGCTCCGCGCACCGGGATCGGAAGCTGACCTTCTATTCGGCCACCGGAGATCGGCTGGAACCATGAGCTCCGCCGCGCACTACGAAACCATCCGCGCGCGGAACCTCGATCGGCTCCGGTCGGGGGCGGTGGAGGTGGACGCGACGCTCGCCGCAGGAAAGCCGGACTGCCGGCGCGGCGTCTCCCTCATCATCCCGGCGGGCGGCATCGCGTCCGCGTACGCGGCCCTCGCGGACGTCTTCGCCGCGGTGGAGCGCGACCAGTACTACTATCCGGCGGCGGACCTCCACGTCACCGTCTTCGACTTCATCCAGGGCACGGCCGCCTACCGGCCGGACGCGGACAAGGAGCGCGCCTTCCGCGACATCGCGGCGGAGGCGGCGCGGTCCGCGGCGCCCTTCGACCTGACGCTCCGCGGCGTCGTCGGCAGCGCGGGAGCCCTCCTCATCGCGGGCTACGACGGCGACGCCCTCGTCCGCCTCCGGGAGCGGATCAGGATCTTGATGGCGGAGCGCGGGCTCCCCAACGACGAGCGCTACGAATCCCGGTCGGCGCACGTCACCTTCCTCCGTTTCGCGCGGCAGCTCGCGGAGCCCGCCCGGTTCGTGGAGACGATGGATCGGCACCGGGAGACTCCGCTCGGGACGGTGCGGGTGGAACGGATGGAACTCGTGGAACACGACTGGTACAACGCGGCCGCCACGAAGCGGCTCATCGCGACCGTCGGCCTCTCATGAGGGGCCGGGCCATAGGAGGAGAAACCATGCCGCTCGCGGCCATCGATTTGAAGCGCGACGCGCTCCTCGCCGAGGTCGGCGGAGCGGGCCTGCCTCCCGGCGCCTGCCGCTATCTTCACCTGGGGATGAGGACCGCCAACTTCCTGTTCCTGCGGGACGGTCGGCCGGAAAAGGGAATCGACCTGGAACTGGGGGTCGGCACGATCGCCGACTCCTTTTTTAGGCGCGAAATCCCATCGGAGGCGGACGTGGAAAACGCGATCAACCATATCGAGGACGAGCTACAGAGCGACCCCGGCTTGGTGAACCGTTCGGAGACCTTGCTCTGCGCCGACGCCCTTTTCGCGGCGGCGTTCTCCCAACAAGCGGGAACGGATGCCGCCTACTCCCGTCAGGCAGTCGAGGAGGCATTCACGCGGTACGCGCTCGTATCGATGGGCAGGTCGCCCGTGTACGACGACGTCCGGATGGACCGCTCGACGTACGCGGGGATCCTGATCCTACGGGAAATCCTGCACCATCTGGATTTCGGCGCGGTCGTCATCCGCGCATGAGGGTCCCGCTTCGTTTATAATCGAACCATGAAAATCGCGATTTACGGCGCGGGGTCCCTCGGGACGGTACTCGGAGCCTTCCTCGCCAAAGGCGGGATGGAAGCGGACCTGGTGACCCGCAACGCGGCCCACGTGGCGGCCTTGCGGTCGGCCGGCGCGCGCGTCATCGGGACGGCGGACTTGACCGTGCCGGTGCGCGCCTTCTTGCCGGAGGAGATGGCGGACGGTTACGACCTCATCTTCCTGCTGACGAAACAACTCGACAACGACGGCACGGTTCGCTTCCTCGCGTCCCGGCTCGCGGAGGACGGCGTCGTCTGCACCATGCAGAACGGCCTTCCCGAACCCGCGATCGCCCGGATCGTGGGGGAGGAGCGGACGTGCGGGTGCGCGGTGGCCTGGGGCGCGACCTTGGTCGGCCCTGGCGTGTGCGAGTTGACCTCGGAGGCGGAGAGCCTCACGTTCAGCCTCGGCTCCTTGACGGACCGCAGCGCGGACAAGCTCCCGGAGATCAAGCGCGTCCTGGAAACGATGGGGCCGGTGGCGATCGAGGCGAATTTCATCGGCGCGCGGTGGGTGAAGCTGCTCGTCAATTGCGCGTTCAGCGGCATGTCCGCCGTGCTCGGCTGCACGTACGGGGAAGTCGCCGCGGACGTGGCCGCCCGCCGATGCGCCCAGCGCATCATCAAGGAATGCATCGACGTCGCCGCGGCGGCGGGTATCGAGATAGAACCGATCCAGGGAAAGGACGTCGTGAAGCTCCTCGATTACACGGGTCCGATCAAACGATGGATTTCCTTCGCGATCATCCCCTTGGCGATACGCAAGCACCGGCTCCTCAAGGCGAGCATGCTGCAGGACCTGGAGAAGGGGCGGAAGTGCGAAATCGATTCCATCAACGGCATCGTCTGCGAGTACGGCGATCGGCTCGGTCTCCCGACGCCGTTCAACGACCGCGTCCGGGAGATCGTCCACGGCATCGAGGCGGGGACCTACGCGCCGCGGCGGGAGAACGTCGGACTCTTCCGAACCCTCGCGTGAGATCCCGCGGCGGAGCGAACCTCACCCGTTGAGCCTATACTTATAGCGTTGGCGGTATCCCGCGCCGCGACGCAATGAGGAGGTAGATATGCCGACTCAACCAGGAGTTCCGATCGGAACGGTCCTTGATTGGTGGAAGGCCCCGCGCTCCCGCGTGCCGGACGGCTTCCAGCTCGCCGACGGAAGCCCCGTGACGGATCGCGACAGTCCGTTCTTCGGCTCGAATCTTCCCGACCTACGGGGGCGCTACATCAAAGGGGCTCAGACGCCCCGGCAGCTGGGGACCGCCGGCGGGGCGACGAGCCACAATCACGGGGACCACGAACACGTGTGGGCGCAGACCACGCCGCAATGCGACTGGATGACCGACGACCTCCAGCATTCCGGCGTGCTGCTCACCGGATGGACCGGCAAGGGCGTATCGGTGAGCCCCCAGGCCAACGCCATGTCGCCCTTGGCGACCAATCTCGGCAGCGCGAAATTCTGCACCGAGTCCTCCGGGGTGGGGGACGCGGCGCACGAACCGCCGTATTTCTGTCTATTCAATATCATTAGGATTAAGTAGTTACGCCGCGCGTGGGATACCGATCGGAGATCGCGTAACGAGGATCAGGCCCCTGACGTGCCGTACGGCCTCCGCGCGGCGCGGCCGTTTCCTTGACTTGCGCCCTCCGATGAATAGAATTCGATAAAAAGAACCATTCTCCGCCAGGCCGGCCGCGGGGAAATTGAGGTTGTAAAAATGACCCTCAGAACGAAATTGCTCGCCCCCACCCTCCTCGCCATCTTCCTGGGCTTTTCCGCGTTCGCCGCCTTCCAAATCGTGAATCGGGATCGCAAAGCGGGCGCCGAGATGCGGGAGGATATGGAGAACCTCACCGAACTCATCACGATCGCGACTATGTCGTACGTGTGGAACTACGACACCATCGGCCTCCAGCAAAGCGTGGAGGCCTTGCTCAAGAACCCCCAGATCGTCGGCATCGAGATAATGGACGATGCCGGAGCCACCATGGCTAAGGCGGAGGAGGATGCCCCGCCGACCGTCTTTATCCGAGAATCGGTGATCCTCCGCGACGGCGAGGTTACCGGAAAAGCGATGATCGTCTTCACCGACCACTACATCCGCGAGGGAACCCGGGAGTTCATCATGCAGATGGTCGTCCTGGTGCTCATCCTCTTCCTGCTCATGGTCACCGCGATGGTCTTCATCGCGCGGCTCATCACCCGGCCCATCGTGCGGCTTTCGGACACCATCAAGGGCATGGCCGAAGGAGAAGCGGACCTCTCGATACGGATCCCCGTTCGGGGGAACGACGAGGTCGCCACGCTCTCCGGCTACTTCAACGGCTTTTTGGAAAAATTGAATTCCATCGTCGTCAGCCTGAAAAGCGTCGGGGTCAAGAGCGGCGCGCTGGGCGGCGACTTGGCGGATAACTCCCAAACCATCTCCTCCTCCTCCTCGCAAATCTCCGCCTCCACCCGATCCATGAGCGATAGAACCGATTTCCTCGGGCAGGAGATCGGCCTCGCGAGCGAGAACGTGGGGAAGATCAACGCCTATATCGCGCGGGTCGTCGATCGGATCCAGGAGCAGGCGGCCGCGGTCAACGAATCCTCGGCGGCCATCGAACAGATGATCGCCAACGTCGGGAATATCGAGCGGTCCACGGAAACCAAGCTCGAACTCGTCCGCCGCCTGGAGTCCCAGACCAAGGACCTGGAGGAGGGAACCTCCCTGAACCTGCAAGCCATGGAGGAAGTCTCCAGGTCCACCGATCTGATCGGCGATATGATCACGGTCATCAACAACGTCGCGAGCCAAACGAACCTCTTGGCGATGAACGCGGCCATCGAGGCGGCGCACGCGGGAGACGCGGGCCGCGGGTTCTCGGTGGTGGCGGAAGAGATCCGCAAGCTCGCGGAGCAGACGGCCGAGAACGCGAAGAGCATCCGGAATTCCATCGACCACGTCGTCGCCGGCATAGAGAAAGCGACGGGGATGACGCGGAATTCCAGCGCGACGATCGGCGAAGTGATCGCGGGCATCACCGTGGTGACCGACGGGATGAACGAGACCCTGTCCGGACTCAAGGAGATATCGGTGGGTAACCGGCAGATAACCGAGTCGCTCGGCGAGCTCATCAAGTTGACGGAGGACGTCAGGGGCTCGGGAGAGGGGATGCGCGAAGGCACCGCGCAGATCGACGCCTCCATGAAAAGAATCACCGGGATCATCGAGGAAAACAAGATCGGCATCGCGGAGATGGCCGAAGGCATCAAGGAGATATCCGAATCGATGGTCCAGCTGACCGGTTTGTCGCAGGCCAATTCGGACAACATCAAGACGCTCGATTGCGAGATATCGAAATTCAGGACGGCGTAAGCCTGCCCATGATGCGCATCGATGCAGCCGAATGCGGCGATCGCAGATAGGAATAAAGAGGAGACGAAAATGCGGCGAATCGTAGCGGTACTCATCGGACTACTCGCGCTCTCCACCGTAGGCGCGCAGGAACTGAAACTCGGGACGATAGAGGGAATGGCGAACTACGGTCCGTCCGTCGTCAAGGTCTTGAAGGAAGCGGGATTCGACGCGAAGGTTTCCGTCTTTCCCGCCCAAGGGGACCTGGTGCGGGAACTCGCGAAGGGCGGGATCGACGGGGCCTTCTTCCTGGCCCAGCCGGTAATCGCCCAGGCCAAGGGCGCCGTCGTCGTGCCGGTGCGGATCGCCGAGTCCAATTTCTACGCGGTAACGACGGACGCGAGCGTCAAGGTCGGGAACCCGGGCGACCTGCGTAAATACAAGGTCGGCATCGTAGGAGGCCATCCCGCCCATCAGGCCCTCACCCGGGGCTCGAGCCCGATCGCCGCGGCCAACGACGAGGAGCAGTTCAAGATGCTCGCCGACGGCCGCGTCCAAGTCGTAGTGGCCGTGGAGGACCTCATTCCCTTCATGTGCAAGACCGTGGGGATCAAGTCGTATAGCCTCCAGAAGCCCCCGCTCCTCAGGACCCCGACCTTCCTGGCCCTCTCGAGCGCGAAGGCCGGCCTGGAACCGAAGGCGGAAGCCGCCTTCAAGGCCTGGCTCGACGACGGCCGGTGGAAAGCGGAGGTCGCCAAAGTCGAGGCCCAAGCGCAGTAGGCCGACGGCGCGGCTCGGCACCGGTGGAGGGGCCGAGCCTTTCAAAGACGGATTCGCCGTCCCCGGAGGCCCCGCGTGGATTTTATCGATAAGGATTCCATAACCGCTCTCGTGAGCGATTCCCAGACTTCTCACCAATTGCTTTGGGATGAGAATTCAGCCTCCGAGCGGATAACCATCACGAGGGTCCACGTTCACCCCGGCAAGACGAACGCCCGCCATCGGCACGAGACGTCGGAGCAGGTATGGATCGCCCTCGCGGGACGCGGCCGACTCCTCTTGGCGGACGGCGCGACCAAAGAATTCTCCGCGGGCGACGTGGTCCGCTTCGCCGACGGCGATACGCACGGCATCGCCAACGATTCCGACGAGGAATTCGTCTACCTTTCCGTGACCTCGCCGCCCATAAATTTCAGGTACGCGTACGCGGGCGAGCGGCCGAAGGGCTGATCGGGCCGACGGTCTTCCTTTATAGCGGGAAGAGGTCGTTCCTAGCGCCGGCGGCGCGGCGGCGTCCGGTGAGGTCCGAAATACTTCTCGCTCCGGTACCGGAGCCAGACGCGGAGGACCTGGGGGACCTCGTCTTTTTGCTCGGGGGTCAACGTTCCGTAAACGGCGAGCGCGCGGTCGCGCTCGGTGCGGCAGCCCAGGTTATCGTGCGCGTCCCACTTGGAGCGCGCCAACCGTATGAGGCGGCACGTCTCCTCCACCGGGTCTTCCGAACTCTTCGCCATGGCGCCCACGCTCCCAGTCCGCGCGCGATGGTAACCGAAGGGGCGCGTCCCGGCAAGGCGTCCCTGCCTTCCGCGTGGAGGGGCGGGGACGCGTTTTCCGGCTTTCCGCGGCCCGGGCGGAGAGGGGGCAGCGCGGTACCCCGGAGCCGCCGGCGTCCGTCCTCGGGCGCCGGC
>JAEXTK010000108.1 GCA_023406985.1 Spirochaetota bacterium | reverse complement strand
ACCCGAGGTCTTCCCTTGCGGGATGTTCCCTCCCAGCGCAGGGCCAACCGGTCGCCGGCTCCCAAATCCCGTCGGACCTAGGATACTCCGCTTCGAGCCGCATGCAACAATCATAAAGTCTGTGACGATCACTGCGCGCGTCCCGTTTCAGCCGATAGAGGCGCTCCCCCTACTTACCTTTCCTGTCCCGCAACGCTCTCACGAGAGTGGGCAACCCGTAGAGCCGGATGAAGCCCTTGGCGTCGGCGTGGTTGTAGAGCTCGCCGGTCTCGAAGCTCGCGATGCTCGTGTTGTAGAGCGAGTACGGCGAGGTGACGCCGGCGGCGCTGATGGAGCCCTTGTAGAGCTTGAGCTTCACCTTGCCGGTGACTTCGCGCTGGGTTGAGTCCACGAAGGCGGTGAGGGCTTCGCGGAGCGGGGTGAACCAGAGGCCGCCGTAGATGAGCTCGGCGAGCTTCTGCGAGACGGTCTGCTTGAAGCTGTAGGTCTGGCGGTCCAGGCAGAGGTGCTCGAGCTCGGCGTGGGCGTAGTAGAGGATGGCGCCGCCGGGGGTCTCGTAAACGCCGCGGCTCTTCATGCCTACCACGCGGTTCTCCACGAGATCCACGATGCCGATGCCGTGCGCGCCGCCGATCTTGTTGAGGGCGTAGATGAGGTCGACGCCGTCCAGCTTCTTGCCGTTGACCGCGACGGGGATTCCCTTCTCGAACTCCACCTCGACGTATTCGGCCTCATCCGGAGCGAGCTCCGGGGGCACGGTCATCTTGAGCATGCGCTCCAGGCTCGGCGCGTTCGCGGGGTCCTCCAGCTCGAGGCCCTCGTGGCTCATGTGCCAGAGGTTGTCGTCGCGGCTGTAGGAGTCGCTCTTCTTCATCGGCACCGGAATATTCCGCTTCTCCAGGTAGGCGATCTCCTCCTCGCGGCTCTTGAGGTCCCAGGTCCGCCAAGGGGCGATGATCTCCAGGTCGGGCGCGAAGGCCATGATGCCGAGGTCGAAGCGGACCTGGTCGTTGCCCTTGCCGGTGGCGCCGTGGGCGATGGCGACGGCCGTCTCCTTGCGCGCGTACTCCACGAGCACCTTGGCGATGAGGGGCCGCGCGGTGGAGGTGCCGAGGAGGTACTTGTCCTCGTAGACGGCGCCGCCCTTGAGCGCCGGCCACACGAAGTCCTCGACGTACTCCTTCTTGACGTCCGCGACGTAGCAGGCGGACGCCCCGGTGTCCAGGGCGCGCTGCTTGATCGTCTTCCAGTCGGCCTCCTGGCCGACGTCCACGCAGACGGCGACGATGTCGCAGTCGTAGTTCTCCTTGAGCCAGGGGATGATCACCGTGGTGTCCAGCCCGCCCGAATACGCCAGCACGATCTTCTTCTTTGCCATATCGTTCTCCTTATCGTTTCGCGAGTTCATTTGGAGGCCGCGGCGGCGCCCGGAGCGGCCGCGTCCAACACGGACTTGAGGATGGCGAGGCCCTCGTCGATCTCGGCGTCCGTGATCACGTAGGCGGGCAGCATCCGGAGGGTCTTCGGGCCCGCGGACAGCATGAGGAGGCCCCGGGAAAGGCAGGCCTCCAGGACCGGCCAGGCATCGATCCCGATGTCCACGCCGATCATGAGGCCCTTCCCCCGGATATCCTGCACGAGCGGGTGCTTCCAGCCAGCGATGGTCGAGCGGATCTTCTCGCCCTTCCGGCCGATATCGGCCAGGAACGCGGGCTCGTTCACGATGGAGAGGACCACTCGGCCCGCGGCCGCGGCGAGGGGGTTCCCGCCGAAGGTCGTGCCGTGGTCGCCGACGCCGAGCGTGTCGGCGACCTTCGGGCCCGCGAGCACGGCGCCGATCGGCACGCCGCCCGCGAGGCCCTTGGCGATGGTTACGATGTCGGGCTTCACCGCTGCTCCGTAAGCCTCGCAGGCCAGGAAGGTGCCGGTCCGGCCCACGCCCGACTGGATCTCGTCCATCAAGAATAGGACGTCCCGCTCCGCGCAGAGCGCGGCGGCCGCGGCCATGAAGGCGCTATCCTGGACGCGGATCCCGCTCTCGCCCTGGACGGGTTCGATGAGGAGGCCCGCGACCGTGCCGTCCAGGGCCTTTTCCAGCGCCGCGAGGTCGCCGGAGGGCAGGTAGAGGAAGCCCTCGGTGAAGGGACCGAAATCCTGGTGGAATTTGTCCTGGCCCGTGGCGGCGAGGGTGGTGATGGTCCTGCCGTGGAAACTGCCCTTGAGGGTCACGATCCGGTGCCTGCCCGGCCCGTACTTCTTGAGCGAGTACTTCCGCGCGATCTTGACCGCGCCCTCGTTGGCCTCGGCTCCCGAGTTGGCCAGGAAGACGTTCACCATGCCGACCTTGGAACAGGCCGCGACGAGCTCCTCGGCGAAGGCCGTGGCCGTGTCGCTCTTGAAGTAGTTCGAGGTGTGGATGAGCTTGGCGGCCTGGTCCGCGATGGCCTTCGTCAAGGCGGGGTGGCCGTGCCCGAGGCAGCTCACCGCGATGCCCGCGGTGAAGTCGAGGTACCACTTCCCCGCGACGTCCTTCACCCGCGCGCCCTTCCCTTCCGTCAATACCGCCGGCAACCGGTGGTACGTATTCATGAACTTGTCGGTCATTCCTGTATCTCCCTCTGCGAATGGAGGCGCGAGTTTCGTTCTACCGAGCGAAACTCGGGAAATAAAAGCGCGCAGCGCTTTCATTCGATCTTGGAGTTTCGCCCCCGGGCGAAACTCCGGAATTGAATGAAAAATCCCTTTAGGGATTTTTCATTCAATCATGGTACCGATGCCCTCGTCGGTGAACAGCTCCACGAGGAGGGCGTGCGGAAGGCGGCCGTCGATGATGTGGGCCTTGGCGACGCCGCCTTCCAGCGCGGTCCGGCAGCATGCCGTCTTGGGGATCATGCCCTTGCTGACGACGCCCTCCTTCACGAGCGCGTCCAGGTCGCCCCGCTTCATCTCCTTGATGAGCGAGTCCGGATTCGCCACGTCGCGGAGGATGCCGCTCACGTCGGTCATGAGGACGAGCTTCTCCGCGCCGAGGGCGGCCGCGATCTTGGCGGCCGCGGTGTCGGCGTTTACGTTGAGGGAGGCGCCCGCGTCTTCTCCGATCCCGAGGGCCACCGTGGAGACGACCGGCACGTAGCCCTTGGCCATCGCCTCCAGAAGCGGCTCGACGTTGACCGCCGTGACGTCGCCCACGAGGCCGAGGTCCTCGCCGCCCGCGCGGTAGCGGACGCCCTGGAGGAGGCCGCCGTCCAGGCCGCAGAGGCCGAGGGCCTTGCCGCCCGCCCGCTGGACCAGGGCGACGATGTCCTTGTTGACCTTGCCGCAGAGGACCATCTGGACGATCTCCATGGTCTCCTCGTCGGTATAGCGGAGCCCGTTGACGAAGCGGCTCGCCACGCCCACGCGCTTGAGCATGGACTCGATTTCCGGGCCGCCGCCGTGCACGAGCACGGTGCGGATGCCGACGCACGACATGAGGACGAGGTCCTGGATGACCGCGGCCTTGAGGTCCTCGTTGATCATCGCGTTGCCGCCGTACTTCACGACGATGGTCTTGCCCATGAAGTCCTGGATGTACGGCAAGGCCTGCACGAGGACCTCGGCCCTGACCGGATTGGTGATCGCTGTTCCCTTCATCGTCCGCTCCTCCCTACGACCGATAGTCGCCGTTGATTTTCACGTAGTCGTAGGTGAGGTCGCAGCCCCAGGCCGTGACGCTCGCCGGTCCCGCGCTCTTCCCGCCCTTCTTCAGGTCCACGAGGATCTCGATCTCGTCCTCCTGCAGCACCTTCTTCGCCGTCTCTTCGGAGAAGGGGATCGAGGCGCCGAGCGCGCAGACGGCGAGCTCGCCCGCCCGACTCCGGAAGCGGACGTCCACGGAGGCGGGGTCGAAGTCGGCGCCGGAATAACCCATGGCGCAGAGGATGCGGCCCCAGTTGGCGTCGGCGCCGAAGCAGGCAGCCTTCACGAGGCTCGAGCCGACGACGGCCTTGGCGAGCTTCTCGGCGATGTCTTCGGAGGCGGCCCCCGCGACGGTGCAGGCGACGAGCTTCGTGGCGCCCTCCCCGTCTTTCGCGACGCCGATCGCGAGCCGCGTACAGACGTACTCCAGGGCGTCCGCGAAGGCCGCGTAGTCCTCGCCTTCCACCTCGATCCGGGGGTTGCCGGCCGCCCCGTTGGCGAGCGCGAGGACGGTGTCGTTCGTGCTCGTGTCGCCGTCCACCGTCACCCGGTTGAACGAGCGCCGCACCGCCCTGCGGAGCGCGGCGTCGAGGAGCTTCGGGGAGACGGCGGCGTCGGTCGTGACGAAGGACAGCATGGTGGCCATGTTCGGATGGATCATGCCCGCGCCCTTGGCCATCGCGCCGATGCGGACCGGCAGGCCGCCCAGTTCGAATTCGACGGAGATTTCCTTCTTCCGGGTATCGGTCGTCATGATCGCCTCGATGGCGGCCGCGTGGCCCGCCGCGTCCGGCGACAGGGACGCGAAGAGCGCGTCGATGTTCTTCTCCACGGCCTCCACGGGGAGCGGCACGCCGATGACGCCGGTGGAACCGACGGCGACCGCCTCCGCCTTGACGCCGAGCTTGGCCGCGACGAGCTGCGCCATGCGGCGCGCCGCCTGCATGCCAGCTTCTCCCGTGCACGCGTTCGCGTTGCCCGAATTGCAGATGACGGCCCGCGCGGTCCCGGAGGCCAGGTGCTCCCGCGTCACGAGCACGCTCGCGGCCTTCACGACGTTCGTCGTATACATGCCCGCGGCGGCGCACGGCCGATCCGAGACGATGAGCGCCAAGTCCTTCTTGTCGTTCTTCTTCCGGATCCCGCACCAGATGCCGCCGGCGCTGAACCCCTCGGGGGCGCACACGCCCCCGTCGATATGCTTCATGACGATTCCCCCTAAAAGGCTGCCGGGATGGCGTCTATGCCGGCGGTTTCCCGGAAGCCGAGCACGATATTCATATTCTGGATCGCCTGGCCGGCGGCCCCCTTCACCATGTTGTCGATGGCCGTGACCACGATCAGCGTCGTCCCCGCCTGGTCCAGGTGGATCGAGACGTCGCAATAATTCGAGGCGCGCACGTTGCGCGTCGTGGCGGTCGCCCCCGCGCCGAGGACGCGCACGAAGGGCTCGTCCTTATAGAAGGAAGCGTAGAGATCCCGGATCTCGGCGACCCGATCCGCGATCTCGCCGGCGGGAGGCCGGGGGTTCGCGAGCCCGCCGCCGCCGAGGGCGGCGCCCCCCGCGACGGGAGCGGCGAGCGGGGCGTAGATCGTGGAGAGGATGCCGCGGTTCATCGGCGCGAGGTGCGGGGTAAAGACGAGCGGCACCGGGTTCCCGGCCATGATCGCGAGGTTCCGCGCGATCTCGGGGACGTGCCGGTGGGCGCCGACCTTGTAGGGCCCGAGGGCGTCGGAGCAGTCCGAGAAGTGGGTGGCCTGGGTCGGGTTGCGGCCCGCGCCGGTCACGCCCGAGGCCGCGTCCACGATGACCGTCCCCGCGGCGAGGAGCCCCCGCGCGAGGGCCGGGTAGAGCCCGAGGGAGGCGCCCGTGGGATAGCAGCCGGGGTTGCCGACGATGCAGGCGCCCTTCGCGGCGAGCGCGACCGTGGCGGCGCGGTTGAGTTCCGGCAGGCCGTAGACCGACTTGGCGCGGAGCTCGGGATGGGCGTACGGCTTGCCGTACCACGCGGTGAAGGTGGCCTCGTCGTCGCCGAAGCGGAAGTCGGCGGAGAGGTCGATGAAGGAGATGCCCTTCTCCATGCACTGCGCGGCGAACGCCTCGCCCACGCCGTGGGGAAGCGCGGCGAACACGACGTCGGAGGCCGCGACGACCTCCTCGGGTTTCACGAGCGAGGCGGCGACCCTACCGAAGAGGTTCGGATACACGTCCTCTATCCGGCCTCCCTCGAAGCTGGTGGACGAGAGTACGAGCCGCTCCACGTCCGGGTGGGCGGCGAGGAGGCGGACGAGTTCCACCCCCGCGTAACCGGTGGCGCCGATGATGCCGGCGGTAATCATGATCGACCTCCTGCAAACGCATACGATATTACGCCGGTTATGCGCCGACGACTATTACCGGACCATGCCGTTGGGCACGGGCCACGATACTATACGGGATTCGGGGGTTAACGACGACGGAGGCGGAGGGGACGGCGGGCGGAATGGAGAGCGGAAACGGCGGAAACCGAAAGGAGAACCGAGGAATTGGCTGCGTGCGGCGCATTCCGTCCGATTGGTACGTTCATGTATTCAAAATTTGCATAAATATGAAATTGTGTCAAGCGCGGAATTTCCAACGGATTTGGCCGCTCTCGGCCCCTATTTCGGCGGTTCCGCTGGAGAAAAGTGACATTTTTATACCAGAAAAGAAATAATTCGGGAGGTTTTATGACCGATTCGAACCGAGCCCCTCCGGTTCCCGCGGAGAGGGCCCGCACGAACGCTTGACGAAGCATATCGATTCAGCATATTTATACATCGCGATGGGCGACGCGCACGCAATCGCCAAACTTGACGACCGCGTATGCGCGCGCTAGTATTCCGGCATCACGGAAAAGGGGGCGCCCCATGGTCCAGACGATCGAGACGGAGGTCGAGGTGGCGGACGCGTTAGAAGCGTTCGAAGACGACGAATCGGGCAACGCGAAGATCTACTGCGCCAACTGCATCCATTGTAAGCTCGTGCCGAGCAGTCCCGACGGAGACGACCGATACTTCCTCCGGGTACGCTGCGCCGCGGGCAAGTGGAGGAAGAAGCTCGGCGAGGAAAAGATCTACAAGTATTGCACCGTCGCGCGGCGTTCCATCGATTCCTGCGACGCCTACGAGCCGATGGGGGACACCAAAGAATTCATCCGTGACCTCAAGAAGTCGCTTCCCGTCAAAGACGAACTTTACGTGTACTGACGGGCGCCGAGCTTCGGGAGAGCTTCATCCAGAGAAGGGATATATGCGCGTACATCATGCGGTCATCCTGGTCGCGGCGGCGACCCTGTTCTTCTCGTGCGCCTCGGCGCCGATCCCGGCCCCCGAGGGGCTCACCCCGGCCGAGCTCATCCAACGGGCCCAAGACGCGAACGACGCCAACAACCGGGAACAGGCGGTCATCTACTACCAAGCCATCCTGGACCGGTTCCCGACCGACTTGGGAGCCGTCTGCGCGGCCGAATACGAAATCGCCTTCATCGAATATAAGGAAGAGAATTTCGAGGCGGCCAAGACCGGGTTCCGCTCGCTCCTCTCCCGCTACGAGGGTTCGGACGCCGCCCTGCTTCCCGCCCAGTACAAGATACTCGGCGAGAAGATCCTCGCGAAGATAGAACTCAGGGAAGCCGAAAAGAAATAAGGCCTCACTGGGGCAGGATGATCGCGTTGACCTTGAGCCCTCTCGATCGGACCGCCTCGTCCACCATCTCCTTGGAGATCTCTCCCCGCTGCCGCGGATGCGGCGGGGCGTCTCCGATGAGGACGACGATGCGCTCGTCGGCTTCCCACGGGAAGACGGTGGCGCACTCGTAGAGCGCCTCGTACACCGCCTCGGGGATGTCGCGGCCGCCCGAAACCTTGATGGCGTTCAGGGTCCGCTGGAAGACGCCGAAGTCCTGCGTGAATTTCTCCACCCGGAACAAGTACTCGTCGAAGTAATCCTTATACAGCACCATCCCGATGCGGAAGGACCGGAATCCACCGATGATCTCCTGGAGCATGGGGATCAGCATGCGGCGCACGGAATCGATGTCGTTCTTCATGCTGCTCGTGGTGTCGAGGGCCAGCACCAGATCCACCGACTTCCCTTTCGCCTCGTCCAGGATCTTCTTGATCTTGGGTACGACGTCGTCGGCGCCCGTCGACCAGACGAGCTCGCCCGAACCCGCCGTGGCGATCGTCTTGAACGCCTCCACCGTGTCCTTCATGAAATTGCCCTCCGGCGGCCCCTCGAGCGGGCGCTGCGTGACCGAGAGGGTGAAGGGATTGTCCTTGAACGCGCCCCGATAATCGCCGTACGGCAGGGCGAACGCGCGGATGTTGAGATAAGTGCCGTCCACCACGTAGGTCTCGCCGCTCCGGCTCCAGCTATACCCGTAGAGCACGAGGTAGGGGATGTAGATGTGGAAGGCCTCGCCGAAGTCGGGGTCCTTTTCCGGGCTCGAATCGATGAGCGACCAGATCTTCCGCTCCTTGGGGATCGGCGCGTCGTTGAGCAGGCGCACCTCGTCGCCGTTCACCGGATTCCATTCGGCGGCGCGGTAGGCGAAATTGTCCGCCTTGAGGGCGGGATCGCGCGTGGACTCGGTGAGGAGCACCGAGGAGATGCCGGCCTTCTTCCGTATGAAGAGGTGGTACCCGCCGTCCACGCGCTGCTCGATCCGTAGGTCGGCAGTCGCGATCGAGAGGTCCTGGCCGAAGGCGGAGACGCCGCAGCATACGAGGAACGCGATCCAGGCGACTGCCGAAAAAAGGACTTTTCCGCTCATGCTTCCTTATCGGCCGATTCCGCGCGTTGTGGAAATCACTATCGAAGTACTTGCTATTTTGGTACTTCCGGCATAATATCAAAAGTAGTTCGAAAGAGTTTCGAAAGGAGTTCGAAATTGCTGGGTGAATTGAACGAGCGCGAACGGGCCATTCTCGACAAGCTCTCCGAGCGCGGGACCGTCGCGGTCACCTCCCTCGCCGCCGAACTCGGCCTCTCCGAAGTGACGATCCGGTCCCACCTCAAGGAGCTCGAGGACAAGGGCTGGCTCAACCGGACGCGGGGCGGCGCGGCGCCGGCCATGCACCGCGACATTCTGGAACGGCAGAAGGAGCGGGTGGAAGCGAAGAACATCATCGCCCGGGCGGCCGCCGAGCTCGTCCGCGACGGGGACGTCATCATGATCGAGGCGGGCACCACCACCTCCCTCATCGCCAAGCACCTGGCGGGGAGGCGGGACGTCCACATCGTCACCAACTCCACCCTGGTATTCGCCTACGCCCGCCTCAATCCGGCCCTCCAGATCACCATGACGGGGGGTGAATTCCGCCGCCCCACCGAATCCCTCGTCGGCCCCGTAGCCCTGGAAACCATCGGCAGGCTCAACGTGCGCCTCGCCTTCGTCGGCACGGACGGCTTCAGCCTGGAACGCGGCATGACGACCCACCTCGTGGAAGGCGCCGAGATCGTCAAGGCGATGAAGGCCCACGCCGAGACCACGGTGCTCGTGGCGGATTCCAGCAAGTACGGAAAGGTAGGCTTCGCGAGCGTACTGCCGCTCTCGAAAGTCGATCTCATAATCACCGACGACGAACTGGACAGCCAAGCGGTCCGCGAACTCGCCGAGGCGTCCGTCAAGGTACGGACGGTCAAATAGGAGAAGAATCGATGGCCCAGGTACTGATCATGCCGCGGCAGGGCAACACCGTTGAGTCCTGCATCATCGTGGATTGGAAGGTGAAGGAAGGGGACGCGGTGGCCGCCGATACGAACGTCTGCGAAGTCGAGACGGACAAGGCGACCTTCGAGGTTCCCGCCGGCGTCGCGGGCGTCGTCCTCAAGCTCGTGCGGCCGGCCGGAGACGACGTCCCCGTCCTGTCGCCCATCGCCGTAATCGGAGCGGCCGGCGAAGACTGGGCCGCGGCCATCGGCGCCTCGGCGGGCTCCGAGACGGCTTCCGAGCCGACCTCCGCCCCCGCCAGTCCCGCCG
>JAEXTK010000074.1 GCA_023406985.1 Spirochaetota bacterium | reverse complement strand
ATATTCCGCGGGCCGCGGCGGGTGATTTCGTCGCCGCATGCTATGGCTATTGGACATATCGCTATGTCTATTTGACATTATAACGGTGCCCGAGGGATAATCGGATAGCCCTCGGAGGTACCCATGCGTTCGGTAGTGATCGTCGATGCGTTCTCGTCCGGTAGCCCGCTCGCGGCGCGGTTCGTCGAGAGGGGGTTCGAAGCCTATCACGTGGTGAGCTCCGAAGCGCTGCCGGAGTTCCTCCTCAAGACGCGGCCGCAGGGAATATTCACGGACGAGCGATACTACGCGGGAAGAGAGGAAGCGGTCCGCGGCCTGATCGGGCGGATCGGGCCGGACTGCATCGTTCCGGGGACGGAAACGGGCGTGATGCTCGCCGACGAACTCTCGGCCGCCTTCGCCCTGCCGGGCAACGGCGTGGCCGGGAGCCGGGCGCGGCGCGACAAGTACGAGATGATAGAGACCCTGCGCCGGGCGGGCCTGAACGCCGCGCGGCACTTCAAGTCCGCCGCCCTCGCCGATATCCTCGATTGGATAGACGACCACGGCGGCTTCCCGAAGGTCGTGAAGCCCCTCCACAGCGCGGGCTCGGACGGCGTGACGGTGTGCCGGACGCGCGAAGAATGCGCGGAAGCCTTCCGGCGCATCCATCGCGCCACCAACCGGCTCGGCCTTCCCAACACGGAAGTCCTCGTGGAGGAATACCTCCGCGGGATCGAATACATGGTGAACGCCGTCCGCTGCCGGGGGACGACCCTCATCACCGACTTCGGGTTCAGCAAGCGGATCGTGACGGCCGCGGGGACCCTGATCTACGACGGGGTCGAGATCCTACCCTGCGAACACGCCGACTACGCGCCGCTCGCGGATTATCTGGAAAAGTGCCTGGAAGCCCTCGGGATAGCGTACGGCCCGGCCCACGCCGAGATCATGATGACGGATCGGGGGCCCGCCCTGATAGAGGTGGCCGCGCGGCTCGCGGGCGGCGGCGTGCCCGCGATGGTCGCCTCCACGAGCAACTATTCCCCCTTCGACGCGGTCATCGACTCCTACTGTTTTCCCGAGGAGTTCGAGCGGCGCGTCGCCGGCGGGGTCTGCTGCTCCGAGGCGAGCGAGATGGTGTTCCTCATCTCCGGCCGCGAAGGGCGCATCGCCCGACCGCTCACGGACGCGGACTTCGCTGACTTGCCGTCCTTCGTCCGCCTGGCCTGGGACGTTCCGCCGGGCGGATCGCTCAAGATCACGAGGGATCTTTTCGACTGTCCCGGCCATGTCCTCCTCCGGCACTCCGACAGCGCCCAGATAGCGCGGGACCACGCGGCCATCAGGATCCGGGAGAAGGAACTCTACGAGCGCCTCCTGGCGGACGGGTGACGCGGGCGCGGAAGCCCCGCCGGCCCGCCTCCGCGGTCACGGCCTCTCGCCGCCGCCCGCCGCCGCCCCGGTCGGTTCCTTTCCGGCCCTAAACGCCCATGACGCGGCGAAGGCCGCGAGGTACAGCGCCGCGACCAGGATGAAGGGCAGGCGCGCGTCGATCCTGTAGAGCGCTCCTCCGAGGAAGCCGGCCGGGACGCAGAACAGCATCGTCACGGTCTGGACCGCGGCGTACATATCGGCCTTCTCGTGCTCGCCCTGGCTATTCATGAAGACGCTTTCCCGGTACGCGCACATGAGGAAATTCGATACCCCGTTGAGGCTCATGACGACGAGCATCGCCTGCAGGTTCTTCTCCGGTATCGCCAAGAACAGGACGGACGCCGCCAAATTGCAGGCGAGGAACGCGGAAAGGACGGATTCGCCGCTCTTCTTCGCGAGGCGCGGGGAGACGGCGAGGAAGGCGCCGAGATTGGCGACGGCGACGATGAAGGGCACGAGGGAGATCGCTTCCCGCGAGAAATGCAGCCGTTCGGTGAGGAAGATCACCTGGAAGACGTTGAGCGTCGTGATGAAATTGGTGGAGATGAAGATCGCCGATAGCAGCAGGAAATCCGCGTTCCCGGAGAGCCCCGAGAGGAGCTTCAGATGGTTCTTGAGGTTATCGATAAAAGGGGAGCCGCCATGGTCGGCCATCAATCGCAATCCTGCCCTCGTTTCCGCGAGGAGGAAGTGGCGGACGATGAACATCGCCGTCATGCTGAGCGCCCCGACCGCGTACAGGGTACGCATGGAAACCACGAGGCCGAATCTCCCGATGAAGAATCCCGTGACCGGGGCGAAGATTCCGATGATCGAATTGATCAGGGTGATGACGGTGTAGATCTTCGGGACCTTCTCCGGTTTTTCCTCCTCCGTGATGATGCAGTTCCAGGAGATCGAGGCCACCTTCGACAAGGCGTTGACGATACCCGCGATGAGGAAGAACCAGTAATTGCCCGCGACCGCCCAGATGAGCATCGGGACGGACCAGGAGAGCAGATCGAAGATGAGCGTCGTCCATCTTCTTCCGAGCCTGTTCGTGATCGCCGAAGCCACCAGGAAGCAGAGGAACGCGAACAGGAGGCCGACGGTATTGACCATGCCGATGCCGATCTCGTCGAGGCCGAGCGTTTTCATGTAGAGCGGGGAATAGAAATAGACCAAGCCCCAGAATACCGACCAGATCGGCAGCAGCGACAAACTGACGCGGGCGTTTTTATTGAGATCGCCGAGCATTTTCATGATGAGGCTCCCGAGATGCGCAACGATTACCCCGCTATACCGTAGCCTTGACAGACGGTGAGCGGTGCAGTACATGGATGGACCATGCTCGAACGACTGACGCAGAAACTCACCGATGCCCTCCGCACCGTCGGCGGAAAGGCGACCATCACCGAAAAGAACATCGAAGATGCCGTCGAGGCGATCAAGATGGCGCTTTTGGAAGCCGACGTCAACCTCCGCGTGGTGCGCCGCTTCGTCAATGCCACGATCGAGGAAGCCAAGGGCGAGAAGGTCATCCGCGCCGTCGATCCCGGCCAGCAATTCGTCAAGATCGTCCACGACAAGCTCGTCTCCTTCCTCGGGGACGCCAAGCAGGACCTCGTCCTCAAAGGCCCCGACACGATCTCCACGATCCTCATGCTCGGCCTCCAGGGTTCGGGCAAGACCACGAGCTCGGCCAAACTCGCCCTCCGGCTCAAGAAAAGCGGCCGGAAGCCCCTGCTCGTGGCCTGCGACCTCGTGCGCCCCGCGGCGGTGGAGCAGCTCTCCGTCCTCGCGGATCAGGTCGGCGTGGCGATCTACAAGGAAGAGGGGGCCAAGGACCCGGCCAAGGTGGTCAAGGGCGCCTTCGACTGGGCGCGCCGCAATTCCATAGACACGGTCATCGTGGACACCACGGGCCGGCTCCAGCTGGACGAGGCCATGATGGCGGAGCTGGTCCGCGTGAGGGACGCGGCCAAGCCGGACGAACTCCTCCTCGTCGCCGACTCCATGACGGGACAATCCGCGGTGGACATCGCCAAGACCTTCCACGAGAAGGTCGGCTTGTCGGGCGTCGTCCTCACCAAGTTCGATTCGGACACCCGCGGCGGCGCGGCCCTGTCCCTCAAGACCGTCACCGGCGTCCCCCTCAAGTTCGTCGGCGTCGGCGAGAAGATGGAGGATCTGGAACCCTTCCACCCCGACCGCGTCGCGGGCCGCATCCTCGGCATGGGCGACGTGGTCAGCCTCGTGGAGAAGGCCCAGGAAGTCGTCGACAAGCAGGAGGCCGAAGAGCTCCAGCGCAAGATGGAGAAGGAGGACTTCACCCTGGAGGACTGGCTCGACCAGCTCCGCAAGGTGAAGAAGATGGGCTCCCTCCAGTCCATGCTCGAGATGCTCCCCGGTATGGCGGGGCAGGTGAGCGAGGCGGACATCGACAAGGCCGGCATGAAGAGCCAGGAGGCCATCCTCTCCTCCATGACCCGGAAGGAACGCGCCAACTACCTCATCATCGGCCCCTCGCGCCGTTCGCGCATCGCCCGCGGTTCCGGCACCTCCGTCGCCGAGGTGGCCCGCCTGCTCAAGAAGTTCGAGAAGACGCGGACCATGATGAAGAAGATGGCGAAGCTCAACAAGAATCCCGCCGCGGCCCAGGCCATGATGGCGCGGATGCAGGGCGGCACTCGTTGAGCGACGCGTTCGCGAAAGGTCGCGGATGCGAGCTTTCGCGAACCGCTCGAGGCCGCATTTTTCCGGATTTCGAAGAAATCCGCCGGTTCGCAGGGCCGCGGAAAAATGCAATGGGGTTCACAGGAAGCGACCGGCTTCCTGTGAACCCCTCGTTGACTAAGCGAGCGAATTAGTATAAACATAACGCTTGCGTGATCACGGACTCGTCGGCGTCCTGGGCATGCCATATCATCGTACTGTTCGGCCCGCCCCGAAGCGGGGAAGCCTTGAGGAGGACACTCGTGAGCGCCAGAATTCGGCTCAAGAAATTCGGAACGAAGAAACGCCCGTTTTATCGCATCGTCGTGATGGACGTCCGCGCTCCGCGCGACGGCAAGACCATCGAGGATCTCGGTATTTACCATCCCATCGAGGCCGAAGATCGGCAGAGCTCGTTCGATGCCGACAAGATCCGCGGATGGATCAACAACGGCGCGACCGTCACCGACACCGTCCGGAAGATCCTCAATAAAAAGAGCTTCACCCTCTAAACGGCTCTTCCGCCGCGGCGGCTCGCCGGTCCGTCCTCCTCGCCCGTCCGCGGCTTCTCGCGGGGCGAGTCGAGGGCGGACTTTTCACGTCTAGGCCTGGAGGAAGCGCATGGAAAAGGATCTCATCGAATATATCGCCAAGTCGCTCGTCGACGATCCGTCGGCCGTTTCGGTGAACGTGATCGAGGGCGAGAGCTCCACCATCCTGGAGCTCCGCGTCGCGAACGAGGACATCGGGAAGGTCATCGGCAAGCACGGCCGCATCGCCAAGGCCATCCGCACGGTCCTGCAGGCCGCGGCCGTGAAGTCCGGCAAGAGGGCCGCCCTGGAGATACTGGACTGACGGAACGCGCACGTGGTCGATAGCTTCGTCATCGGGATAGTCGGTTCCCCCTTCGGGGTCAAAGGGTTCGTGAAGATCCACGTCCCCTCCGGCGAGACCGCCCATCTGGAATCCTTGAAGCGCGTCGCGTTGCGGCTCAAGGGTACGGAAAAGAACTACGAGGTCGAGGAGTCCGGCGGGGCCGCCGCTTCCTTCGTCATGAAGTTTAAAGGCGTCGATACGCCGGAGGCGGCCAAGCCGCTCGCGGGCGCGGAACTCGTGGCGCCGCGCGAAGGGGCGGCTCCCTTGGCTGAAGACGAGTACTATATCGAGGACCTGCGGGGCCTCGCGGTGATCCTCGGCGCGGCCGGAAGCGGCGACGCCGGCGCCGAAACCGTCGGCGAGCTCACCGACGTGCTGGAAGGCGGCGGCGGGCAGCTCGCGGAGATACGCCTCCGGGACGGGAGCCACCGGTTGGTGCCGTTCCGGAACGAGTTCTTCGGGAAAATAGACCTGGAAAAGCGGACCGCGGTGCTCCGCGAACGGTGGATGCTCGAGTGACCTTCACGGTCCTGACCCTCTTTCCGGATATCGTGGACGCCTATTTCGCCAACTCCATCATGGCGAAGGCGATCTCGCGCGGGGTCGTCGCCTGCAGGTCGATCAACATCCGCGACTACGCGACGGACAAGCACCACAAGTGCGACGACGCGCCGTACGGCGGAGGCGCGGGCATGCTGATGCTGAGCGAACCGCTCGGCCGAGCCCTTGAGGCGGCCGGCGCGCGGTCGAGGATAGCGGGAGTCGGCGGCTCCGCGGCGGCGGATGCGGGGCCCGCAGGAACGGACGCGGAGCCCGCGGCGGCGGATGCGGGGACCGAGGGAGCGGCTCGTCCTCGGGTGGTGTTCCTGACGCCGTCCGGCCGGCCGTTCAACCAGGCCCTGGCCGCCGAATTCGCCCGGGAGCGGGACTTGATCCTTCTCTGCGGGCGGTACGAAGGCATCGATCAGCGCATCATCGATGCCTATGTCGACGACGAGGTTTCGATCGGCGACTACGTTCTTTCGTCGGGGGAGGTCGCGGCCTTGGCCGTGATCGACGCGACGTACCGGCTCGTGGACGGGGTGATCACGGCGGAATCCCTTACGGAGGAGAGTTTCTCCGACGGGCTTCTGGAGTACCCCCAGTATACAAGGCCGGAACTTTATGGTACTCTGCGGGTCCCGGAAGTACTCCTTTCGGGGCACCATGAGCATATCAGGCGTTGGCGGCTCCGCAAGAGGTTGGAAAAGACCTTGCGCGTACGCCCTGAGCTGATCCGGAGCGCGTTGGCCTCCGGTGCGTTCGACGCCGAGATGAGGGCGATTTTACAGGAATTGCAGAGCCCGTCGTGCACGTCGACGGGGTCCGAGGGGGATGAGCATGAACGAGATCAAGGCGATTGAAGCCTCCCAGATGACGAACGAGCCCTCCGGCTTCAAGGTCGGGGATTCGGTGAAGGTCCACTTCAAGATCGTCGAAGGCAAGACGGAGCGCATCCAGGTGTACGAAGGCCTGGTGATTTCCATGAAGAATTCCGGCGTCGGCAAGAGCTTCACGGTCCGCAAGAACTCCTACGGCGTCGGCGTCGAGCGCGTGTTCCCCATGTACTCGCCGCGCATCGCCAAGGTCGAGCTCATGCGCCCCGGTAAGGTCCGCCGCGCGAAGCTCTACTATATCCGCGGGAAGATCGGCAAGGCCGCCAAGATCAAGGAACTCATCCGCAGCAAGAAGTCCTTGGTCGTCCCCACCACCGGCGCTACCGAGACCGCGCAGGACTAAGGTTCCATCGTGGCGCTCGCGGCGCCGGGGCGTTCAGGCGGTCCGCAGCCGGAAGCCGCGGCGTCCGCCCGAAGCGGCGTCGGTTCGCCCCACGGGGTCCGATTCACCGATATCGTCGATCTGGACTCAAAGGCCGGGAGCCCCGAATGGGGGCGTCCCGGCTTCGTTTTTTCCGCGCGCGTCCGCGAGCGGAGGCCCGACGGTCTCCTCCTCCTGGAAACGCCCTTCGGCCGGCTCGGCCTCCGCGGCGAAGCGTCGCTCAGCGGTTCCGTCCGCTTCCGCGTGGAGCGTTTCGGCCAAGGCTTCGCGTTGCGCCTCCTCGGCCGCGGGCCGGAACCCGCGGCCGCCGACCGGGCGGGCGGGCGGGCGCCGACCGAGGCGGCCTTCCTCCGCGGCCTCGGCTTGCCGGCGGATGCCCTCTGCGCTTCTTTAGTTTCTTTCGCCCGCGCCTTCGGCCTCGGCTTGGCCCCGGCCGCGCTCAAGGCCCTCCGCAGGACGGCGACGCGCCAGTCCGGCGACCGCGAAGCCGCGGCGCTCGCCGCCGTCGCCGCCGAGGCGAAGGGGACGCGGCTCGCGGACGGGGCGCTCCGCGAGTACGTCGCGGCGATAGACGTCGACGCAGGGGGGGGCCGAAGGGACGGCGGAAGCGACGGGGATCGGAGCTCGTCTTCCCGGCGGGACCGCGGCGCGTGGGAAGAACGGAAACGTTCCGGGACTCCCTCCGCGGAAGACCTCCGGGATCGTTTCGGCGAGGCCGCCGCTTCCGGGGACGCGCTTTCGTACTTGAACCGGCTGCCCGCCTCGGACGGAACGCGGTGGATCGTATTCCCCGTGCGGCCCCAAACGGAGGGCGTTGAATTCCGCGCGGTCGTGCGCATACTATTATTAGCTGATCATGGTTCCGGCCCGCGCAGGGTCGGGCGGTGGGCGGTGGATGTCGCGGCCGGGGGGCGGACGTGGTCATTCGATGCCGATTGCCTCGGCGCGCAGCCCCCGTCGCTCCGGGTTTCCGCCGACCCGCCTCTCGGGATGGAGTCGGCGCGCGTCCGCGCGGCGCTCGCCCCGGTATTCGAACCCTTAGGCCATGTCGTCCAGGTGTCCGCGTCGCGGGATGACCGGCGCTTCAGCGAAGCGCGGTCCGATGCCCCGGCGGCGGTCGACGCGGAGGCTTGAGATGCGAACCGCTTCCGCGATCGCGTACGACGGCGCGGAGCCGGCCCCGCGCATAGTCGCCAAGGGGAGAGGCCGGGAAGCCGAGCGGATAACGGAACTCGCGGCCGCCGCCGGCGTGGAGATCGTGGAGGACACGGCGCTCGCGGCGCTGCTCGACGCGGCGGAGCTAGGATCGTACATTCCTGCGGACTGCTGGCAAGCGGTAGCCGCAGTGCTCGCATTCGTGATGGCAGAGGAAGAAGGATGAAGAAAATAGCGATCGATTCGCTGCGTGAAGGGCAATCTTTTTCGGCGCCGGTGTACATCGAGGGCAAGAACCTGCTGGTTCCTGCAGGTATCGCCATCCGTCAAAAGGATATCGATAGGCTCAAGGGCTGGGGAATCGCCGACGTGTATTCCGACGGCGAACTCGTCGCCGCGGCCGCTGCCGCAGCGGCCTCCGTCGGATCGGCGGCCAAGAAGGCGGCCGGAAAGACGGCCGGCGGCGAGCCCCAACTCCCCCGCGGATCGTCCAAGATACTCTCCCTTTCGGCGGTCCAGGAGAACAAGAGCGTCTATCGGGCCTACATGGACCTCATCGATCGGCTCAACACGGTCTTCGAGCAGATCGCCGGAGGCCTGTCCGTGGAGACGCGCGCCATCGACGCCATCGCGAGCAGGCTCCTCCAGGCGGTCCGGGAGAGCCGGGACCAGATCATCGGTTTCATCCTCGGCGGCGAGGTGTCGGGGCACCAGCTCGCCAAGAGCTCCGTCAACGTCGCCATCCTTTCCACGCTCATCGCGATAGAGATGAAGCTGCCGAACCACAAGATCCTCCATCTCGTCACCGGCGCCCTGCTCCACGACGTCGGCATGTTGAAGCTCCCCAAGGACATCCTCGACAAGCAAGGCGGGCTTTCGGACAACGAGGCCCAGCGGATGAAGGCGCATCCGCTCTACGCCTACAAGATCATCTGCAAGGAACTCCTCTATTCGGAGGACGTCGGCATGGTGGCGCTCCAGCACCACGAGCGGTGGGACGGCGACGGCTATCCGCGCCGCATCGCGGGCGCGGAGATCGAACTGAGCGCCCGTATCGTGACGGTCGCCGACGCGTTCGAGGCGATGGTCAGCGAAAAGTCCTACCGCAATTCCATGGTCGGCTACCAGGCCATGAAGAACCTCCTCTCCGACAACTCGCGCCGCTTCGACCCCGACGTGCTCAAGGCGTTCATCCGGACCATGGGGATCTATCCCATCGGCTCCATCGTGCTCCTCAACAACGGAGCCGTGTCCCGCGTGGTGGAGGTCCACGGCGAGGCGCCCCTGCGCCCCCGCATCCGCATCCTCATCGACGAATTCGGGAAGGCGTACGAACAGGACGAGGGCGAGACCGTGGACCTGCTGTCCGAGAAGGGACTCTTCATCGCGCGGGCCATCGATCCCAAGGATTTCTCGGGCGTCTCGTGAGCTGACGTGAACCGGAGCGCCGTGGGGAGGAGCGGGGAGGACCGGGCCGCCCGGTTGCTCGAGTCCGAAGGCCTGCGCGTCGTCGCGCGGAATTTCCGGACCCGCCGGGGGGAAGTGGATATCGTCGCGCTCGACGGGGAGACGATCGTCTTCACGGAGGTCAAGGCGTGGTCCGCGTACGGCTTCGAAGACCTCGAGCGGGCCGTGGACGGCCGCAAGATCGACCGCATCGTCGAAACGGCTAAAATTTTCCTCGCTCTCCATCGAGAATATAACAGCATGGCCATCCGTTT
Organism: Spirochaetota bacterium; assembly: GCA_023406985.1. GTDB lineage: Bacteria > Spirochaetota > Spirochaetia > Treponematales > Breznakiellaceae > JAEXTK01. The sequence goes on along the minus strand of JAEXTK010000074.1, from coordinate 11,433 downwards.
CGATCTCGTATTCATCGGAGCGGACGGTATACGGCACCTTGCATCGGCGTTTACGGAGCGTGTATGATTGCGGAAGCCGGGAATCCCGAGGATTCCCGCAGGATCGAGGAACTCAAACGCCTGATCGACGATCGGAAGTATCTTTCCGACGCGATCCGGCGGATCGCGCAAGTTTTGGGCGACGAGCTCCTCGGCGTCGCCAATCCAGGAGCGCTCCATGAACGAGAACGATAAGGGCGGCGGCAGCAGGCGCCGGTCCTCTCGCCGCAGGGGCGGTCGGTCGAGCGGCAAGCCGCAAGACCGCGGCGAAGGCCAGCAGTGGCAGGCGTCCGCCGCGCCCCGATCGGGCGAAGAGCGCGCCGCGGCCAACGAGCGCAGCGAACGCCAGCGGTCCGACCGCGGCCGCCGCGGCGAACGCCGTTCCGGCCAAGGCGACCAGCAGTCCCGCCGCGCGGCCGCCGAACGGTCCGCCGGCACCCTCGATCGGGCGAAGTCCTATCCGGACCGGCCGCGCTGGACGCCGCCGCGCCTCGGTCCGCCCGTCCTCCCCAAGCCCGAGTGCCCCCGGTGCGGCCGTCCCATCGAGGACTTGGCCGCGGCCATCAACGACCGCGAGACGGGTTCTCCCACCCATTTCGATTGCGTCATCGAACGGATCGCCGAGGGGGAAACCCTAGGCGAGGGCGACAAGGTCATCTACATCGGCGGCGGACGCTTCGGCGTCGTCCACTTCGAGAATCCCAACGATCTCAAGCGCTTCGAGATACGCAAAACGGTGCAGTGGGAAGAGAAGGAAAAACGCTTGCCGTGGCGCAAGGAAGTGGCCGACCAGTACTCGGCGACCTAGAGGAACCATGAAGGATACCGAGGACGTCCTTTCCAACCCCCGTATCCTACAACATTATTCCCTGCTCCAAGACCTCGGCCTCTTCGAGTATATCGATTCGCTCAAACGGGAAGCCCGCGACTATGAGGGGCTGCTGTCCGCGGCGGCCGCCATCTTCAAGCGCACCGCCGTCGACGACCTCCTGGAAACGGCCGTGCGCTGCATTTCCGACAAATTCCTGCCGTCCTTGCTCGTGTTCCTCTGGCGATCCTCCGCCGATCGCGAGGACTTGGTCGTCAAGGGATACCGCAACTTCAAGACGGCCGACGTGCCGATCGCGCTGCCGAGCATCACCCCCTTCGAGCCGTTCTTCCTGAAGTATCCCGGTCCGATCAGCTTCGATCTCTTCGAATACCAGATCGGTTCGCCGGCCCTCACTTCTCCCCTCGCCGAACTCGCGCCCCAGATCGTCGTCCCGGTCATCGGACCTTCGGGCCTGTACGGCCTGATCCTCGTGGGGCCGAAGGTCCTGGAGGCGCAGTATACGCCCCACGAGCTGACCTTCCTGGACCGGCTCATGACCTTCGTGTCCCTGGCCCTCCAGAACCACCTGCACTACGAGCACTCGGTGCGCGATCCCAAGACCGGCCTCTTCAACCACGGCTTCTTCATCATCCGGCTCAACGAGGAACTGGCCCGGTCGCGGCGGGGAGGGCGGAACCTTTCCGTCATCGTCATCGACGTGGACAAGTTCAAGAACTTCAACGACGGGTACGGCCACCTCGCGGGAGACCGGGTGCTCGAGCGGCTCGCCGAGACGCTCAAGACGAACATCCGCGACGAGGACATCCTTTCCCGGTTCGGGGGCGAGGAGTTCACGGTCCTGCTGCCGGAGTTGGGGCGGGAGCAGGCTTGGATCGTCGCGGAACGGCTCAGGAAGGCGGTCGCCGCCACCGTGGTGCCGTGGGAGCGGCCGCTCCCGACGGTCACCATCAGCCTGGGCATCGCGACCTTCCTCCCCGACATCCCCGTGGACGCTAACGAGCTCCTCCGCCGCGCGGACGAGGCCCTCTACAAATCCAAGACCTCGGGCCGGAACCGAGCCACCGTCTGGGGCTCGGGGCTCCTCTTCCGTACCCAGCTCCTGAAGAGGAGCGCGGCCTCCTAGGGCGCCGAAGCGGCGATCGCGGCGACCGGCCGGCCGATGCCCAACAGGAGGAAGGACATATCGTCCTGCTGGGGGGCGCCGCCGCGGAAGGCGTCGATCGCGGCGGGAAGCGCCTCGGCGAATCCGCCGTCCGTCCGCCGCGCCTCGGAGAGGAGGACGCGCGCGAGGTTCCGCTCGCCGAATTCCCGCCCCGCAGGGTCTTCCTGCTCCACGATGCCGTCGCTGTAGGCGAAGAGGGTATCTCCCTCCCTGAGCCTGAAGGATTGGAGCGCCGGTTCGATTTCCCGTTCGATCCCGATCGGCAGGTTCTGCCGGGGACTCTTCACCGTCAAGACCCGACCGCCGCGGACCACGAGCACGTGCGAATGCCCCATGTCCGCGCAGACGAGGCGCGCGGACCGCGGATCGAAGATCATGAAGAAGCCGGTGAGGTACTTCTCCATATGGAAGGAGTCCACGATGGCCCGATTGAGCGAGACGAGCAGATCGCCGAGTCCTCTCCGGAAATCGTAGCCGCGCAGGATGCCCCACACCAGGGACACGATGAGGGAGGCCGCCACGCCTTTGCCGGAAACGTCGCAGAGGGCCGCGAAGAGGCGGTCGCCGTCCAATTTGCGCGCGAAATAGAAATCGCCGCCGACGCCCTTCGCCGGCCGGGACCAGGCCGCGAGATGCCATCCGTCCCCGGAGGGGAGCTCGGTCCCCGCGAGGAGACGTTCCTGGAGGCGACCCGCGAGCTCGATGTCGTCCTGCGTCATGCGGGCGAGATACTCGGTGAGGTCCTGGGCCGAAAGGATGCCCCGCAGCCGGCCCCCGTCCACGAGGGCGAAGAAGGCGGCGCTCCCGCCCGATCCGGCCTCCCGTGTCCGGATTTCCTGGGCGACGGCGAAGACGTCCGCGTGCGCGTGGAAGGTCGGCGCCCGTTCGGCCGTTTCCCGCACGAGGCTCCGCCGGAGGACGTCCCTGCCGAACGGCTTGCCGACGAGGGCGAAGAGCCGGTCTTTCGGCACGATGCCGACGTACCTTTCGTCCGCGTCGACGACGCCGACGACGTCGATATCCGGCCGTTTCTGGAGTTCGTCGGCGAGATCGAGCACGCGGACCGCGTCGGCCGTCCGCCAGAAGTGGCGCGCCACCCTGAGGGCGGAGGACGTATACAGGCGCTCCGGGACGATCCGTTCTAGGCAATCGAGGCGGGGTTTCGCTTCATTCATGGTGGGCGCATTGTCCCGCGCCTCCGTTAGGACTTCGTTACGGCGGGACGCCACACGGAATTCTGGCCGGGAGCTAACCGCGTCCTGACGCGGCCGCGGCCATATCGTGGCCATGGAATGGCAAACAACACCGCCTGACGGCGAAGGCTACGAACGGATCGGGCTGCGGGGCGATTGCGATCTCTACGACGCGCCGCTCTTCGCGCGGGCCATGCTCGACCGGATCGAGAGGGGATCGGGCGCGCTCCATTTCGATTTTTCCGGCGTCGCCTATCTCGACAGCTCCGGCGTCGGCGCGATCGTGAAGATCGTCCAGGCCGCCCGGCGGGTCGGATCGAAGGTGCGCTTCTCCGGCATCCGCGGATCGCCGCGCCGCGTCCTCGAGCTCTCTAACATCCTGCCCCTCCTCATAGAGACGGACGCGTGAGATGAAAAGCCTCATCGTCCGGAAACTCATCGTCGACGAGCGGAACGAGCTGTTCGATGCCCAGGGCATGCGGTACCTGGAATTCCCGAGCGATTACCGCCGCGTCCGCGAGTACACCGCGGCCGTGTTGGCCGACTGTCCGCCTGCCTTCCGCGAGGGCACGCTCCTGGAGCAGCAGCTCTCCGAGATCATCAAGAACGGCATCAAGCACGGCAACGGCCGCGATCCCGCCAAGAAGCTCAAGGTCTGGTTCGACGTCCGCAAGCGCGCCCGCTTCATCGTGGAAGACGAGGGCGAAGGGTTCCGCGAGCTCGACGCGTGGAACGACTTCTTCCGCAGGCGCCAGGAAGCGCTCCACCGGGAGGACTTCGATGCCTTCCTGAGCCTCGCGAGCTACCGGGGACCGCGGAGCGACGACGAGGACGGAGGCAACAGCCTCATCGCGGCCCTGGAGTACTGGAACGGCGGCATGATCTTCAACGAGAAGCGCAACAAGGTGGGCGTCGTCCGCTGGTTCACCCGCGGTTCCGATTGACGGGGCGGACCGCGCCGAATTCGGCCTCCGGCCCGCGCCGCTTGCCCGGCGCCCGCGGACCGGGTATGCTGGGTCCGGAGGCGCGCATGATCGGCATCATCGGAGCCATGGAAGAAGAGGTCGTCGCCCTGCGGTCCGCGCTGGGGAACGCCCGGGAGAGCGAAGCCGGCGGGTTCCGTTTCATCCGCGGTACGCTCGACGGCGCGGACGTCGTCCTCCTCCGCTGCGGCATCGGGAAGGTGAACGCGGCGGTCGGTTGCGGCCTCCTCATCGACCATTTCCGCCCCTCCGTCGTCGTCAACACCGGCTCGGCCGGCGGCATCGATCCCGCCCTCACCTTCGGCGACGTCGTGATTTCGGACGGCCTCCTGTACCACGACGTCGACGTCACCGCCTTCGGCTACGCGGACGGACAGCTGCCGGGGCTGCCCGCGGTTTTCCCCGTCGACGCGGCCCTCATCGCGGCGGCCGAGCGCGCGGTGGACCTGCTCAAGGATGACGGCGCCCTCCCGAAGGATCTGCGCCGCCTCCGCGGCCTCATCGCTTCGGGCGACGCCTTCATGCACGATCCGGAGCGGATCGCCGCGGTCCGCGCGCGCTTCCCCGCCGTGCGGGCCGTGGAGATGGAGGGGGCCGCGGTAGCCCACGCCTGCGCCCTGTTCGGCGTGCCCTGCCTCGTCATCCGTTCCATCTCCGACGTCGCCGGGGCGGAGTCGCCGATGAAGTTCGACGAATTCCTCCCCATAGCCGCGAGGCATTCGAGCGCCATCGTGCGCGCATTGGTGCGCGTGCTGGCGCGCGCACCCGTGAGCGCACCGGCGCGCGCGCCCGACGCCGAGCCGAGCGCACGGTAACCGAAAAGGAGTAGCGGACATGGAGAAGATAGCCAGCTTCCAGGTGGACCACCTGCGCCTCAAGCGGGGCGTTTTCGTTTCCCGCAGGGACCGCTTCGGCGATACGACGCTCACCACCTTCGACCTCCGGATGAAGGAACCGAACCGCGAGCCGGTGCTCGACGTGCCGGCGGTCCATTCCATCGAGCACCTCGGCGCGACCTTCCTCCGCTCGCACCCGGTCTGGGGCCCCCTCACGGTCTATTTCGGGCCGATGGGGTGCAGGACCGGGTTCTACGCCATCTTCGCGAAGGATATGGATGCCGCCGCCGCGCTTCCCCTCGTCCGCGAACTCTACGAGTGGATCGCCGCGTATGCGGGGCCGGTCCCCGGCGCGTCCGCGGCAGAATGCGGCAACTGGCGCGACCAAAACCTGGACATGGCCCAGTGGGAGGCGCGCAAGTACCTGGAAGTCCTCGCCGCGGCCGGCCCGGAAAACCTCGAGTATCCCGCGTAGGCGCGCGTCATGGCCGGCCGGTACCACACCGAGACCTTCGACAAGATCCCCGCCGAGAAGCGGGAGCGCATACTCCGCGCCGCCGCCAAGATCCTCGGCCGCGACGGCGTCGGCGGCGCGCGGATGGGGGACATAGCCGCCGAGGCCGGCATCTCGCACGGCTCGCTGTTCACCTACTTCCCCACGAAGGACGACCTGGTCCGCGCCGTGGTGGAGCGCGGCGTGGCGATGGAGCGGGAGCGCTTCCCCGCGGGGGAGGACGCCCCGTTCGCCGCGGCCGTGGAGGGCGTCATGACCCGCGCCTGGGAGACCGCCTCGGCGGAGGGCGGCCTCATCTCCCTCTGGCTCTCCTTTTCCCTCGCGGAGAACGGGCGCTTCTCCGACGACATCCTGCCGCTCGAGGAGGATGCGGCGCGGCGCTGGAGCGACCTCGTGGACCGCGCGGCGGCGGACGGGGATATCCGCGGCGACGCGGATCCGCGGGCGGTCAAGTTCCTCCTGGACGCCGCCGTCGCCCAGCTCATGAAGAGCCGGGCGAGCGACCTGGAGCGGAGCAAATTCGCGCTGCTCTTCGGGAACGCGGAAGAGGCGCCGCTCCTCATCGCCCGCACCCTCGCGCGGCTCCTTGAAGGACGCCGGAACGAAGGCAACGACCCCAAAGCTTCGTGACACCGGACGGGCATCGTCGACCGGGTTCGCGATCTTCGCTGGAAATTTATGATTGACCGGTCAGTCATTCGATGGTACGCTCACTCCGAAAAGCGAGGAAGAAACGATGCGACGCTTTCCCCAAGGATTCATTTTCGGCGCGGCCTCCTCGGCGTTCCAGATTGAGGGATCGCCCGACGCCGACGGCAAGGGGCCGTCGATCTGGGACGAGTTCACCGGCCGGCCCGGCGCGATCCGCGGCGGCGACCGCGCCGACCCGGCCTGCGACCACTATCGGCGGTGGCGGGAAGACCTGGATATCGCGCGCGAGCTCCGGTTGGACGCCTACCGCTTCTCCCTATCGTGGCCGCGCGTCCTGCCGGAAGGGCGGGGAAGGGTGAACGCCGCGGGCCTCGATTTTTATTCCCGCCTCGTCGACGGGCTCCTGGAGCGGGGGATCACGCCGTTTCCGACGCTGTTCCATTGGGACCTGCCGGCGGCCCTCCAGCGCGAGCTCGGCGGCTTCCGGAACCGGGAGACCGTCGCCCTGTTCGCGGACTACGCGCGGATCGTAGCGCGCGCGCTCGGCGACCGGGTGAAAAACTGGATCACCGTCAACGAGCCCTTCGAATTCTCCTGTTTCGGGCACCTGTTCGGGACCCACGCGCCGGGCGTCAAGAATCCCTTCGCCTTCCTGGGCGCGATGCACCACGTCCTCTTGGCCCATGGGGAGGCGGTGTCGGTCCTCCGCGCCGAAGTTCCCGGGGCTAAGGTGGGGCCCGCGCTCAGCTGGACGCCCGTGCACCCGCAGCGGGACCTGGCCGCCGACCGGGCCGCCGCGGATCGCGCGGAAGCCTACATGAACCGCATCACCTTCGACCCGCTATTGAAGGGCGCCTACCCCGCCGCGGTCGCGGACAAGTTCCTGTTCCGCCCGCCGGTGAAGGAGGGCGACCTCGCGCGGATCTCCGCCCCGATAGACTTCGTGGGGGTCAACTACTACAGCAGGGAGCGCGCGCGGAACAATCCCTTCATACCCCTCGTGCGGGCGGATATCACCGGAAAGGAACCGCGCGAGCTACCGGAGGACGACGGGCGGACGGCGATGGGCTGGGAGGTCTATCCCGACGGCCTCACCGAGATTCTCCGCACGCTCCGCGACCGCTACGGGAATCCTCCCGTCTACGTCACCGAGTTCGGTTCCGCCTGGACGGACGTCCCGGCCGAGGGGCCGAACGGGCCGCGTTTGGTCGACGCGCGGCGGGTGCGCTACCTGGCGGGCCAGCTGGAGCGGATCTACGCGGCCCGGCAGGAGGGCAGCGACCTCCGCGGCTGCTTCGTCTGGAGCCTGATGGACAACTTCGAGTGGGCCGAGGGCCTCTCCAAGCGTTTCGGCCTCACCTACGTCGATTACGCTACCCAGCGGCGCGTGATCAAGGAGAGCGGACGGCGGTACGCGCTCCTCGCGGCCACCCGCGATCTGGACTCGTTCGGAGGGATCGATGACTGAAGGAAAGAAGCGTCTTTCGCTCGCCCGGAAAATCGTCTTCGCGCTCGGCCAATACGGGTGGTCCTTGACGACCTTCCTCGCGAACAACTTGCTGGCCTACTTTTACCTGCCGCCGGAGACCTCGGGCGAGGGCATCCCCGCCTTCGTGCCCCGCGGATCGATCCTCGGATTCTTCACCGTCGTCGGCATCGCGGCCTTCGCGGCCCGCCTCTTCGACGCGGTCAACGATCCCCTCATCGCGGGATGGTCGGACCGGTCGCGGTCGCGGTTCGGCCGCCGGAGGATCTTCATGCTCATCGGGGCGCTGCCCGCGGTCCTCTTCGCGCTGGCCCAGTTCGCGCCGCCCATCGCCGGCGTCTCCCCGCTCAACGTGACCTGGCTGTTCGCCACCTCGCTCCTGGGAACCGTCTTCCTCACGATGTACGTCATGCCGTACAACGCGCTCATCGCGGAGTTCGGCGCGGATTCGGCCGATCGGCTGTTCTTGAGCGCCTTGACCTCGGTGACCTGGGCGCTCGGCTTCGCCTCGGGCAACGCCGTGTACGCGATCAAGGACGCGCTGCAGGCGGGGGGCGCCGCTCCCCTGGACGCCTTCCGCATGGCGACCGCGGCGCTCGGCGCCCTGGCCCTCGCGGCGATGCTCTTGCCGGTGTTCGCGATCAACGAACGGAAATACGCCTCCGGGGGCGTCTCGGACACGCCGGCCTTTTCCGCCGTGGCCGCGGCCTTGGCGGACCGGCCGTTCCGCACCCTCGTGGGCGCGAGCTTCCTCTACTACACGGCGAACACCTTCCTGGAAATCGGCATCGCCTACTACGTGACCGCCCTCATGGGCCTGCCGGACGCGCAGGCCTTCGTCCTGGCCGCCGCCATCTTCGGCCTCAGCTTCCTCTGGTACCTCCCGGTGGTGCGGCTCGCCGACCGGCACGGCAAGAAGCGCGTCTTGCTCGCGGCCTTCGCGGCCCAGGCGGCGGTTTTCGCGGTCATTCCCGCGGTGGGCGCGGTTCCCGGCGTGCCCACGACGGTCTGGGTCGCCTTCATCGCGGTGGTCCAGTCGGCCGCCTCGGCGGCCTTCGGCATCCTACCGACGGCGATGGTGGCGGACGCGGCGAGGAGCCGCTCGGAGTCCGGCGGGGCGAGCATCGAAGGGGCGTACTTCGGCGTGAACAGCTTTATGATGAAACTCGCCGTCTCCACCGCCAACCTCGCCTTCCCCTCGCTCCTCCTCTTGGGCAGGAGCGCGGAGCATGCCGGCGGCATCCGGTTATCGGGCGTCGTCGCGGCCGTCCTCACGCTCGCCGGATTCTTCGTGCTCCGCGGCTACGAAGAGCAGTCGCGGCGCTGAGGCCGGTTAAGGCGGAGCCGGGGGCGCGGTTCCTTTTTGCGTATGAATCCGCTATCCTTTGGGGCATGCGCGTAAAAGTCGCCCGTCTCTTCTGGGGATTCTGCATCGCGACCTCCGCGGCCGCCGCTCCGCTCCCATCGAAGCAAGTGCTCATCATCCACTCCTATCAGCAGGATTACCAGTGGACCCGTCTACAGCATTCGGGGATCATGAGCGAATTGGATTCGAGCGCGGGGCAGGACATCCGGGTCAGGACCGAGTACCTGGACGCCAAGCACTCGTGGAACGCGGAGAAGGCCCGCGAATTCGCGCGCCATTTCGCGGTCCAGTACGCGAACAATCGATTCGATCTCCTGATCGTCACGGACGACGACGCGCTCGCGTTCGTGGACGAATACGGCGCCTCCCTCTTCGCTTCGACGCCCGTCGTCTTTTCCGGCATCAACGATCACCATTCTCCCCGGATCGCCCGCCATCGCGGACTCTGGACGGGGGTCGCGGAATTCACCGACTTCGAGTCCACCATCGCCGCCATCCGCGTCTTGTTCCCCCAGGTGACGGAGGTCCGCCTCCTCGCCGACGATACGACGACGGGCCGGCAGACGTCCGAAACCTTCCTATCCGCCGTGGAGCAGTCGAAGTTCCCGCTCCCGGTTTCCACCTTCCCCTCCCTGAACCTCGAGGACGTCTTGGCCGAGGCGAAAAAGCTGCCTCCTTCCACCGCCGTCATGCTCCTCTCCTACGCGCGCGACTCGGCGGGTTCCGATTACGCCATCGCGCGCATCGTCTCCTCCCTCGCGCATGCGACCGCGGGGCCCATCTTCTCGGTCTGGGACTTCAATTTCGGCTACGGCATCGTGGGCGGAGCCCTCACCTCGGGCTTCGCCCAGGGGCGGGAGGCGGGGAGGCTCGCGCTCCGGATACTCGGCGGAGAGGCCCCCGGCGCCGTGCCCATAAGCGAACTCCGGAATCCGACCCTGACCTTCGATTGGCGCGTCCTCAAGCGCTTCGGCATCCCCTCAGGGCGCGTGCCGGCGGGGTCGGAGGTCCTCTTCCGGCCCCAGAGCCTGTACGAGCGGAACCCGGAAACCTTCTTGATCGTCGCCGGCATCATCTCGGTCCTCGCGGTCGCGGTAATCGGGCTCTCCGTCGCCCTCCTCGTGATACAGCGCGCCCAGCATAGGCTGCGCGCGAGCGACCAAGCCCTCTCCAAGTCGCTGTCCGAGAAGAACGTCTTGCTCAAGGAAGTGCACCATAGGGTCAAGAATAACTTCCAGGTCATTTCGAGCCTGCTCCACCTCCAGTCCGCGGGCGTCGAAGACGGGAACGCGCGAACGGCCCTCATGGAGAGCGATAGTCGCGTGCGGAGCATGGCGCTCATCCACGAACGTCTTTACGAGGAAAAGGACTTCTCGGCCATCGATTTCGGGGAATACGCCCGCGCGCTGGCGGACCAGATCGCGATGAATTACGCCGACGGCACCGCGCGCGTAACCCTCGAGGTGGACGCGGACGCGACCCCCATCGCCCTGGACCGGTCCGTACCGCTCGGACTCCTCCTCAACGAGCTCCTGACGAACGCCTATAAGTACGCGTTCCCCGACGGCCGGACCGGCACGATACGGGTGGTGTTCCGGGCGGCCGCGGACGGCGCCTATCGATTGTCCATCGGGGACGACGGCGTGGGGCTCCCCGAAGCCGTCGACATCGAGGAGCCGCGGAGCCTCGGCCTCCAACTCGTGCGGGTGCTCGCCGACCAGGTGGGGGCGAAGATCGCGGTCGACCGCTCCGCGGGGACGCGCTTCGACATCCTGGTCCGCGAGCGGGCCTGACCGGTCCCTATTCCTTCTCCCGCGGCCCCGCGCCGAGCTTGAAGGTTCCCGTGTAATAGAGGACGCGGTTCCGGGTCGCCTCGGCGAGGAAGGCCTCCATGCCGAGCAGTCTGATCCTCCCCAAATTGTAGAGCTTCATGTTGTGGGGATAGAACGAAGCTCCCTCCGCCGCGGGCATGAGGTTCCTGCACGGGAATTCTCCGCAATCGCTGCAGAACGCGACTCCGCGCCCCGTCACGCAGGCGTAGGTCGGGCACCCCTCGTGAATGACGCAGCCGCGGTTTTCCCTGCAGCCGGGGCAGGCCATGTCTTCCGTCTTCTTCCCGAGGCGTTGCGCCGCGCGCTCCCACACGTCGCGCTTCCTGTTGGCCGCGAAGAGGTCGCAGTTCACGCAGTCGATTCCGCAGGGCGCGATGAGATTGAGATCCATGTGACTCTCCTTATGGTGTCGTTCATTTAGGTGAGTGGAGCGGCGCAGGGCGAATGTGACGGGAGGCGGCGTTTTTTTTTAGGGGTAAAGATGCGGCCGCGGGGGCGGCGCGACCGCGGCTGCCGCGCGGCCGCGCCCGGCGGACCGC
>JAEXTK010000051.1 GCA_023406985.1 Spirochaetota bacterium | reverse complement strand
GGTGGCGCCCCCCCCGCGGCCCCCCGCCCGGCCACGGCCCGGTCCCGGCCCTCCTCCTTGGCCTGGTAGAGGGCCTTGTCGGCGCGCTCCTTGAGCAGTTCCGTGCTGGATGCCGAACCGGGGAACGACGCGAGTCCGATGGAACAGCTGATCCGGAGTTCGGGATGTTCCTTGAATTCTATCGAACGGACGGCCGCGCACACCTCTCCGCACTTCTTGAGGGCTTCCTCCGCGGGCCGCTGGATCACGAAGCAGAACTCGTCGCCGCCGTAGCGGACGAGGATGTCCTCCTCGCCGAACACCCGCCGGAACGCCGCCGCGATGTCCAGGATGATGCGGTCGCAGAATTCGGCCCCGTAGGCCGCGTTGAGCTTCCCGAAGCGGTCCAGGTCGAACATGGCGAAGGAGAGCTCGGTGCCCTCGCGCTTGGCCCGGGCGACGATGGACTCGAAGGAATCTTCCAGGTAGCGTCGGTTGAACAGGCCCGTCGCCGCGTCGGTGACCGCGCGCTTGCGGGCCGAATCGCCCCACTGGACCATCTGGGACAGGAAGGCGCCCGTCTTGAGGAGCCGCCCGCCCGCGATCTCCAGCATCCGCTGGAGCACGCCCATCGCCGCGCGGGGATACTCCTGCATGAGCGCGTCGAAATCCGCCGCGGCCAGCACGAGGCACTCGGTCGGTTCCACCGCCGTACAGGTCGCCGAACGGGGCGCGCGTTCCAGGAGCGACATCTCGCCGAAGAACCCGCCGCGGCCGACCCGCGACAGCTCGATCTCCTCCGCGTCCTGCGACCGTATGGTGATGGCGACCGTCCCGTCGGCCACGACGAAGAGCTCCTCGCCCTCCTCGTTCTCCCGGAACACTGCGGTGCCCTTCTTGAACGACCTGCGGTGCATCTTGGCGGCGATGGCGCCGAGGTCGGCCGCGGCGAGGCCGGAGAATATATCGATATCGCCCAGGAGGGCGGCGTTTTCCCGCTTCGTTCCGTCCTTCATCATGCGTCCTCCGGAAACAGGATCAGCGAGCCGCCGCGGCCGCGCGCCGCGAGGGGCAGTCCGGCGCTGGCCTTGATGAGCGCTTCGGCGTCCGACCCGTGCTCGTCGTAGAGGGCGATGCCGAAACTCATGCTCAGCTTGAGCTCCGGGTCTCCCGCGAGGGAGGCCACGTCCAAGGCCGTGAGCCGATCCTGGATGGCCTTCGCGGCCTCGAGCGCCCGCTCCCGGCCCATTCCCGGATAGATCACCGCGAGTTCGTTCCCCATGTAGCGCACGGCCGTGCCGTCCTTGCCGACGGCCCGCTCCAACTCGCCCGCCATGAGCACCAAGGCGGCGTCGCCGACCTCATGGCCGAACCGGTCGTTGATCTCCTTGAAGTTGTCCGGCTTCATCATGATGAGCGCGAGGGGGGCGGTCAGGGCCTTCGGTAGGTTCTCCTCCAGGTAGGCCTTGTTGAGCAGGCCGGTGAGCTTGTCCCCGTAGACCTGTTTCCTGAGTTCGCGCACCCACGGAGAGTTCTCCTTGACGAGGGCGTTCGATTTGCGCGTGCGGCCGGAGATCACGAGGAGGAAGGACCGCATGATCCGCGCCGCCATCGCCGGTTGGGACGAGAGCGCGTCCTGCAGGCTCGCGCCGCCCGCGGGGAAGGCCAGCACCGTAGACGGGCCGTCCGCCACGGCGGTCGCGTTGCGGGCCGTCCGCGTCAAGAGTTCGAGCTCGCCGAAGGAATCGCCCGCGACGAACTCGGCGAGCACCGCGCCGTCCGGCGAACGTATGACGATATCTCCTGAGGCGACCAGGTAGAGTCGATCTCCCGCGTCGCCCGGTTCGAATAGCTTTCGGCCGTCTTCGCAGCTGATGAACTCGGATCGGTCCGCGAGGAACTCGAGCTCATCCCTGGAAAACGAAGAGAACAAGGCGGCCTGCGCGAGCACGTCCGCCGCTATGGGAAGGGACGGGGTACCGCCCTTTCCGCCCGATGACTTTTTCATAGGGCAAGTGTAACGCCCTTTCTTCCATTTTAGAAATGTCTTGACGAGAATTAGGCTTCCGCGCAGGCGCCGGAGCGCGTTTTTCCGCCGCCTTCCGGTTCGCACAGGGGGATTTTCGCGCCCGACGCGTCCACGTTCACGAAGGTGACCGTCGTGGAAAAGATCTGGTACTCCGCGCTTCCGCCCGGGACGTCGCAGTGGACGTCCACCGTATAGTTCATGCTCGTGGTCCCGCGGTGGGTCTGCCGGATGTCGAAGCGCAGGATGGACCCGGTCGGCGCCGACCGATGGAATTCCACCCGGTCCATGCCGCGCGTCACGAGCCTGCAGCCCGGATTCTCCCGCGCCGCGGCGAGCCAGGCGTACTCGTCCACCCAGAGCAGGAGCTGCCCGCCGAAGAGGAAGCCGTGATGGTTGAGGTGCTCGGGCCGCACGATGGTGAAGGTTTCCATGCGCGGAATACTATGCCGCGGACGACGGCCGCGCAATGGGGCCCGCCCGGCCGTTTCACCGTTCATTTTCCGGTGGCGGGCGCTCCGGAAAAGCGGTACCCTCGGCGTATGGAAACGAAACGTAGCCGCGCCGTAGAGCGGGAGCTCTTCGGGAGCGAAAACCTCCCCGGCCGCGAGGAGATGCTCCGCGCCTTCATGGACCGGGACGCCTCCTGCGACGGCATCTTTTACGCCGGCGTGACCTCCACCGGCATATTCTGCAAACCCTCCTGCCCGGCGCGGAAACCCAAGCCGGAACATATCGAATTCTACCCGACCGCCAAGGAGGCGTTGTTCGCCGGTTTCCGGCCCTGCGCCCGCTGCCGGCCCTTGGAGAGCGGCGACGACACGCCCGATTGGGTCCGCGCCCTCATCGACCGGGTGGAGGCGGATCCCAAACGCCGCATCAGGGATTCCGAACTCCGCGAGGCGGGCATCGATCCGGCGGCGGCCCGCCGCGCCTTCCTCCGCAAGTTCGGCATGACCTTCCAAGCCTATTGCCGCGCCCGGCGGCTCGCGAGCGCGTTCACCGCGATCAAGCACGGCGGGGACCTGTTCGACGCGGGGGCCGACCACGGCTGGGAATCGCACTCGGCCTTCCGCGACGCCTTCGCCAAGCTCGCCGGTTCTCCTCCCGGAGCGGCGCGGTCGGGCGACTTCGTCCGCCTCGCGTGGATGGAGACGCCGCTCGGACCCATGGTCGCGGGCGCCACCGAAGGCGATCTCTGCCTCCTGGAATTCACCGACCGGCGCATGATGGAGGCCCAGCTCGATACCGTCGCGCGACGGTTCGGCCTGCCCGTGATCCCCGGCGAAAGCCCCCTCTTCGACGCGCTGCGGGACCAGTTGGCCGAGTATTTCGCGGGGACGCGGCGATCCTTCGACCTGCCGCTCTCGTATCCGGGCACCGACTTCCAGCGCCGCGTCTGGGACGGCCTGCGCCGCATCCCCTACGGCGAGACGCGGTCCTACGCCGACCTGGCGGCCGACCTCGGCCTTCCTCCGGGCGCGAGCCGCGCGGTGGGCCACGCGAACGGCCTCAACCGCCTCGCCATCCTCATCCCTTGCCACCGGGTGATCGCGGCGGACGGGAGCCTCGGCGGGTACGGCGGCGGGCTCTGGCGCAAGCTCCGGCTCCTGGAGCGCGAGGGCTCCGCGGCGGGAGTCGTCGCATGAAGCCCCTCGACCTCTTCCTCCTCTTCCTGCTCGCGGCCATCTGGGGCGGCTCGTTCATCTTCACCCGCATCCTCGCCCCGGAGCTCGGCCCCGTCGTTACCGCCTTGGTGCGGACCCTCGTCGCGGGCGTCGCGCTCGTCGCCCTCTTCGCGGCGATGCGCGTCCGCATGGACTGGCGGCGGAACCTCCGGCATTACCTCGTGGTCGGCGCCGTCAATTCGGCCCTGCCCTTCGCGCTCTTCGGCTACGCGGCCCTCCGCATCCCGGCCGCCGTATCCTCGGTGGCGAACGCGCTCACGCCGGTGTGGGGCGCCATCTTCGCGGCCCTCCTCCTCGGGGAACGCCTCACCGGCCGCAAGGCCGCGGGGCTCTCCCTGGGCGTGGCCGGCGTCGCGCTCATCGCCTTCCGCGGCGGCGCGCCTTCCGCGGCGGCCGGGGAGAGCATCCTGCTTCCCGTGCTCGCCTGCGTCCTCGCGACGGTCTCTTACGGGTTCTCGGGCGCCTATCTCAAACGGTGGGCCGTCGGCATCCCGGCGCGGGCCATGACCGCCGCGAGCCTGCTCTGCGCGGGCCTCCTCCTCGTCCCCTTCGCCTTCGCGGGCCCGCCGCCCGCGGGGGCCATTTCGGCGCGCACCTGGCTCGTCGCGGTGGTCTTCTCCCTCCTCTGCAGCGCCGCGGCCTACCTCATCTATTTCCGCCTCATCGCCTCGGCCGGCGTGACGCAGGCCCTCTCGGTGACGCTCCTCATCCCGGTCTTCGCCTTCCTCTGGGGCATCCTCTTCCTCGGCGAGGGCATCGGAGCGGTCGTGGTCGCCGGCGCCCTCCTCGTGCTCGCGGGGACCGCCCTCATCTCAACGGCCGGGAAGAAGAGCCCCTTGCCCGCGGCCGCGGATACCGTTAGCTTGAAGGAGCAGTGAACACCGCATACGGCGAAAGCCGATCCTGCGCGATCCTCGGCCGGCGCTCCGCCGGCGGCCGGGGCCGCGTCATACGAATCGAGCGCTCCTTCGACTTCGAGTGCGGCCAATCGATCGGACTCTCCGACGATCCGCTCCTCGCGCCGCGCCGCTACAGCGTGGCGAGCGGGAAGGACGATCCCTGGTTCGAGGTGCTCTACACCGTCGTGGAGGACGGGGCGCTCACGCCGCGCCTGGACCTCCTCCGCGAAGGGGATAGCGTCCGGGTCTACGAGCCGGTCGGCGCGTTCGCGGATTCCGGCGCGGGCAGGGTCTGGTGGATCGCGAACGGCACCGGGGTGGCGGCCTTCGCCTCCTTCTTCCGCTCGGGCATCCGGCAGAACCGTGCGCTCATCCACGGCGTCAGGACGGGCGCGGAGGCGTACTTTTCCGACGAATTCGGCGCCGCCGCCGATGCCGCCGGGGCCGCCGCTGGGGGCGGCTTCGAGTACGTCGTGTGCGCATCCCAGGGCGCGGCCCCCGAGATGGGGGCCCCCGCGGAGGGTCAGACCCCCGCAGCGTTTCAGTCCCCCGCGGAGGGGCAGACCCCCGCGCCGGGGCGCCCTCCCGCGGTCCGGGGACGCCTGACCGACTGGCTCGTCGCCGAGGGCCCGAAACGCTTCGGCGCGGGCGACCGCTTCATGCTCTGCGGCTCGTCCGGGATGGTGGTAGACGCCCGCGAAATTCTGATAGGATTGGGGTACCGCCATGACGATATCGACTGCGAAATCTACTTCTGAAACCCTCCGGCCGCGGCTCCTCGGCCTCGCCCTTCCCGCCCTGGCCGAGATCCTCGCGGGCTACGGCGAGCCGGCGTTCCGCGCAGCCCAGATCTACGACTGGCTCTACAAGAAGAAGGCCCGCTCCTTCGACGAGATGAAGAATCTCCCCGCCTCCCTCCGCGGCCGCCTCGCCGCCGACTGGGAGGTCGGCAGGGCGGAGCCGAGGTCCGTCTCCGAATCCGCGGACGGCACCAAGAAATACCTGTTCGTCGCCCCCGGCGGCAAATTCATCGAGAGCGCCTACATCCCGGAGCCCGATCGCGCGACCCTCTGCGTATCCACCCAGGTCGGCTGCAAGATGGGCTGCCTCTTCTGCGCCACCGGCCGCCAGGGCTTCCAAGGCCAATTGGACGCCGGCGCCGTCGTGAACCAGTTCCTGAGCCTCCCCGAGCGGGACCGGATCACGAACATCGTCTATATGGGCATGGGCGAGCCGCTCGACAATCCCGAGGGCACCTTCGGGAGCCTCGAACTCCTCACCTCCGAAAAGGCGATCGGCATGTCGAGCAAGCGGATCACCGTCTCCACCGTGGGCCTCCCCGGCCCCCTGGAGACCTATCTGGAGAAGTTCGATTCGCACCTCGCGGTCAGCATCCATTCGCCCTTCGACGAGGAACGGCGCTCGCTCATGCCGGTGCAGCGCGTCCACCCGATCGCGGACATCATCGGCCTGCTCAAGAAGCACAAGTTCGACGATCACCGCCGCCTCTCCTTCGAGTACATCATGTTCGCGGGCGTGAACGACAGCCTCGCCCACGCGCGCGAGCTCGTCCGCATCGTGAACGGGCTCAACTGCCGGGTGAACCTCATCCACTACCACAGCGTTCCGGGCAACGACCTCCAGGGAGCGGAGCGGCCCGTCATGGAAGCCTTCCAGAACCTCCTTAAGGAGAAGGGCATCATGGCGACCATCCGCAAGTCGCGGGGAGAGGACATCCAGGCCGCCTGCGGTTTGTTGAGCACGAAAGCGCTCCTCGCGAAAAGCGCGGACGCCGATTATTAAACCATGCCCAAGACGAACGGATTCGCGCTCGCGATACTCATAGTCGACGACGACGAGGTGAGTTGCGCCCGCCTCCGCGCGGTCTTGGAGGCCGCGGAACTCCACCAGGAGATCGTGGCGGTCCACGACGGGGAGGAAGCCCTCTCCCTCGCCAGGGCGCGGGACTTCGGCGCCGTGCTCCTGGACCTTTCCCTCCCCGGCGCCTCGGGCGAGGAGATCCTCGGCGTCCTCCGCGCCGAGCGCCCCGAACTGCAGGTGATCATCGTCACGGGTTCCGACGATACCGATACGGCCGTACGGTGCATGAGGGCCGGCGCCTTCGACTACCTCGTGAAGCCGGTGGAACCCGCCAAGCTGACGGCGGACGTCCGGATCGCCCTGGAGATGCGCGAGCTCCAGATCGAGAATCGCCTCATAACCGACAAGTTCCTCAAGGACGAAGATTCGGTCGGACCCGCCTTCCGGCACATCGTGACCCGGAACCGGAAGATGCTCGCGATCTTCAAGTACATAGAGGCGGTCGCGCGGAGCCCGAAGGTGGTCCTCATCACCGGCGAGACCGGCACCGGCAAGGAACTCATCGCGCGCGCCGTGCACGCGGCGAGCGGCCGACCGGGAGAACTCCTCGCCGTCAACACCGCGGAGCTCGACGACGCCATGTTTTCCGACGCGCTCTTCGGCCACAAGAAGGGGTCCTACACGGGCGCCGAGGAACGCCGCAAAGGGCTCGTGGAAACGGCGGGTTCGGGCAGCCTCTTCCTGGACGAGATCGGCGACCTCGGCCCGCGCGCCCAGACCAAGCTGCTCCGCCTCCTGGAATCCGGCGAGTACCTCCCCATCGGCGCCGACGTCCCGAGCGTGACCGACGTCCGCGTCATCGCCGCGACGAACCGCGACCTGGAGGCGGCCGTCGCCGCGGGGACCTTCCGGCGGGACCTGTTCTTCCGGCTCTCGGTGCACCGCGTCCGGCTCCCGCCGCTCCGCGAGCGCATGGACGACCTGCCGCTCCTCTTCGACCATTTCCTCGCCAAGGCGGCCTCCGAACTCGGGCTCCCGGAGCCGCCCTCCTACCCCCCGCGCCTCCTCCAGCGCATGGCGGCCTACGACTTTCCCGGCAACGTCCGCGAGCTGGAAGCCATGGTCTTCGACGCGGCGAGCCGGAGATCGGGGCGTTGCCTGGATACGCGGACCTTCACGGGTCTCGCCGCGCTCCGCTCGGCGAAGGGCAGGACCGCTTCCCCGGTTCCGGCCGCCATCCCCACGACGTTCGATTTTCCCGCGACCCTGCCGACGGCCCGTTCCCTCATCGATAAGCTCTACGCGGCCGCCCTCGAGCGCACCGGCGGCAGCCAGAGCGCCGCGGCCAGGCTCATCGGCGTGTCCCAGCAGACGCTGAGCAATTGGATGCGGCGGCGGCGATCGGAAAATTCGGGCGACTCCTGATCGATAACTACAAAAAAATAGTAGAAATTTGAGATTTACACTTTTTTTGTAGTAATCGTTATCGGTATTACTATCATTAACTTCATAATTCCTTATCCTACATACCATCCAAACTTGGCACGGTTGTTGCTTATATACAAACGTCGGGGTGAAAACCCGACAAGGAGCAACACCATGAAACTGCGAACGAGCCTTTTACTCTCGTTCCTCTCCGTCGCCGCCGTGGCCGTCGTGGTCGGGGCCTTCGGCATGTTCAATATCCGCGCCATCGACAAGGCTGACACCTACCTGTACGAGAAGATGACGGTTCCCATCGCCCAGATGCTGAAGGCGACCGAGAGCTTCCAGCGACTGCGCATCAACCTCCGCGATCTCGTGGAGAGCAACGATCCCCAGGAGATCGCGGCGATCGCCAAGGTCATCGGCGAACTCCGGTCGACCGCGGACGAAAACCTCACGAACTACGGCACGACCCTCGTCACGGACAACGGGAAACGGCTGTACAAGGTCCTGATGGAGCAGTGGAAGAACTACTCCAAAATCGCCGATACCGTCACGGCCCTCGGCACCGCGGGCCGCGACGACGAGGCGCAGGTCCTTATCAGAGGCGAGGGCAAGGCTACCGCCCTGGCGGTCCAGAAGGCCATAGAGGAGCAGGTCGGCCTCAAGTTGGACCTCGCCGTCGCGACGTCCGACTCGAACTCCGCCCTCGCCGCGTCGGCGACCCTCGCGATGATCCTCACGATCCTCGTCGGAGCGGCCATCGCGATCATCATCGGCCTCCTCATCACCCGTTCGGTCATCCGCAAGCTCGGGACCGAGCCCGCGGAGATCGAAAAGATCGCCAAGTCCCTCTCCGAGGGTAACTTGGACCTGGAGCTGTCCGGCGCGGAAAAGGCGATCGGCGCCTACGCCTCCATGCTCGTCATGGTCCGCCGGCTGGAGGAAGTGATCGGTACGATCCGGACCGCCACCGACAACGTCACGAGCGGCAGCGAACAGATCAGCGCCACCGCCCAGGCCCTCTCGCAGGGCGCCACCGAGCAGGCCGCCGGCGCGGAGGAAGTGTCAGCCTCTATGGAGGAGATGTCCGCCACCGCCCGCCAGAACACCGATTCCGCCACCTCCACCGAGACCCTCGCGCGGAAAGTCGCGGACGACGCCGAGGAAGGGGGGAAGGCGGTCAACGAGACCGTGAACGCGATGCGCCAGATCGCGTCGAGCATCGGCATCATAGAGGAGATCGCCCGCCAGACCAATCTGCTCGCCCTCAACGCCGCCATAGAGGCGGCCCGGGCCGGTGACGCGGGGAAGGGTTTCGCGGTCGTCGCGAGCGAGGTCCGCAAGCTCGCCGAGCGGTCCCAGAAGGCCGCGGCCGAGATATCGGTGCTCTCCGCGGACTCGGTCGCCGTCTCGGAGAAGGCGGGGCAGCTGCTCGCCAAGATGGTGCCCGATATCCGCAAGACCGCCGACCTCATGCAGGAGATCGCGGCCGCGAGCAAGGAACAGGACAGCGGCACGGAAGAATCCGCCAAGGCGGTGACCCAGCTGGACTCCGTCATCCAGAACAACTCCGCGGCCTCGGAAGAGCTCGCGGCCGCCGCGGAAGAGCTGTCCGGGCAGGCCCTCTCCCTCCGGGAGCAGGTCTCCTTCTTCAAGTTCAGGGGAAACGTCCAAGCGCTCCCGACCGACCGCGACCAGGTCGAGCGCCGGCACGGCGGAATGCCTTCCGGCTCCGCGGCTCGCCGCGCGGCCGCCGGCCGGCCCCTCGCCTCCGCGGTCCGTAGGGCGGTCGCCGCCACGGCCATGGTGCCGGTGGCCTCCACGACCGCCGACGACGACTTCGAGAGCTTCTAGGAGGCGGTATGCAGTACCTCACCTTCAAGCTCGGAGAAATCGAGTTCGCCGTGGAAGTGGGCGCCGTGGAGACGGTCGTGGATTACGCGGGGGTGACGCCCGTGCCGAGCCGGCTGGCCTACGTGCGCGGCGTGATGGACCTCCGGGGCCGTACCGTCGTCGTCATGGACCTCCGGGAGAAATTCGGCTTGGCGCCCCGCGAGCGGGCGGCCTCCTCCCGCGTCATCGTACTCACGATCGGGGCGGGAAAAGGCAAGAAAACCATCGGAGGCCTCGTGGATGACGTCTCCGAGGTCGTCTCCATCGCCGAAGACGTCGCGGTGCACGACGACGGCGAGCGGTTCGAATTCTGGCGGCGCTACGTACGCGGCATCGCGCGGGTAGACGGGAGGTTGATCGTCCTCCTCGATGCCGCCGACCTCTTTTCCGCGGCGGAACTCGCCAAGGCGGAAGAGCGGGTCGATTGAGAGCCCGGTCGCGGCCCGCTCCCGGTTCCGGCGCCAACCGGCTATCCGTATGGTTTCCATCGACGGCTGGGGGGGCGCCGGGG
>JAEXTK010000046.1 GCA_023406985.1 Spirochaetota bacterium | reverse complement strand
CCCACGCCCACGGGCCCAAGATTTCGCCTCCGTTTTCCCAGGCCCGGGCGGGGCCGCTCCCGGGTTACCACCCGGGGGCGGCCCCGCTCCATTCGGGAGTACGGGGAAAAACGCGTTTTCCGCCCTGCCGATGCGTGGTATAGTAGACGCATCTAAGTACGTGAGGAACTATGAAGCAGATAAAAATGGAAAAAGACGGTCTATTATTGGACCGCGACGGGGGCTTGATCGACTACGGATGGTCGGAGCGTCCCCGCCTCCGGTATGACCGCGCGGCCGTCCGGGCCCCCTGGTTCAGGATCAAGGAGTGGGATTACTACCTCATCCTGGGACCGGAGTACGGCGTGGCCTTCACCATCGCCGACATCGGCTACCTCAACCAGCTGTCCGTCAGTTTCATGGACTTCCGCGCCCCGCGGGCCGTGACCCAGACGCCCATGAAGTGGTTCACCCGCGGCAGGACCGGCCTGCCGCCGAACGCCGACGAAGGAGATGTGGAGCTCATGAACGGCGACGCCTCGCTCCGCTTCGAGCGGAGCGGGGAGAAGCGCCTCTTGACCGTCGACTTCCCCGGCTTCGACGGCGGCGCGGGGCTCAAGGGCTCCGTCGAGCTCACCCAGAAGGCCGACGACGACCGCATGGTGCACGTCTCCCCCTTCGCCAAGCGGCGCCGCTTCTACCTCAACGAGAAAGTCGTCGCGATGCCCGCCGCGGGGAAGATCGTCCACGGCGGCGAGACGCTGACCTTCTCCCCCGATTCGGCCTTCGGAACCCTCGATTGGGGCCGCGGCGTCTGGACCTACCGGAACACCTGGTATTGGGGCGGCGGCGCCGGCTATATCGGCGACAAGCGGTTCGGCTTCAACATCGGGTACGGTTTCGCCGCGAACGACCGGGCCACCGAGAACGCCCTCTTCGTGGACGGGAAGGCGCACAAGCTCGATGAGGTGCGCTTCCACATCGAGAGCGACGACTACCTGAAGCCGTGGAAATTCAGCTCCAGCGACGGCAGGTTCGAGATGGACTTCGTCCCCATCGTAGACCGCAGCGCGAAAGTCGACGTCGTGGCGCTCAAGACCGACCAGCACCAGGTTTTCGGCCGCTATACGGGGACGGCGATCCTGGACGACGGAACCGCGTTGCCCGTGAAGGACGTCCTGGGCTTCGCGGAAAAAGTCTATATGCGCTATTGAGCGATCTCCGGCCGCGGCTCCCGCTCAGAGGTCGAGCGGAAGCTGGCGGCGGACCGCGGTCTCAATGCGGTTGCGTCCGCCCGATTTCGCGACGTAGAGCGCCATGTCCGCCGCGGCGAGGAGGTCCTCCAACGTCCGGTGCGCGGCCGCGGAATCCGCTATCCCGACGCTGACGGTGACCGTGAAGGCATTCCCGCGGTCGTCGGCGAATCGATGCGCGGCGAGGTTGTTCCTGATGCGTTCGCAGACGGCGAGCGCGCCGTCCAGGGTCGTCTTGGGCAAGACGAGGGCGAACTCCTCTCCCCCGATGCGGCCCGCCACGTCCGAACTCCGCAGTTCGTCCCCCACGATGCGCGCGAACGCGACGAGCACCGCGTCGCCGACCGCGTGGCCGTGGGAATCGTTCACCTGCTTGAAGCGGTCCAGGTCGAAGACGGCGGCGGCGATCGTCTCGTCGTATCGTTCCGCGGAGCGGAAGGCCGTGTGCGCGGCCTCCATGAAGCCCCGCCGGTTGGCGAGCGCGGTGAGCGGGTCCTTGCGCGCGAGCTGCTCCAGGCGGAACAGCGCGTCCCGGAGCTCCGTCTCGTCGCGGATCACCACGAGCCGCCCGCGCGAACGTTCGTGGCCCGGAAGGTCGATGGCGTCCACCGCGTAGTGCCGCGTGGATCCGTCCGGGGCAGCGACGTCGAAGACCCCCGCGACGCCCGTCTCGGCCGCGCGGACGACCGCCGAGGGGAGCGCGGCCCGATCCTTGCCCTCGCTCCGCACGCCCTTCCCGAGGAGTCCCTGCCCGTTTCCCCAGAGCCGCAGCGCGGCGGAGTTCGCGTCGGCGATCCGCAATTCGGCGTCGAACACGAGGATGGCGTCCCGCATCCGCTCCACGAGCTGGGCGCGGGCTACCGGCACGATGGCGAAGGCGTCGAGCCGGTAGATCGCGAAGAAAAAGAAGAACGCGGCGACCGCGTACGCGATGGGGGTGAAGTCCTTCACGAGGCCGGGGATGGGTTTGAGGATGAAGACGAGGCTCATCGCGAGGGGAAGGGAGATGCCCATGAGGATGAGGAGGGACCGCCGTCGATAGTACGCGTGCTGGTGGACGAAGGCGCGGAGGGCGAAGATGAGCCCCACGCCCGCGACGGCGTACATGTAGACCGCGTGGACGGCGAACCAAGGCCCGTGCGTCCGGAGCGTGATCACGTACCCGTCCAACGAGACGTACCGGATGGACGGCCACATGAGGGGCATCCATCGATCGGAGAACGCGAGTACGAACGTGATCGCCGGTACGAGGAGGAGCAGGACGAAGTACCCGCGGCCCATGGGCCGCCCGCCCCGGGCTATCTTCACCGCGAAGGACAGCCAGAGCGCGGGGATGAGGGGAATGAAGAGGTAGATGACGCGCGACCAGAACAGGGTTCCGGCCGGCGTCCGCGACGATACCTCCAGGAGGTTGGCCACGAGGAAGCCGATCGTCGCGAGGGAGTAGAGGGCGAAGATCCCCGAGGCGGGATTCTCCCGGACGGACCGCATCCGGGACAGCACGAGCAGGAGTCCCGTCGTCGCCGCGAAGATCGGGGCGACGCTCCTGAATACCGCGAACTGGACCGGGTCGATGGCCGCCATTGAGCTACCCATGGTAGCTCAATCCCTTGATATCTTCCACGAAACCCGCGGCCCGGAGCGCGCTCGCGTACGGGGACCTGAAGACCCCCTCGCCGCCGACCGTCTCCACGAGGAGTTTCGCCTGGGGATCGACGGCGCGGCCGACGAGGCGAGCGGCGAGGACGGCCGCCGCGGCGACGGCGTCCTCGCTGTCCGGGCCGACCCGGAAATCGAGGTCGCGGCCGTTCCGGCGCGAAACGAGGACCGGCGCTGAAGCGCGCCAGACCACGTGGTTCGAGGCGATGCGCGGCGGCAGCGCGAGGGAAGCGGCGAGGGGCTGGAGGCCGCAGAGGCTCGCGGGGTCCTTGGCGCAGAGGCAGTAGAAGCCCGCCGTCGGCGTAGCCCCGCGCTCCTCGGCGGGGACGAACTGGAGTTCGTCGAGCCCGTCGAAGAAGCGTCCGCCGGTGACCTCGCCCGCGAATTCCATGAGGCGGAGCGCACGGAAGAGCATGGACCACGGAGGGGCGCCCTCGTCCAAAGCGGCGACGGACCGCGAAAGGAGCCCGAAGCGGCCAAGGAGACGGCGCGCCTTCTCGCGGATGATCTCGTCGGCTTCGAGCGGATCGAGCAGGTCGGAGCAGGATTCCAGGGCGAACCAGCGCTCCCCCTCGGCCCTGCCGCGCGCCCAGCGGTCGCGGCTCTCCGCCTTCGCGGCGCGGAGGTCCGCCCGCCGCGGCGACCCGAGGGGCCGACCCGCCAGGGCGGACCGTACGTCGGCGCGGATGACCGCCTCCGGCCGTCCGCCGGGCTCGGCGT
>JAEXTK010000031.1 GCA_023406985.1 Spirochaetota bacterium | reverse complement strand
AAAAAACCCCCGCCGCGCCGGGGGGGGCGCGGCCGCCGCGGGCGGCCGCGGCCGCGATCCTTTCCCGGGAACTCGCGGCCTATTTCTCGAGCCCGGTGGCCTACATCGTCTCGGGCCTCTTCCTCGTTTTCTCGGGGATGCTCTATATCTCCACGTTCTTCTTCGTGAACCGGGCGGAGCTCCGCGATTTTTTCCAGCTCCTCCCCGTGCTCTTCTCCTTCTTCGTCCCCGCGCTCACCATGCGGCTCTTCGCGGAGGAGAAGCGGAGCGGCACCCTGGAGACCCTCTTCACCCTTCCGGTGTCCGCCCTGGACGCGGTGGCGGGAAAATTCCTCGCCGCGGTGGTCTTCGCCGCGGTCATGCTGGTCCCGACGCTGGCCTACGTCCTGACCGCCGCGAGCCTCGGCGACCTCGATCCGGGCCCCGTCGTCGGCGGCTACCTGGGCGCCCTCCTGCTCGCCGCGGGCTTCTCCGCGGTGGGCGTCTACGCCTCGGCGATCACCAAGAACCAGATCGTGGCGTTCTTCGTCGCCTTCTCCATCTGTATCCTCCTCTCCCTCGGTGATAGCTTCCTCGTGTTCCTCCCGGGGGCGGCGGTGGGTATCCTGGAGTTCTTCTCCGCGGGCCACCATTTCGACGCGATATCCCGCGGCATCGTCGACAGCAGGGACCTCCTTTACTTCGCGTCCCTCGTCGCGCTCTTCCTTTGGATGAGCGTGGACGTCATGGCAACCAGGAGGGCATGATGGACGCGATCAAGCGCATCCGCTCCTGGATCGCATCGCCCAAGAGCGATTTCGTCCTGTTCCTCGTGGTGCTCGTCCTCGCGAACGTCGCGGCCTCCCGCGCGTTCTTCAGGATCGACCTGACTTCCCGCGGCGCCTTCTCCCTCTCCGCCGCGAGCGCCCAAACGGTGAAGACCTTGGAAGAACCGCTCTCGGTCAAGGTGTTCTTCTCGGCGAACCTCCCCGCGCCCTACAACGGCGTCGAGCGCTATCTCCGCGACCTCCTCGTGGAGTACGCGGGCGCGGGGGGAGGGCGTTTCTCCTACCGGTTCTTCGATATGGAGAAGCCGGAGAACAAGGAGATGGCCGAATCCTACGGCATCTATCCCGTCCAGATCCAAGAGGTGAAGAACGACGAGGTCGGCCTCAAGAACGCGTACATGGGGCTGGCCATGGTCCACGGCGACACCGTGGAGGCCGTCAACGACATCACCGATCCGGACGGCCTGGAGTATCGCCTGACGACCACGATGTCCAAGGCGATCGTGACGAACGACGCGCTCGCGGGGGCGTCCGGCCCGATCGCGGCGACCCTGTACGCCTCGTCCAGCTTGGGCGCCTTCCGTATCCGCGACTACGGCGACCTGGACAAGATCGTGGGCGGCGCGGTGGAGGCGGTGAACGCGAAATACCGCGGACGTCTCCGGTATTCCTTCGTGGACGCGGCCACGGGCGCGGAAATCGACGAGCTGGGGGCGAAATTCGGCCTCCAGCGGGTGTCGTGGGGCCGGCAGCCGAACGGGGTGGAGGCGGGAAGCGGCGTCCTCGGCATCGTGCTCGAATACGGGGACCGGTCCAGGACCGTGCCCCTCGAACTGGCGCGGGGGCTCTTCGGCGGCTACGGCCTCGTGGGCCTGGACGATCTGGAGTCCCGGCTCGCCGAAGCGCTCAAAGGTCTCATGTCCAATTCCCTCGCCGTCGGCTACCTCACGGGCCACGGGGAGAAGGATCTCTACGACGACCGCGCGGGCGCAGCCCGCTTCGGTTCCCTCGTCGCGGACACGTACGAGCTCAAGGAGGTGGATCTTTCCAAGGCGGACGTCCCGGCGGGGATCACGACGCTCGTGATCAACGGCCCGCGCGGGAAGCTCGGCGAACTCGAGCGGTACCGCATCGACCAGTTCCTGCTGCGCGGCGGCAACGTCCTGGCCCTGCTCGATCCCTTCCTGGAGATCGGCGCGCAGGGCGGCTACGGCATGCCCACCTACGTCCCCAACGCGACCGGACTGGAGAGCCAGCTCGCGAAGTACGGAGTCGCGCTCGGCGCGAACTACGTCTTCGATACCGAGTGCTACGTGGCCCGGCAGCAAGGCGCTGGGGAGATGCCCCTCTACTACGCGCCCCTCATCGGCAAGAAGGGACTCGCGGCGGGCCACCCGGTCACCCGCAACCTGCAGGACGTGCTCTTCCTCAAGGCCGGCGAGGTCTCCGCGCCGAACGCGGGAAGCGGGCGGACCGTCGTCTCCCTGGCTTCCTCGTCTCCCGATTCCTGGACGGTCTCGGAGAACATCAGCCTCATGCCCTACGGCATGACGCCGCCCGGCCAGGACAAGCGCGGCCCGCGCCCGCTCGCGGTCCTCGTGGAGGGCACGTTCATGAGCGCGTTCGATGCCGCGCCTCCGGCGGCAGCGCCTCCGGCGGCAGCGCAGGCTGCGTCAGCGGCGTCGGCGGGAGCGCCTCCGTCGGCGGCGGGAGCGTCGGCGGCCCAGCCGTCAGCCGCGCGGTCGCCGGCCTCGCCGGACGGAGCGGGCGGGAGCCTGAGCGCGGAATCCCATCTTTCCAAGAGCGTCCAGCGCGGGCGTCTCATCGTCGCGGGCACGTCGGAACTCGCCGGCCCGTCCCTCATCGACGAGCGCGGCCGCGGACCGACCGCGATCTTCGTCCGGAATGCCCTGGACTACCTCGCGGGAAACGAGGAACTCGCCGACATGCGGACGAAGGGCCTCTCCTTGGACTCGCTCGAAAAGACGACGCCGGCCCTGCGGGCGGCGATCAAGGCCCTCGACCTGTACGCCTTGCCCATGCTCGTGGCCGTCGCCGGCCTTCTCGCGTGGCGCCGCCGCGCGGATCGGCGCGCGAAGATCCAGGCCGCCTACGCCCGAGAAGCGGCGAAGACCGCGGAGGGTTGAACCATGAAAACGAGAAAAACCGTCTTGCTCATCGCCGTCGCCGCGCTCGCGGCCGTCGTCGCGTTCCAGCTCTTGACGGCCCCGTCGGGCGCGGTGAAATCGCTGACGTTGGAGGGGACGCCCGATTCCATCCTCATAGAGAAGGGCGGCGCTACGCTGACCCTCGCCAAGGAAGGCGAGAAGTGGGTCGTCGGGGAGCGGAAGTACCCCGCCGATCCGGATCGGGCGGCCGCCCTGCTCGCCGCCGTCGAAACGCTCAAGGTGTTCGATACCCTCGGCTCGTCGGATGCGGCGCGCTTCGGCCTAGGGGACGGAGACGGGCTGACCGTGGTCGTCCGCGCTGACGGAAAGGACCTGAGGCGCCTCGCGGTCGGCAAGGCCTCGTCCACCGCGCGGCAATCCTACGTCCGCGTCGACGGCGACGAGCGTATCCTCCTGGTCGCGGGCAACCTCCCGCAGCAGTTCGGCGTCGGAGAGGCCGATCTGCGCGATAAGCGGATCTTCTCCTTCGCCGCGGCGGAGGCCGTTTCGGCCGAGGTCCGCGGAAAGGAAACGTACGCCTTGGCCAAAAGCGCGGCCGAGGGCGGAAGCGCGGCCTGGAAGATCGAGCGGCCCGCGGGGGCGGCCGCGAAGACCCTCGATGCCGCCAAGGTCGATGCGTGGCTCGCTTCCGTCGCGGGGCTCCGGGCCGCGAGCTTCGCGCCGGAAGGGACGGCGAAGGGCGGGACCCCGTACGGGACCGTGACGGTCGCCCTCGGCGCGCGGTCGGCGACGCTCACGGTGTACGCCGAAGCGGGCGGAGCGGGCTACCTCTGCGGTACCTCGGAGGGCCCGTACCTCTTCTACGTTTCCGCGTACGACGTCGGCCGGCTCCTGAAGCCGCTCGCGGACCTCGAGAAGAAATAAACGCGGGGCCGCGCCCCGGGGCCGGCCCCATCGTTTCCCAAATCATCCGGACACTATCCGCGGTTCAGCAGGTCTCGATGCCGCGCTCCCGGAAGGGAGCGCGGAGCCTTTCCACGAGTTCCGCGTCGGGCGGCTGGACGTTTTCCATGGAATAGGGGATGCCGAGCTCGCGCCACTTCTCGCGGCCGAGCTGGTGGAAGGGGAGGAGCTCCACGCGGCGCACGGTCGGGATGGCGGCGACGAAGTCGGCCAGGCGCTGCGCCGTCTCCGGCGTATCGGTGGAACCGGGCACGACGACGTGCCTGATCCAGATGTCCTTCCCGAGCCGGCCGAGCCGCACCGCGGCGTCCAGCGTGGGCCGGAGGGCGAAGCCCCCGGTGAGGTCCCGGTACGCGTCCGGATCGATGTGCTTGATGTCGAGGAGCACGAGGTCGAGGGGCTCGAACCAGGCGTCCGAGAGCCGCCGAACGAGGTATCCCTGCGTCTCGATCGCGGTGTGGAGGCCCCACTTCTCCTTGACCTCCCGGAACAGCGCTTCGACGAAGCCCGCCTGCTGGAGGGGTTCGCCGCCCGAGACCGTGACGCCGCCGACCCGCTTGAGCCAGGGGGCGTACTTCCCGATCTCGGCGACGAGGTCGTCCACCGTGCGGCGCTGGGAGGCGTGCTGCTTCCAGGTATCCGGGTTGTGGCAGTAGACGCAGCGGAAGGCGCAGCCCGCGAGGAAGACGAGGAAACGGAGGCCCGGGCCGTCCACGGCGCTGCCCGCGTCCGTGGAGTGCACGAAGCCCGTTCTCGCGCCCCGGCCGAGCGCCTCGACCGCCGTTTCCCTATCCTCGCAGGAGGAAGAGCCGATCGCGCTATCCATCGCCGTACTCAGGCCGAGACGTGGAAGGTGCGGTTCACCACGTCCAGCTGCTGCTCGCGGGTGAGCTTCACGAAGTTGACCGCGTAGCCGGAAACGCGCACGGTGAGCTGCGGGTACTTCTCCGGATGCTCCATGGCGTCCAGCAGGGTCTCCCGGGAGAGCACGTTCACGTTCATGTGGAAACCGCTGGAACTGCAGAAGCCGTCCAGGCAGGCCGACAGGTTGCGGACCCGGTCGCCCTCGGTCTTGCCGAAGGCGGAAGGCACCATGGAGGCCGTCCAGCTGATGCCGTCCAGTGCCGCCTCGTAGGGGAGCTTGGCGACCGAGGACCCCGCGGCGAGGAAGCCCGAGCGGTCGCGGCCGTTCATCGGGTTGGCTCCCGGCGCGAAGGGCTCTCCGGCGCGACGTCCGTCCGGCGTGTTGCCGGTCTTCTTGCCGTACACCACGTTGGAGGTGATGGTGAGCACCGACTGGGTGGGGACGCTGTCGCGGTAGGTCTTGTGGCCCTTGATCTTCTCCATAAACGCTTCCACGAGCTCCACCGCGATGGAGTCCACGCGGTCGTCGTTGTTGCCGAAGGCCGGATAGTCGCCCTCCACCCGGAAGTCCACGGCGATGCCCGCCTCGTTCCGGATGGCCTTCACGCGGGCGTGCTTGATGGCGGAGAGTGAATCCGCCGCCACGGAGAGGCCCGCGATGCCGCAGGCCATGGTGCGGAGGATCTTCCGATCGTGGAGCGCCATCTCGAGCCGCTCGTAGTGGTACTTGTCGTGCATATAGTGGATGGCGTTGAGCGCCTTCACGTAGGTCCGCGCGAGCCAGTCCATCATCGCGTCGAAGCGCTCTCGCACCTCCGCGTAGTCCAGGTATTCGCCCGTGATGGGCTGGAACCCCTCGGCGACCACGGTGCCCGAAATCTCGTCCACGCCGCCGTTGATGGCGTAGAGCAGGGCTTTGGCCAGGTTCGCCCGGGCGCCGAAGAACTGCATCTGCTTGCCCACGCGCATGGCGGAGACGCAGCAGGCGATGGCGTAGTCGTCGCCCCAGTGCTGGCGCATGAGGTCGTCCGACTCGTACTGGATGGCGCTCGTATCGATGGAAACCTTGGAGCAGAAGTCCTTGAAGGCCTGCGGCAGATCCACCGACCAGAGGACGGTGAGGTTCGGCTCCGGGGCGGGGCCGAGGTTGTAGAGGGTGTGGAGGAAGCGGAAACTCGATTTGGTGACGAGCGGCCTCCCGTCCTCCCCTATGCCGCCGATGGCCTCGGTGACCCAGGTCGGATCCCCGGAGAAGAGCTGGTCGTAGTCGGGCGTGCGGAGGAAGCGCACGATGCGGAGCTTCATCACGAGCTGGTCGACGAGTTCCTGGGCCTCGCTCTCGGTGATGAGGCCCGCGTCCAGGTCCCGCTGGAGGTAGATGTCCAGGAAGGTGGAGACGCGGCCGATGGACATGGCCGCCCCGTTCTGCTCCTTCACCGCGGCGAGGTAGGCGAAGTAGAGCCACTGCACGGCCTCGGCGGCCGTCTCGGCGGGACGCGTGATATCGAAGCCGTACTTGGCCGCCATCTCGACGAGCTCGCCGAGGGCCCGGATCTGCTCGGATAGTTCCTCCCGCTCGCGGAGGACCTCCTCGGTGAACTCGGCCCGGTCGGTCTCGGCCTTCTCCCGCTTCTTGTCGGCGATCAGGGCCGCCACGCCGTAGAGGGGAAGGCGCCGGTAGTCGCCGATGATGCGGCCCCGCCCGTACGCGTCGGGGAGGCCGGTGATGACGCCCGACTTGCGGCAGGCCACGACGTCGGGAGAGTAGGCGTCGAAGACGGCGTCGTTGTGGTTCTTGCGGTAATGCGTGTAGATCTCTTTGATGGCGGGATCGAGCTTGAATCCGTAGGCTTCCAAGCCGGTCTCCACCATGCGGAGGCCGCCGTTCGGCATGATGGCCCGCTTGAGCGGCGCGTCGGTCTGGAGGCCGACGACGACTTCCTTCTCCTTGTCGATATACCCCGGTCCGTGGGCGGTGATGGAGCTTCCCCGGTCCGCGGAGACGTCCAGGACGCCCGCCGTACGCTCCTGCTCCAGGAGCACGGAGAGCGCGGTCCAGAGCGCGGCCGTGCGCTCGGTGGGGCCGGCGAGGAAGTCGTCGCCGCCTGCGTAGGGTACGTAGTTACGCTGAATGAAATCGCGCGTGTCGATCCGCTCGGTCCAAGGTCCGCCCGCGAAGGGGGGGCGGACGGAATGCGAATCGTGGCCGGTAGCGCTTTTCATGGGGTATCTCCTTGGTGCGCGCGGTTGCGCGGCACGGATAATATATATAACTAGAAAAATAATGTATAGAATCCGGCCGACCGTCTTGTGACTTTTTGGAGTTTTTGTAACCCAGGTTACGGTTGCGCTTGTGGATTGCGATCCCATGGCCGATACTGATTCGGGAGGATCGAATGTCCGCATCCCGCTTCATGGAAAAGTATGCCGACGCTTCGGCGGAAGTAAAGAAAAAGGCCCCGGTCCTCCGGATCGTTCAGTTCGTCGTCGTGGCGCTCCTGCCGCTCATCGCCGTCAGCGATTTCGTGACCGGCGACGTCCTCAACTCGATCTTCGAGCTCGTGCTCCTGATCGGCATCCTCGTCGCCCTCAGCGCCCTCCACGCGGGCCGCTACGGATTCGCCTCGGTCCTCACGGTGACCGCGGCCACCGCGATGCTGACGCTTCTGTCCTTCGTCGGGGCCAAGCACGAGCTGCTGTCGCTCTTCAGGGACGCGATGTACTACATCGTCGCCTTCACGCTCGCGAGCCTCTTCGTGCGGGACCGGCGCATCCCCTTGGCCATCGCGATCGGCGGCGGACTGGCCCAGGTCCTCATCGCCGTTGTCTGGATCCTTCCCGCGGGGGTGGCCCTCGGAGCCGTCGTCAACCAACTCCTCATCACGCTCACCGTATACGGCCTCACCGCGTTCTTCGTCATGAAGTCGGCGTCCCTCTCCGCGGAGATCAACAACGAACTACAGGCCGAGCGCGCGATAAACGCCGATCGCCTGCGCCGCCTGTCCACGGTGGTGGAGGGCGCGGGCGTGAACCTCAAGTCGATGGGGGCCTTGGCCGCGCGGGTGGACGATATCCGTGCCCTCATCGCCGACGCCGCCGCCTCCATGCACGCCATAGAGGAGCGCGTCGCCGAACTGGAGCGGGCTTCGGACGGTTCGCTCGACGCCGCGGTGGGCATCGGCGAGCGGATCCAGGACCTCAACAAGAGCATCGAAGAGGAATCGGCCGCCCAGATCCAGTCCTCGGCCTCCATCAATCAGATGGTCGCCTCCATCCGTTCGGTCGCGGACTCCTCTTCCCGCCGGCGGGCTTCCATGGAGACCCTGTCCGGCACGGCCGACGACGGGATGCGGCGGCTGGACTCCCTGCTCGGCCTCATCTCGCGCATCGAAGGTTCGATCGGATCGATCCAGAGCATGGTCGGCGTGATCAACGCCATCGCCGGATCCACGAACCTCCTGTCCATGAACGCGGCGATCGAAGCGGCCCACGCCGGGGAAGCCGGCCGCGGTTTCGCGGTGGTCGCCGAGGAGATCCGCAAGCTCGCGGATACCTCGGGCAAGAACGCCAAGGAGATCGGCCGCCAGCTCAAGGAAGTCATCCAGGTGATCACGAACGCGGCGGAGGAGAGCGGCCATACGCGCGATTCCTTCTCCGAAATCCGCGCGGAGATCACCGGGGCGATCGACGCCTTCCAGGAGATCACGAGCGCCACCGGCGAACTCGCCGAGGGCGGCCGCCAGATCCTGGAGGCGCTCCGGACCCTGAGCGAAATGTCCAGCCGCGTGAAGTCGGGCGGCGAGGAGATCAGCAGCGCGGGCACCACCCTGGAGACCCTCCAGCGCAGTTCCCGCGACGTGCTTTCCTCCCTGCGCCAGGACGCGGCCGTCGTCAAGGAGAAGAACGGCTCCGTCCTCTCCGCCGCGGACGCGGTGGCGGCCATCGGCGAGGAGGGCGTCAAGAACGCCGAAGAACTCCAGCGCCGGACGGCCGCGGTCGGCGCGTAGAAGTTTCGCCGGCGCCTCGGGGCGCCGGCGGCGCCTACGTCTGAGCCCGCGGTCGGCGCGTAGGTACGTCGCCGGCGCCTGAGCCAGTCGCCGGAGCCTGCGCGCCGGACCGCAGCATCCGGCCGCCGGAGCCGGCTTCAGCTCCCGCGCCGCTGTGCCCGATCAGGTCGCGGCGAGGCCACGCTCCACGTCGGCGATGATGTCCTCGATGTCCTCGATGCCGATGGACAGGCGCACGAGGTCCGGCGTGAGGCCGCCTTCTTTCTGCTGCTCCTCGGAGAGCTGGGAGTGCGAGGTCGTGGCCGGATGCAGGGCCAGGGACTTCGCGTCGCCCACGTTCGCGAGGTGGGAGAAGAGGGTGAGGGCCTCGATGAATTTCTCGCCGGCGGCCTTGCCTCCCTTCACGCCGAAGACCACCATCCCCCCGAAGCCCTTCTTGAGGTACTTGCCGGCTACTTGGCGGCTGGGGTCGCCCTCCAGACCGGGGTAGCGGACCCAGGCCACCTTGGGGTGCTTCTTGAGGTACTGCGCTACCGCCAATGCGTTTTCGCTGTGCGTCTTCATGCGGAGGGGCAGGGTCTCGATGCCCTGGAGGAAGATCCAGGCGTTGTCGGGCGAGAGGCAGGCGCCGAGGTTCCGCAGGGGGACGGTGCGGAAGCGGAGGGCGAAGGCTATCTTGGCCAGCTCGGGAGGCAGGTCAATGGCCCAGCGGAGGCCGTGGTAGTTCTTGTCCGGCTGGGTGAAGAGGGCGAACTTCGGCTTGGACCAGTCGAAGGTCCCGGCGTCGGTGGCGATGCCGCCGATGGCCGTGCCGTGGCCGCCGAGCCACTTGGTGAGGGAGTTGATCACGATATCCGCGCCGTGCTCGATGGACTTGAGCAGGTAGGGCGTGGTGAAGGTCGCGTCCACCACGAGCGGCAGGTCGTGGCTGTGGGCGATCTTGGCGATGGCCTCGATGTCCGTCACGTCGAGGACCGGGTTGCCGATCGTCTCCACGAACACGAGGCGGGTCTTCTCGTTGATGGCCTTCTCGAAGGTGGCCGGATCCCGCACGTCGGCCCAGCGGGGCGTGATGCCGAGGTCGGGCAGGATCGCGTCGAACATCGTGTAGGTGCCGCCGTAGAGGTTGGACGCCGTGACGAATTCGTCCCCCGCGCGCGCGATCGTGATGATCGTGTTGAAGATCGCCGCCGTACCGGAGGCCACCGCCACGGACGCCGCCCCGCCTTCGAGTCCGGTCACCGTATTTTCCAGGATTTCCGTCGTCGGGTTGCCGAGCCGGGTGTAGATATTCCCGAACTCCTTGAGGGCGAACAGGTTCGCCGCGTGCTCGGTGCTCTTGAACACGAACGAGCTCGTGCGGTAAATGGGCGCCCCGCGCGAGAGCGTGGTCGGATCGGGCTTTTGCCCTCCGTGTACCGCGTTGGTCGCGAATGCTCTGCCTGCTTCCTTCGCCATGTCGTCCTCCCATAAATAAGACTAATATGATCTTGTTAGTAGTATTTTTAAACGGAATAAATATGCATGTCAAGCGCGATCCATGCATGTTTTTGAGAATATATGCAGTATCGATGCCGCGCGGCCACTTTATCGCCGCTCCGGATGGTTTTCGTGGACAGACCGCCGGCTGCCGGGTAGTATGGCCGAAGGAAATGCCCACGCAACGCAGATCCCGGTCGGTACCGGCGAAAGAAGACGCATTCTATCCCCTGGACAACAGCGCCGTGTTCATGGCCGCGATCGCCGGCGCGTCCGGACCCTTCGTATTCCGCCTCTCCTGCGAGCTGGACGAGACCGTTCACTTGCGGGAACTGCAGGAAGCCCTCTCCGCGCTGGCCCCCCGGTTTCCCTTCTTGTTCGCCGTCCTCCGTTCGGGCGTATTCTGGCACTACCTGGACCCCGACGATAGGCCGCCTTCCGTGGAGGCGGAAGCCCGCGCACCCGCCCGTCCCATCCGCCGCGGCCGATCCCTCGTGCGGGTGACCGCCTTCGGCCGCCGTATCGCCTGCGAGTTCCACCACGCGGTGACCGACGGGACGGGGGCCGTCGCCTTGATGCGCGCGCTGCTCGTGGAATACTTCCTCCGCCGCGGTCTCGCCGAGGTGCCCGCCGAGCTGCTCGCGGGCATACCCCGGCCCGGAGACCCGGTCGACGCCGGAGAGGAGGAAGACGCCTACGCCCGCGTCTTCAAGCCGACGGCGACCGTCCCCGATCGGAGCCCCAAGGCCTTCCGCCTCGGCGGAACGCGCCGCGTTTCCGGATACCGCGAGACGGTAGCCACCGTGCCGCTCGCGGAAGCCCTGGCCGCGGCCAAGGCGCGCAACGCGTCCCTCACCGAGTTCCTCGCCGCGGTCCACATGGCGACGCTCCAGGACCTCCACGACGCCCTGCCGCCCCGCCGCCGTCGCCGGGCCCGGAAGGTCATCTCCCTACAGATTCCCGTGAATCTCCGCAAGATCTACCCCTCGCGCACCCTGCGCAACTTCTTCCTCTTCGCCGCCCCTTCCATGGACCTCCGGCTCGGGCGCTGGGAGTTCGACGAGATCCTGCGCCGCGTCCACCACCAGCTCAGGCTCGGCATGGAGGAGAAGGAACTCCTCCGCCAGCTCAAGCGCAACGTCGGCGGCGAGCGCAATCCCTTCGGGCGGCCCGTTTTCCTTCCGATCAAGACCCTCGTGCTCAGGATCATCAACGCGACGATCGGGGTGAGCGCCTACTCGGGGTCCCTCTCCAACATCGGGCCGATCGACCTCCCGTCGCCCATCGCCGCCCATGTCGTCGGCTTTTCCCTCCTGCCTTCCCGCTCCCGTTCCACCGGCGCGAACGTCTGCGTGTTGAGCTGGAAGGATCGGCTCCATATCACCGTCGGAAGCGTCCTGCGGGACCGCGAGTTCGAGCGGCGCTTCTTGTCCCGCCTCGTCGACCTCGGCCTCCCGGTGGAGGCGGCCTCGAGCGAAGGCTGGCCCCGCGCCGAAGCGGCGCGCAAAGGAAAACCGAAATGAAGTATTGTCCCCGTTGCGGCGTCGTCCTCGCGGATGGCGCGGAGCTCTGTCCCCTCTGCGGCTCGCCCTCCAC
>JAEXTK010000209.1 GCA_023406985.1 Spirochaetota bacterium | reverse complement strand
CCCCGCGCCCCCCGGCCAGGAAGACCCAACGGTCGGGGAGGGGGAAGCGGCTTCCGATGCCGCCCATGAGCACGATGCTGTCCAGGTACACGTGGGGGTTGAGTAAGGTGACGGCGAGGGTCGCGAAGAGAACCGCCTTGAAGGTTCCTTCCGGCGCGGGAGTCGCCGACTCCGCGCCGGCCGCGGCCACCAGGGCCGTATTCCGGAAGGCGGCGCGGAGGGATCGGAAGCCGTAGGCCGCGAGGAAGAGGGCGCCGCCCGCGGCCGCGACCGCGGTGAGGCCCTCGTTCAGGGCCAGCACGGAACCGAAACCGCCGACGCCGAGCGTCATGAGGATCACGTCGCAGAGGAAACAGATGAGCGGCACCGCCAGCAGGTGGCGCCCGCTCATCCCTTGGGTGAGCACGAAGATGTTCTGGGCCCCGATCGCGACGATGAGGCCGAAACCCGTGGAGAGGCCGGCGAACCAGATTCCTGTCATGCGGACAAGGTACCGGAATGGAAATGATTTGTAAAATTAATAGTTTTCATAATTAAGTAGTTTGGCTAATATTGAGGCGTGCTAGATTATCGACTCTTGGAGGCCTTTGCGGCGGTCGTGAGCGAAGGGGGCTTCGAACGGGCGGGGCAGGCGCTCGGCCTGACGCAGTCGGCGGTTTCCCAACGCGTCCGGCAGCTGGAAGAGCTCGCGGGGACCATCCTCATCGTGCGGGAGAATCCTCCGCGGCCGAGCGGCGCCGGCGAGCGCCTCCTCCGACACTTCCTCCAGACGCGGGCCCTGGAGTCCGACGCCCTCGCGGAAGCCCGCTCCGAGGCGCGGAGCGGGGGGAACGCGGGCCTGGAGCGGCTCGCGATCGCCGTCAACGCCGACTCGCTCGCGACCTGGTTCCTGGAAGCGACCCTGCCGTTCTGGCGGGAACGGAACGCGGTCTTCGATCTCCGGGTGGATGACCAGGAGCGCACCCTCCGGTTCCTCAAGGCGGGGGAGGTCTCCGCCTGCCTGAGCTCCCAGGCGCGGACCGTCACCGGGTGCGCCGCCCTTCGACTCGGCGCCATGGAGTACCGGCTCTGCGCGGCGCCCTCCTACGCCGCGCGGTGGTTCCCCGACGGCTTCACGGCGGAGGCGGCGTCCGCCGCTCCGGTCATCCATTACAACCGCGACGACGGCCTACAGCGCGAGGCGCTCCGCCGCTCCTTCGGATCGGCGGCCCCCGAGCCCCCGGCCTACTACCTTCCTTCGACCGAACGCATCTTCCGGGTGGTGGGCGAGGGCGTCGGCTACTGCATGATCCCTTCCGTCCAGGCCGCGCCTGATCTCGCGGCGGGAACCCTCGTGGAGCTTTCGGTCGCCGCCCGGGTGCGCGTGGATCTCTACTGGCACCGCTGGTCGGTCGCCCCGGCGCTCCTCGAGGACCTCACCGCCGATTTGGTCCGGCGCTCGCGCGAGCTCCTGGAGCCGTAGGGAGCCGAGGGCCGCTACGGCACCCGACGGACTTCCTCGGGACGATCCAGGACGATGTACGGCAGCGGGTTGAGGATCTCCGGTCCGAGCCGGATCTCGTAATGGAGGTGCGGACCGTCCACCTTGCCGGTGGCGCCGACCTGGCCGATGACCTCTCCCCGCCGCACCTTGCGGCCGGCGCGCACCGAGAACGACCGGAGATGCGCGTAGCGCGTATAGTAGCCGTGTTCGTGGCTGATGATCACGTTGTTCCCGAAGCCTGAATAGATATCGTAGTAGGCCGCGAGCACGACCCCGTCGGCGCTCGCCACGACCGGATCCCCGGTCCCGTACGTGCCGAGGTCCAGGCCCAAGTGGAGGTAGGGGACGCCCGTGAACGGATTCGGGTTGTAGCCGAAGAGCATGGAGATATGGCCGATGCCTCCCTTGAGCGGCCAGGTCAGGGGAAGCGCGTCCCCGGTCTCCTCCAGGGTCCGCAGGGTCTTTCCGGCTTCCCGGATCAGCGCGGTGGATTCTTCCAGCGTCGATCTCAGGGCGACGAGCTTGTCGAGTTCCGTGGCTGCGGCCTTTCTGCCCGCGGGGAACGCCAACGCGCCGGGCCCGCGGCGTCCGCGCGCGTTCAAGGCCGCGGCGGCCGAATGCGGCTCCAGGAGGGCTCCGATCCGGTCGAGTTCGGTCGTCAAGGGGAGCGATGCGGCCGCGAGGTCCGCTATCTCGTCCCGGAGGGCATCGGTAGTGGTCGCGGCGCCGGCGTAGGCCGACGCCGAGATCGAGGAGCGAAGGTCGGCGGCGGCCGCCGCCGCGCGCAAGGCCGGAACCGTGGAAACGGCGACGACCGGAACGAGGACCGAAAGGATCATCCGTCCCGTCGTGAGGGAAATCTGGCGGGGAGGTCGATGATCGTTCGAAACGAGGACGAGGGTAAACCGCAGGCGGAACCAGGAAAGGGCCGCCCGTAGGGCGCGGAGGGCGAATGCGAGGACGGCGAGGAGAGAGCGGCCCGCCGCGCGGGCGGCCCTCCGCTCGATCTTTTTGAACCTGAAGGCCACGATTCATTCTCCCGCGAGGCCGCCGAACCGCGCGCCGCCCGCACGGAGCGGCTCGGCCGGATCCACCGCGATCCCGTCGACCCAGATCTCGTAGTGGAGATGCGGCCCGGTCGCGATGCCGGTAGCCCCCACGGTCCCGATCGTTTCTCCGATGCGGACTGAGTCCCCCACGGCGACCTTGATCGCGGCGAGCTTGGAGAACCGGACCAAGACGCGGCCGCGCCCGACCGCGACGTGATTCCCGCTGCCTTCGTCGTAGCCCGCCTCCACGACGGTGCCGGCGATGGTCGCCGCGACCGGATCGCCGGAGCGGCCGTTCGCCAGATCGAGCCCGACGTGCCGGTACGGCTTGCCCGTCACGGGGTTCACGCTCGGACCGAAACGCTGGGTCACCTTCCAATCCCCGACGAGCGGGCTGGCCTTCGGGAGGTCGGCACCCGCCGCGGCGCCGGGGCCGTCCTGGAGCGCGAACACCTTGGTGAGCGAGCCCGTTCCGCCGACGAGGAGTCCGATGAGGAGCAGGGCGATCGTGGCTGCCCTCCCGACGAGGAGCGGCGCGCGACGGCGACCCGGACGGACGATGATCCGCCGGATCCGCGCCTCGATCTTGGTCGTGCGGCTCATGCCGAGCGCCCAACGCGGCGGGCCGGGCGGTAAGGCCGCGGTCAGTTCCAGGAGCGCCGCGGCATACTCCGAAGGTTTCGCGCCCGCCGCGAGGGCTTCCTCGTCGCAGGCTTCCTCCCGGTCCTCGGCGAGAGCCCGCAGGAGGGACGGCAGGAAGGGAACGCACCAGACCGCGGAGGCGAGAAAGTCGACGTAGGTCATGCGGACCACGTCGCGCCGGCGCACGTGGGCGGCCTCGTGGAGGAGGACCGCTTCCCGTTTTTCGGCCGTCCAATCCTCGACCTCCGCGGGCACGACGACGGTCCGGCCGAGCCAGCCCGCGGTGAAGGGCGGAAGCTCGCCGCCGTCCAGGAGCCGGATCGGTCGCCGGAGGCCGATCCGGGAG
>JAEXTK010000134.1 GCA_023406985.1 Spirochaetota bacterium | reverse complement strand
GTGATGTCGCCGCCGTAGCACTTGGCCAGGACGTCCTTACGGACCGGGTTGACCGTCTCGCGCGCGATGACCTGGCTGCCGATGGCGCCCTGGATGGCGATCTTGAACTGCTGGCGCGTGATCTCCTCGCGGAGGCGTTCGCAGACCTGCCGGGCCCGCTCATACGCGTTGCCGCGGAACACGAGTTGCGAGAGGGCATCCACGCTCTTGCCGTTGAGCAGGATATCGAGTTTCGCGAGCTCGGTCTTCTTATAGCCGGTGACGTCGTAGTCGAAGGAGGCGTAGCCCCGGCTGATGCTCTTGAGCCGATCGTAAAAGTCGAAGAGGACTTCCGAGAGCGGCATGTCGTAGACGATCTCCACCCGCTTTTCGTCCAGGTAGGTCATGGAAGTCTGGACCCCGCGCTTTTCCAGGCAGAGCGTCATGATCGAACCGAGGTAGGTCGTCGGCGTGATGACCGCGGCGCGGATGTACGGTTCCTCGGCGTCTTCGATCTTGCCCTCGTCGGGGTACTCCATCGGATTGTCCACGTAGATCCACTCGCCCGTGCGGAGCAGGACGCGGTATTTGACGGACGGGGCCGTGAAGATGATGGATTGGTCGAACTCGCGCTCGAGCCGCTCCTGGACGACCTCCAGGTGGAGGAGGCCGAGGAAGCCGCAGCGGAAGCCGAAGCCGAGCGCGACGGAGGAGTCCTTCTCGTAGACGAGGGAGGCGTCGTTGAGCTTGAGCTTCTCCAGGCTCGTCTTGAGCTCGTCGTAATCGTTCGTGTCCACGGGATAAATCGAGGAGAACACGACCGGCTTGATCTCGCGGAAGCCGGGCAAGGCCTCCGCGCAGGGCCGATCGGCGTCGGTGATCGTGTCGCCGACGCGGACGTCGCTCACCGTCTTGATGCCCGCGATGATGTAGCCGACCTCGCCCGCTGAGAGCTCGTTCTGCTCCACGAGGGCTATCTTGAAGATGCCGACCGTCTCCACCTCGTATTGGGAATCGTTGGACATGAACCGGAGCTTCATGCCCTTGCGGAGCGTGCCGTCGAACACGCGCAGGTGCACGACGACCCCGCGGTAGGGATCGTAATGGCAGTCGAAGATGAGGGCGCGGAGCGGGTCGGAAGCGAGGCCCTTCGGCGCGGGGATGCGCTTGACGATGGCCTCGAAGAGGTCGTCGATGCCCGTCCCGATCTTGGCGGAGACGAGGAGGGCCTCGTCCGAGTCCAGGCCGAGATCGTGGTCTATCTGGTGTTTCGCGCCGTTTATGTCCGCGGCGGCCATGTCGATCTTGTTGATGACCGGCACGATCTCCAGGTTATGCTCCAGGGCGAGGTACATGTTGGACAGGGTTTGCGCCTGCACGCCCTGGGTGGCGTCGACGAGGAGGAGGGCGCCTTCGCAGGAGTTGATGGCCCGGGACACCTCGTAGGTGAAGTCGACGTGGCCCGGAGTATCGACGAAGTTGAGCTGATAATCGATGCCGTCAGCGGCCCGATACGGGATCGTCACCGCTTGGCTCTTGATGGTGATGCCCCGCTCCCGCTCGATATCCATATTGTCGAGGATCTGATTCTTGAAGTCCCGATCGTCGATTATCTTCGCCTTCTGGATGAGGCGATCGGCCAGGGTCGATTTGCCGTGGTCGATGTGCGCGATGATACAGAAATTGCGAATCCGCTCTCGGTCGATCATATGGCCGGAATATACCGGAAATACGCCGCTCCGACAAGGAGCCGGGCGGTTTCGGTCCGCCTCGCGCCCCTACTTCTCGAGTTCGGCGAGCGCCTCCATGAGTTGGTCGTGGGTGAAGGGCTTCTGGAGGAAGCCGCTCTTGAATAGGGGCACCGCGACGGACCGCTCGCGCTGATCGTGGTAGCCGGACATGAAGAGAACCCGCAGCTTCGGATTGAGCGCGACGAGCCGCTGGGCGAGCTCGTAGCCGCTCATGTGCGGCATCACCACGTCGGTGAGCAGGAGGAAGTCCCGCTCCCGCTCGGCGATGATGATGGCCTCTCCCGGATTCGCCGCCTCCAGGACGCGGTACCCGACCTTGGACAGGATGCGGGTGAGGAGGCCGCGGAGGTAGTCGTCGTCCTCCGCGAGGAGCACGCAGCCGGACCGCGTGATCGTCGGCGCGGTTTGGAGCTGCGCGGCGCCCCCTTCCGCTGCCTGTCCGTCCACGACCGGTAGGTAGATGAAGAACGAGGTCCCCTTCCCCACTTCGCTCTCCACCGCGACCCGGCCGCGGGAAGCGGTGACGATCGCGTACACGGTCGAAAGCCCGAGGCCGGTCCCTTGCTCGAACCCCTTCGTGGTGAAGAAGGGCTCGAAGATGCGCTGCAGGTTCTCGCTCGGGATACCCTCTCCGTTGTCCCGCACGGCGATGACGAGCCAATCCCCCGCGGCGACGCCGTGGTGCCTGCCGGTCCCGTCCGAATGGACGTTGGAGGTCTCCACGATGATCGAGCCCTCGTTCCCGACGGCGTCCTTCGCGTTCACCACGAGGTTGATGAGCACCTGCTCGAGCTGTCCCGGATCGATAGAGACGAGGGGCCGCTTCGCGTCCGGGAAGAACTTGAGCGAGACGTTCTCGCTCA
This sequence comes from Spirochaetota bacterium, assembly GCA_023406985.1. GTDB lineage: Bacteria > Spirochaetota > Spirochaetia > Treponematales > Breznakiellaceae > JAEXTK01. Next base: position 28,987 of record JAEXTK010000134.1, on the reverse strand, counting down.
CGAGGCGGCGCGCCATCTTTTCCAGATCGACTATGGCGGCGTTCGCGTCCAGGAGCCGCGGTTCGAGCGGCTGCTTGCGCGAGAACGCGAGGAGCTGCCGCGTCAGGTTGACCGCCTTCTTGGCGGCGGTCTGGATCCCCTGCACCTCCTCCTTGAGGGAAGGATCGTCCCCGACCTCTTCCGCGAGCAGGTTGCAGTACCCCATGATGGCCGTGATGATGTTGTTGAAGTCGTGGGCGACGCCGCCGGCGAGCCGGCCGACCGCTTCCATTTTCTGGGCCTGCCGCAGTTGCGCCTCCAGTTCCCTCCGCTCGGAGACGTCCACGAGGTAGCCGCGCAGTTCGCCGACCGTTCCGTCGGCGTTCTCCACGAGCGCGACGGTCGCGAGGACGTGCACGCTCTTGCCGTCCATGCGCTGAAGGCGCCATTCTTCGGCGAGCAAGGCCTTCCGCGCGGCGGCGCGCTCAAGGAAGAGGTCCGCGTCCTCGCTCTTCACGAAGAAACTGCCGAGCGGCCGGCCGCGCACGGAAGCCGCGTCCTCGCAGCCGAGGAGCAGCACGAAGGCCCCGTTGCAGTCGGTGATGCGGCCGTCGCCCGAGGCGGTGAAGTTGGCGGAGGGGGCCTCCTCGAACAGGCCGCGGTACCGTTCCTCGCTCGCGCGCAGCTTCATGTCCATCGCGTGACGATAGAGGGCGATCTCGATCGCGGTGCGCAGCTCCCGCTCTTCGAACGGTTTTATGATGTAGCCGAAGGGCCGGCTGTCCTTCGCGCGGGAAACGGTGACGTCGTCCGCATAGGCGGTGAGCATGACGACCGGAACCGACAGCTGATCGTAGATCCGGCGGGCGGCCTCGACGCCGTCCAATTCGCCCTGAAGCTCGATGTCCATGAGTACGAGATCGGGCTTCAGTTCCCGGCACGCCGCGACCGCGTCCTCGCCGGACGCGTACGTGCCGGCGACGGCGTATCCGAACCGTTCAAGGTGACGTTTTATGTCGAGGGCGACGATGTGCTCGTCCTCGCAAATCAGAATGCTCGCCATGCCCCGTACTCCGTCCTAACTTTTAGCGTTTCGGCTTGAAACCGAGTTTCTCCAATTCCGAGCGTAATTTTTCCACGTTGATCGGCTTCACGAGGTACGCCGTCGCCCCGCCCTCGTGGAAAGCCTCGATGACGTTCTGGGGGTCTTCCATCACCGTGGTCATGACGATCTTCACCTCGTCCATGGCGCGGATCCCCATCTCCCGTTCGGCTGCCCGGATGCGCTTGAGCGCCTCCTGGCCATCGACATGGGGCATCATGATGTCCATGAACACGACATCGTAGGGCCGCGACTCCCCCCACGCGAGACGGAAGGCATCGACGGCTTCCCCGCCGTCCACGGCGACATCCACTTCTCCGTAGGCCGCGAGCAGCCCCTGCATCATGCGCCTGGACGCGAAGTCGTCCTCGACCACCAGTATCTTCACTTTTCGTCCTCCCGTACCGTTTCGCACGCATGAAGGGCGCCCCGAATCGCTTCGAGGCTCGTTTTTACTCCGTCGGCATCCTCCCGACGACAGGCCAGTATGATCTTCAAGAGGCTGCGGGGCAGCTCCACCGTCCGCAAATCCTCCAATGTCTTGCGATAACGGGCCGCCGAAGTCTCCAAGCGCCGCGACGGGGCCGCGCCGAGCGCTGCGGCTTCCTCGATGAACCGCTCTATTTCCCCGAGCACCTTGGGATCGGCCGCGATTTCATAGGCCCTCCGCGCCGCGGCGGCCGCGTCCTCACCTTCCTTCGCGCCCCGCTCCCTCGGCTCCGGCACGCCGGAAGCCGCCGACGGGTGCGGAGAAACCGCGCTCTTCGCGGCGGTCACGCCGGAAAGCAGGATGTCGCGCAGGGAGCGGAACCGCACCGGTTTTATGAGGAAGCGCGCGGAAGAAGAGAGCGAGCGCCACCCCGCGTCCTTGCGTCCGCCTCCGTCCACCAGCACCACGAGGCGATCCCGGAGGAGCCGCATGCAGGCCTCATCTTCCGAACAGGCGAACAGGATGCCCCGGCCGTTCAGGTTCTCGTCGGCGAGCACGAGGCGCGGCGGCTCGCGGTCGGTGCGGCGGAGCCGGTCGAGGAGATCGGGCGCGGTCCTGTACTCCGAGACGGGGCATCCCCATGCGGCGAGGAGTTCGACCAGGATGCTCCGCTCTTCCTCGTCGGACGACGCGATGGCGACCTCGACGTCCGCGAACGGCGCGCCGCGCGCGACCGTCGGCTGACTCCCCGGGGCCACGGCGAAGGGGAGTTCCACGGTAAAAACGCTCCCCTTCTTCTGCTCGCTCTCCACCCGCACCGAACCGCCCATGAGATCCGCGAGGGATTTCACGATGGCGAGCCCCAGGCCCGTCCCCCCGTACGAGCGGGTGCTCGAGCCGTCGAGTTGGGTGAACTCCTCCCAGATATAGTCGAACCGGTCCTGCGGAATGCCGATGCCGCTATCCCGTACGGCGAACTTCGCCGTGATGGAGGCTTCGTCCGGATTCCTCGTGAAGGACAGATCGATGCGGACGCCGCCGACTTCGGTGAACTTTATGGCGTTGGAGAGGAGGTTCGCGAGGATCTGCTGCAGGCGATGCGCGTCGCCGATCACCGAATCGGGAAGAGCGGGATCGAAGCGGAACCGGAGGGAGAGCCCCTTCTGGTAGCTTTGGACCGCGATGGACTCGAGGCAATCCGCGACGGCTTCCACGAGGCAGAACGGAGCCGCGTTGATCCGCATCTTGCCGATCTCGATCTTGGAGAAATCCAAGATCGAATTGATGAGAAAGAGCAGGCTGTCGGCGGACTGCCGGGCGATCTCCAGGTATTCGGCCTGCCCCGCTTCCGTGAGGGTGTCCCGCGTGAGGTCGATCATGCCGATGATGCTGTTGAGCGGCGTCCGGAGTTCGTGGCTCATGTTGGAAAGGAACTCTCCCTTGGCGCGGCTCGCCTCCTCCGCCGCGAGCTTCGCCTTGACGAGCGAAGCCTCGTACTCCTTCTCCGCGGAAACGTCGCGTTCGATGCAGGCGAGTTCGACGACCCGGCCTTCCGCGTCGCGCACCGGAGACAGGGACATTGCGACCGGGATCACCTTCCCCGACCTGCAGCGCCTGAACGATTCGAAGCGCCCCGCCTCGCGGCCCGCGAACACCTGGTCGGTGATGACGCGCAGCTGGGTCCGATCCCGCTCGTCCGGGACCAAGTCCGGGAGCGATTTCCCGATCACGTCGGCGCCCGTATAGCCGTACATGAGTTCGGCCCCGAAATTCCAGGAGAGGATGCGGAGGTCCGGCCCGACCGCGAGGATGGCGTCATAGGAATTGGCCACGATCGCCGCGAGCCGGGACCTCGTTTCCACCGCGCGGACGAGCTCGGTGATGTCTCTGATGACCAAGACCTTGCCGGTAGGCCCGTTCCCTCGCGGATCGGGAATAGCGGTCCGCACGAGTTCTACGGGCAGCTTTCGGGAGGGCAAATCGAGCACCAGCCAGGAGAGGTCGGCCGCGGGTCGGCCCCGGCGCTGGTCCTCGAAGAGGCCGGACAGCGCGGCGCTCTCCGTGAAGGCGCAGAGCTCGCCCAAGGGTCGCCCCCGCGCGGCCGCGGTTTCCAGGCCGAAGAGGGCCTCCGCCTCGCGGTTGAGGAATTCGATCCGCTCTTCGGTATCCAGGGCGACGACGGCATCGGAGATGGCGTTGAGCGTCCCCTTGAGCCACTCCCGGCTCGACCGGAGTTCGTAATCGATCTTGTGCTTGTAGAGGGCCATCTCGATGGAGATGAGCACCTCGCGCCCATGGAAGGGTTTGAGGATGTAGCCGAAGGCCTGGGTCACCTTGGCGCGGGCGAGGGTTTTTTCGTCCGCGTAGGCGGTGATGAAGATGATCGGAATATCGTGCTCGCCGCGGATCCGCTCGGCGGCCTCTACGCCGTCCATCGCGCCCTTGAGCCTGATGTCCATGAGGATGAGATCGGGTTGCTTCGCGGCCGCGGCGGCGATAGCGTCATCGCCGGACGCCGCCACCCCCACGATTTCGTAGCCCAGCTCGACGAGCTGGTTACGCATGTCGAGCGCGACGATACTTTCGTCTTCTACGATGAGGATGCGCGCCTTCCGATCGCTCCCTTCCATCCGCCTATTCCCGGTCGCCCGCGTGCGGAGCGACCTTGAGCGAGGCTTCGGACAGCGCGCGCTCCAGGTCCAGGATGATGATGAACCGCCCTTCCCGTTTTCCGATGCCCTTGATGAAGGCCCCGTCGATCCGCGAACCGAAGGACGGCGGCGGTTCCAACGCGTCGCTTTCCAGGTCGACGACCTCCTGCACGGCGTCGGCCATGATTCCGGCGGTGAGCGGTTCCCCTTCGAACTCCACTTGGGCGATGATTATGGAAGAATCCGCCGCGGAAGACCGCTCATCCATACCGAATACCACCCGAAGGTCGACGACCGGCACCACGCTTCCCCGGTGATTGATCACCCCGCGGAGGTGGGCGGGACTCTTCGGGACTCTGGTCACCACGGAGGTCTCCAAGACGACCTCCACCTGGGCGACCTCCACGGCGTACCGCTCGCCCGAGAGATCGAAGGTAAGGTACTGTGAACCAGTTCCTACGTCCGATTCATCCGTTTCCATTCGCTTCGCCTTAGCCGACTACTTTCTTGACGACGCCGAGCAGCTTCTCCGCGCTGAAGGGTTTCACGATCCAGCCCGTAGCGCCCGCTTCCTTCCCTTCGTTCATCTTGCTCCCTTGGGATTCCGTCGTGAGCACGATGATGGGGGTGAACTTGTATTTCGCGTTCTCCCGCACCTTCTTGATGAAGGAGATGCCGTCCAGATTCGGCATATTCACATCGGTGATGATGAGGTCCGTCTCGTCCATGGAAGCCAACGCGGTAAGTCCGTCCATACCGTCTTTGGCCTCCAGGACCTCATATCCTCCCTGCTGCAGTACGTAGGTGATGCTCTGGCGGATCGCCGCGGAATCATCCACGACAAGGACCTTTTTCGCCATCGAAATCCTCCTCTGGAACCAAATTAGTATGGATCAAGCGCATCGGAAAAGCAAGCTGAAGTCGTGCCTTACCGCGCGCGCCGCAAGACCTCTCCCGCGATGCCGTCCAGCGGCAGGATCGTATCCACGCCGCCCGCCTTGATGGCCTCGTTCGGCATGCCGAAGACCACGCAGCTCGCCTCGTCCTGGGCGATGGTATACGCGCCTACGTCGTGCATCTCCTTCATGCCGCGCGAGCCGTCGTCCCCCATGCCGGTCATGATGACGCCGATCGCGTTCTTCGCGGCATACCGGGCCGCGGAACGGAACAAGACGTCGACGCTCGGACGATGCCTGCACACGAGCGGGCCGTCCTTGACCTCGACGTAATACCGCGCGCCGGCGCGTTTGAGCAGGGTGTGCCGGTTCCCGGGGGCGATGAGGACCCGCCCGCGGATGACCGTGTCGTTGTCCTCGGCTTCCTTGACGTTCACCCTGCAGAGGCTGTCGAGCCGCTTCGCGAAGGCGGCGGTGAAGTGCTCCGGCATGTGCTGGACGATCACCATTCCCGGGGCGTCCAAAGGGAGGGCTTCCAGGTATTCCCGGAGGGCCTCGGTGCCGCCGGTGGACGCGCCGACGACCACCACCCGTTCGGTCGTCTCGATGAAGGTCGCGTGGTCCCCGGCTTTCGGCAGGATGACGTCGGCCGTCAGTTTCGGCGCCACCTCGCGGGTCTGGAGCTGGATGCGCTGCGGGAGCTGGCGGAGCCGGGCGTGGTAGGCAGCCTTGACCACGTCGCAGATGGCGACCTTGGATTCCTCGAGGAATTGCTTGGTGCCGATCTTCGGCTTCTGGATGATGTCCACCGCCCCGTACTCGAGCGCCCTGAGCGCGTTCTCGCTGCCGTCCTCCGTCTTGGAGGAGCAGATGACGACCGGGATGGGATCGCTGCCGGACATGATCGATTTCAGGAAGGTGAGGCCGTCCATGCGCGGCATCTCCACATCGCTCACGATGACGTCGGGCCGTCCCGTCTCCAATTTCTTGAGCGCGAACAGAGGATCGGGAGCTACCGCGGTGACCTCTATCGCGGCGTCGCTCTCCAAGACCTCCTTGAGCGTCTGCCGGACCACGGCGGAATCATCCACCAGCATGACCCGGATTTTTTCGCGTGCCATGGCTCCCCCTATTCCTTTTTATAAACCGTGGGCGCGAGGGTACGGAACGGTATGCTCATCCCCGTCATCGTCTCCGAATGGCCGAGGAACAACACGCCGTCATTCTTGAGCAGATCCCGGAATTTTCCGATCAGCCGTTCCTGGGTCGCGCGGTCGAAGTAAATGATGACGTTCCTGCAGAAGATGACGTCGAACCGTTCCCTGATGCCGAAATCGTCATCCATGAAGTTGAGCCGCCGGAATTCGATGCGGGCGCGCAACTCCGGTTTCACCCGGATGATCTTCTTGGCGGGGTCCTTGCTCCGCAAGAGGTACCGTTTCTTGTAGTCGAGGGGTACCGGCTCCACCTTCTCCTCTTCGTAGACGGCGTCCATCGCCTTGGCGAGGACCTTGGTGGAGATATCGGTCGCGAGGATATGATAATTGAACGCCGGGTCGCTCCTCCGATGCTCCTCCATGACCATCGCGATGGTATACGGCTCCTCGCCGGTGGAGCACCCCGCCGACCACACGCGGAACGGATTCGTCGCCGTCGTCGCCGTCCCCGGAAGCAGGTCGTTGAGCAGGAAATCGAAGTGGTCCGCCTCGCGGAAGAAATCGGTCTTGTTGGTCGTGACCGCGTCGATCATGTGGATGAGTTCGGACCGCGCGCCTTCCTCCGAGAAGACGTAATCGACGTATTGGGCATAGGTGGCGTACTTATGGAGGCGGAGCCGCCGCGACAGGCGGCTCTCCAGCATCACCCGCTTCACCGCGGGCATCTTGATGCCGAGTTCGCGCTCGATGAACGAGCTGAGCCGCTCGAAATCGGCATCGGTCATCGGCGACGGGAAGGCCCCGAGCGCGGGACGGTCCCCCTCAGCCATGGACTTTTCTATCCTGCTTGAGGCTCATGGCCTCCTCGCGCTGGGCCGAAGCGGCGAGCCGGTTGACGTCCACGATGAGGGCCACGGTCCCGTCTCCGAGGATGGTGGCTCCGGAAAGGCCGTCGGCGCTCTTGAACATGCGCCCGAGCGGCTTTATGACGGTCTGGTAATCGCCCACCACCTGATCCACCACGAAGCCGACCCGGCCTTCGTCGCCGTTGACCACCACGATCTGCTCGATCTCGGGGGGAGTGCCGGAGATGTCGAAGAGGCCGCGCAGGCCCACGTACGGCAGGAGCTCATTCCGATAGGTCAAGAGCTTCCTGCCGTCCTTGGACGCCACGCGTTCGGACCGCTGTATCTCGATGCAGCCGTCCACCGACGAGAGCGGCACGACGTAGTGCTCGCCCTCCACGCGCACGAGGAGCCCCTCGATGATGGCGAGGGTGAGCGGGATCTTGAGGGTCACCTTCGTCCCGACTCCGCGCTTGGATTCCACGTAGACCGAACCGCCGAGCGAATCGATCTCGCGCTTCACCACATCCATGCCGACGCCGCGGCCGGAGACGCTCGTCACCACCTTGGCGGTGGAGAAACCGGGCGCGAAGATGAGCTGGAAGAGTTCCTGCTCGCTGAGCGTCGCCCCCTGCGGAACGATACCCCGTTCGACAGCTTTCGCGTAGATGCGGTCGGTATCCAGGCCGCCGCCGTCGTCGGCCACGGTGATGAGCACGTGGGCCCCCGAGTGCATGGCGGCGAGCGATACCGTCCCGCCGCGCGTCTTGCCGGCGGCCACGCGGGCCTCGGGCAACTCGATCCCGTGGTCCACGCTGTTGCGGATGATATGGACGAGCGGATCGTTGAGCCGTTCGATGACGGTCTTGTCGAGCTCGGTCTCCGCGCCGTCCGTGACGAGTTCGATCTCCTTGCCGAGTTCGGTCGAAAGATCGCGCACCACGCGGCGGAAGCGGCTGAAGGTCGAACCGATGGGGAGCATCCGGATGCTCATGGTGTTGTCGCGGAGCTGGGAGACGAGGCGCTCGAACTGTTCCGCGATGAGGGATAGGCCCCCGTCGTGGAGTTCGGCGCCCGTCTGCGAGAGCCGGGCCTGGAGGGTCACGAGCTCGCCCACGAGATCCACGAGCGCGTCGAGCTTTTCGCTCGCCACGCGGATGCTCGAGGTACCCAGGTCCTGCTTTTCCTTGAGCTTCTTGAGGTGCTCCTGTTCGGCCAAGGCGCTCTGTATCTCCGCCGGCGTGGCCACCTTTTCCTCGACCAAGAGTTCGCCGATACGCTTCCGGCCGCCCTCGACGTCCTGGATCTTTTCCGGCGTGGTCACCCCCCGGGAGACGAGGATCTCCCCGATCCGCTTGACCTCGATCTCGGGGGCGTTCCGTTCCGTCGCGACGCGCTCCACGATGAGTTCGCAGGTCCCTTCCACGAATATGAAGACGTCGCGGATGGCGTCCTCCCCCGCCGCGGTGGTGAGCGTGATCTCCCACCCGACGTAGCACTTCTCGGGATCGATCTCGGAGAGCGGCGGGATGCGATCCGCGAGCGGCACGACCGAAGCCTCGCCGAGCGAACGCAATTCGTCCAACAACAGGAGCGGCCGCGTCCCGTTGAGGAACACGTCGCTTGCGGGAACGAACCTGATCCGGAACGTTTCCCGCGGCGCCTGCGCGTCCGGCGCGCTCGCCGGCGACGCTCCCTCGAGCGCGAAAGCTTCCGGCGTCGGTACCGTCTCGGCTTCCGCTGCCTGCGGGGGAAGCTCGGCCTCTTCCGCGCTCTCGGCGTTCTTGGCCGCGATCCGCGCCTCGGAATGCGCCTTGAACTGGCGGACGAGCTCTTCCGCGAGGCTCTTGTGCGCCGCGTCGGGGGAGTTGAGCATCGCGCTGATGAGGTCGCGGGCTTGGAGCGTCAGATCGATGAGGCGGCGATCGGCGACGAAGGCGCCTTCGCGGAGGAGGTCCATGATCGACTCCACCTCGTGGGTGAAGCGCGATATTTCGTCGAAGCCGAACATGGCCGAGGAACCCTTGATGGTGTGCATGGTGCGGAATACCGCGGAGACGGTTTCGCTGTTCCGGGGATCCGCTTCCAACTCCAAGAGGGTGGATTCCAAGTTGTTGAGCAGTTCAGCGGCTTCCTCGCGGAAGGCTTCCTTGAATTTTTCAATCATGGTTCAACTCTCCTTCGATGCCGGAGAGGTGCCGAAGAGCTCCGCTTCGATCTCGCGGGCATTCTCCGTGGGATTGCGGACGAACCCCGAAACCAGGAGAGCCCTGGACAGCTCGCTCCGGATCGTCCCGGTCAGATGGAAGGCCTTGCCGCGCAAAACGGCCTCCGCCGCGGCCGCCTTGAGCAGTTGGATGACGGATAAATCCACGCTTTCCAGCATAGAGACGCTCACCACGACTTGCGCGGCTTCCGCGAAAGCAGCCGAGAGCTCTTCCTTCAGCGCCACCGCCTTCTCTACGGAGGGGTGGCCTTCCCACGTGATGACCTTGACCGAAACGGGCGATGTTGCCATAGGCTCCTCGCAACTAGTATAGCTCCGGAGCGAGCGAACGCAACACCGAAGCGATCAAAGCGTGTCGGGAGAGTCCACTAAAGCCGGAAGGCTCATGGTGGTTTCCAGATACCCCATGCGGCGTTTCTTGACCGAGACTTCCATCGCGGCGATCCCGGACTCTTCGTCGATGCGGAAGCGGCGGATGGATATCGGGTCGTTCTCCGACAATCCGGCTTCGTCCGCCACCGACCCGCGCAGGACCCGCTTCACCGAGAAGGAGGAGGGCGAACCGCCCGGCGCGAGGATGAGGCCGAAGAGCGGCGCCGCCACCCGCTCGCGGGTATCCACCTTAGCCGCGGCCACGAGCGGGAGCGGCGGGCGCGCCGAGGTCGCCACGATCCTGCTTTTGCCGTCGGAAGTGCGCAGCGCCACGAGCTCTCCGGGGGTGCGGGAGTAGAGGGCATCCTGGAGCGCGGTGATTCCCGCGCCGCGCCGCGCCGACACCTCGAGGTCTCCGAGCGCGACGAGGCTCACATTCTCCGCGACGAGCTGGTCGGAGGCCGGCGTTCCCGGAGCGACGTAGACGATCTGGACGTCATCCCGCTCCTCGGAAAGCGCGAGGCCGAGCCACGGGCGTTCGGCCTTGCCGCCCCGCAACATGGCGGGAAGCGCGGCCGCGAGGCGCGCCGAGGGAACGGCGAAGTTGAGCCCTTCGAACTGCTCGATGCCGGCGAAGACCACGCCGGCGAGCCGCCCGTCCTCGTCGACGACCGGGCCGCCGGAGTTGCCGTGGTTGACCGCGGCGTCGATCTGGACCACGTCGCCGATCTGCAGGAAGCGCCGACCCGCCGCGGAAACGATGCCGGCCGTCACGGTCTTCTCCAGGCCCCCCGGCGATCCGATCGCGTACACCTTGGAACCGACCGTCGGCGCCACCCCGTCGAGTACGGAGAAGACGTAGCCGGGAACGACGTCGGCCTTGAGCACGGCGAGGTCCATCGCGCGATCCCACCCGACCACCTTCGCCGGCAGGCGGGGGCTCGCGGCGTCTCCGAGTCGGATATAGAGGCGGGAATACCCTTCGTAGGCGGGGTCCACTTCGCTCGAGATGACGTGGTAGTTCGTGACGAGGAGGCCGCCCTTGTCCACGAAGAAGGCGGAGCCGATGACGCGGTCGGGCGAACCGCGGCCGCGCTCGATCTTGATGCCGCGGTCCACCCAGACCGTGGCCACGCCCTTGATCATCTCCGAAGGGGAATCGCGCCCTTCGCAATACGCGCGCGCGTCGGCCGAGGGAGAGGCGCCGGCGGCCACCGCGGCGGCCAGGAAGAACGCGGCGGTCCGGCGTTGCCGGGCAGCTACGGCGCGCTCCAAGAAGGCGGCCGCGTCGGCCGCGGAGAGCGGCCGGACCCGGTGGGCCTCCGCCGCGGCGAGGAAGGCCGCGAGGTCTTCCCCCTTCGCCAGGAGGTCCCGCGCTTCGCTCAGCCGATAGTCCGCGAGGCGGGAGCCGGTTTCCCCGTTTCCGAGCGCCATCAGGGACCGCGTGAGCGAGGCCGCGTCGTTCCAGCGCCGTTCGTCCGCCGCCGCGTCGCGCTTGGACTGGAGCGCGGCCGTAGCCGCCTTGAAGAGCTCCTCGGAACGTCGGGCGGTCTCCGCGTCGAGCTCCCCGGCCGCGGCTCCTTCGCCCCCGTACCGGGCGCCGAAGGACCCGAGGAGATGGATGGCCCGCTCCGGATCGTCGTGCAGAAGGGAAGCGATATCGTCAAGGCGCACTTCCACGGCTGAGCGCGGCGGTTGGAGCCGGTCGGCGGCGGATGCGCACGAGAGCAAAACGAGCGACGCCGCGGCCGCCGGCAGGAAACCGAACTTACCTAATCGCATTGACCTCTCCCGGCCGCTCCCGGACCACCCGTTCGCGCTTCCCGTCACCGTCCATGTCCCACGAACGTTCGATATCGCCGTTCTTGAAATGAACCTCGGCGTATTCGGACACGCCGTCGCCGTCCCAATCGCTCTCGGTCGATTCGATCGGTTCCTCCCAAACCAGGCCGACGCTCACCGCGCTCGCCCGCAATCGCCGGGTCGTCTCCATCCGGCCGTCGAGGTCCAGGTCGATCTTGCGGAACGCCGGACGTCCCCTGGAAAACTCCAGCACCGAGACGACGCGCCCGTTCACCGTCTCCGTGGCCCTGCGCGGAATGCCGCGCACGAGCTCCACGCGCTCGACTGCCCCCTCCATAAACGAGCCGGGGCGCTCCACGACGGAGGCGAACGAGACGAGGGAACGCACCGAGAGGCGCGAAACGGACGGATCGTCCTTCGGGAAACGCGGTGAGGACGGCCGTCCCTCGTCCACGAGGGCGACGAGCCGCACGGGTGCGAAGGGAAAGGCGGTGGGGGCCGGTACGTAGCGCGACTCGCCGTAGGATACGCTCGCGACGGAGGGATACCGCGCCCATTCGATTCGGGCCAACGTTCGCTCCGCGGCCGCGGCGAGGGTCGCCGCGGGCTTGGACTCGGCGGCGGCGGCGGACTCGGCGGAGATCTCGGCCGAGACGGCCGCGCTGCCCCGAACCGGTACGCCGTCCGCGTATTCGATCTCGAGCTCCGGGAGCCCGTCCTGGTCCGCGTCGTAGGCGCTCGAGACGAGGGAGCCTCCCCGATACCGGGCCGCGGTCTCCACGTATCCGTCCCCGTCCCGATCCTCGGTCAACGATCCGCCGAACGCGGCGAAGGCGGCCATGAAGGTGGCGCGCTCCGCGTCTTCCCTGAGGAGGGCCCAGACCGAGCGTACCACGGAGACGTCGATGGTCGCGGCGGAAAAAAGTTCCTCTACCGCGACGGAGCCGTCCACGAGGCCGAGCTCCAGGGCTTGCGGCAGCGCGGCAGCCGCGGGCGCGGAAACGGCGCGGTACGCGCCGATCAGGCGGCGGCGTTCTTCCGGATCGCGGATGAAGGGGGCCGCCCGATAGGCGAGCGAGGGATCGAGCGCGAGCAGGAAGGGGAGACGCGCGAGCACGGTATCCACGAGCGCCCGCTCGCCGTCCCCGCTCGGCCTCAGCGACGCGCGGTCCAGCATGAGCGCCGCGAAGCGCGGATCCTCGGGGTACGCCTCCAGGGCGTCGCGGATCGCGGAGCGGAAGCGCTCGCCGTCCGCGAGGGCGCGGCAGCGGAGGTACGTCCGTTCGCTACCGTTTCCGACGCCTTTGAGGACGTCGAGGGCTTCGTCGAACCGCCGCAAGCGGATGAGGATCGACGCTTCCACGAGCGCGGCGGCTTCGCGCCCATACCGGTCCCAGCGATCGGCCTCGATGGCGGTCCTCACCGCGGCGAGGGCGGCGCCGGCGGGACGGTCCAGTTTCAGCCGCGCGAGGGCGAGCAAATAGGAAACGTCGGAAGAAGCGTCGGAGAAATCCGCGGCCCGTTCCAACGCGGTCTCGGCCTCGGGCCACCGGCCTTCCTCCGCGGCCGCCACCGCCCAGGCCGCGTACCGGGCGGCGATTGCGGCGTCGCCCTTTTGCGCGTCCGCGACCTCGAAAGCCGGAGCGACGGTTGGAAGCCAAGCCAGCGCCGCGGCTCCCAACGCGAGGACGATCCGCCGCATCCTACGCCTCCGGAGGCGTACGTTCCTCGGCCGGGGCAGGCGACGCCTCTCCCGTCTTCATCTCCACGGGAGAGGCGACCGAGGCGAAGCTGAGCGACTCGGCGCGGGCAGGCATGCCCAACAGGTCGCGAATCTCCTCGTCGACGAGGGTTTCCTTCGTGACGAGCGTCTCGGCGAGCTTCTCAAGCTCGGCCCGGTGCTCCTCCAGGATGCGCTCGGCCGCCGTGCGGCAACGGTCCAGCACCGCCTTGACCGCGGCGTCGATGCGGCGGGCGGTATCCTCGGAATAGTCTTTGTGCCGCGCGATCTCCTTGCCGATGAAGATGGGCTCGTCTTCCTGGCCGTAGGCGATCGGTCCGATATCCTCCGCCATGCCCCACTCGCAGGTCATGCGGCGCGCGAGTTCGGAGGCCTGCTGGAGATCCTGCTTCGTGCCGGTGGTGGTCTCGTTGTAGAAGAGTTTCTCGGCCGCCCAACCGCCGTACATGATGGTGATGCGGTCCTCGATCCAACCCTTCGTGCGGCTGTAGCTGTCCTCTTCGGGGAGCGACATCGCGAGGCCGAGCGCCCTGCCGTGGGGCACGATGGTCACCTTGTGGAGCGGATCGGCGTTCTTGAGGTAATAGTGCAGGAGGGCATGGCCGGCCTCGTGGTAGGCCGTCATCCGGCGCTCCTTCTCGGAGATCACCATGGACTTGCGGGCCACGCCCATGAGGACCTTGTCGCGCGCCTCCTCGAAGTCGCCCATATCGACGCCGACCTTATCCTTGCGCGCCGCGAAGAGGGCCGCCTCGTTGACCAGGTTGGCGAGATCCGCGCCGCTCGTGCCCGGCGTCGCCTTGGCGATCCGGCCGAAATCCACGTCGTGGGCGAGCGGAATCTTGGCCGCGTGGATGCGGAGGATGGCCTCGCGCTCCTTGATATCGGGCATGGCGACGACCACCTGCCGATCGAAGCGGCCCGGCCGGAGCAAGGCCGGATCGAGGACGTCGGGCCGGTTCGTGGCGGCCAATACGATGACGCCGTCCTTGGAATCGAACCCGTCCATCTCCACGAGCATCTGGTTGAGGGTCTGCTCGCGCTCGTCGTGGCCGCCGCCGTAGCCGGCGCCGCGGGTGCGGCCCACCGCGTCCAGTTCGTCGATGAAGATGATGCACGGGGCGCTCTTGCGGCCCTGCTCGAAGAGGTCGCGGACGCGGCTCGCGCCGACGCCGACGAACATCTCCACGAAATCCGAACCGGACATGTGGAAGTACGCCACTCCGGCCTCGCCGGCGACGGCCTTGGCCAGGAGGGTCTTTCCGGTGCCCGGCATGCCGACCAGGAGCACGCCCTTGGGGATGCGGGCCCCCATCTTGGTGAATTTCTGCGGATTCTTGAGGAAGGCGACGACTTCCTGCAGCTCGTATTTCGCTTCTTCCTGCCCGGCGACGTCGGAGAACGTGATGCGCTTGTTCGCTTCCAAGTAGCGTTTGGCGCGGCTCTTGCCGAACTGGAACGCCTTGTTCCCGTTGCCCTGGGCGTTGCGGAACATGAGCCAGATGAATCCGAAACCGATGATCCAGGGGAGGAATTCGATAAGGATGCGCATGGGGGTGATGCCGCTCACCGAGCCGGAAACCTTGACGCCCTTGCTGCGGAGGACGGGGAGGAGCTCGGGATCCTGATAGGGGATGCGGGTGCGGAAGTGGCCGGTCTCCCCGGACGAACCTTTCAGCGTGCCCTCGATGGAGTCCCCGTCGAGGATTTTGACCGCGTCCACTTCTCCGCGCTCCAGATACGTGGAGAACGAAGAATAGGGGATCTCCTGGACCGCGGGCGTCTCGGACCTCATGAAATAGGCCGTGAAAAGGCCGACGACGATGAGGAAAAAGACGAGGGCGAAGCGGCTTGCGGCGCCTCCGTTCATCGGCGGGCGCGGAGTTTTATCGTTTTGGTCGTTAGGCATAGTACCCCCGTTCGATCAATATAGAAAAGAAAATGAAATCCGCATAGCCCGCCCCTTCGTTTCGGCCCTCGCGGAGCAGGAGTTGGGCGCCTCCGTTCCCCGGATAGAAGGCGGCCGCGATACCGAGCGCGTCTTCGGCGACGACGACATCGTCGGCTCTGGAGGCCCCTTCCCCGACGGCTTTCTGGACCACCGCCATCTTTTTTCCGCCGGTCGCGATGCGGTCCTCGGCCGACGCGCTGCGCAGGACGAAAGGAAGGCGGGCCGTAAACCCTCTCTCGCGCCCGAGCCGCTCCCCCGTCCCGACGACGAAGGCTCCCGCGCGATAATCGCCCGGCTCGCGGACCACGACGGCGAAACCCCTTCTCGCGCCGGGGGCGCGCCAGCGTTCCACGCGCACGCGGCCATCCGCGCGCTCGACCCGGTAGGCGCCGAGATCGGCCGCGGCCGCGAGCCCTCCCGTGAAGGACCGGAGGGCCGCGCGCCGCGGCTCGGCCTTGCGCCGGGATACGGCGTCGGCGGAGACGACGTCGGCGCATCCTTGAACGGCCGCGAGCCGGTCCACCGCCGCGTAGACGGCCTCCTGCCTCACGATCTCGCTCTGGGCGAAAAAGGAGGCCGCGTCCGTGGACAAAAGATCCTCTCCCCGCCATGCCACACGGGCGGCGCTCTCCGCGGATATGAAGGCGGCCGCTTCGGCTTGGGTTTCGGCGAGCGCCGCGACGGCCCCGCGCCAATGCGGAAATTCGGCATCCAAGAGAGGAACCAGTTTGAGCCGCACGCGGTTACGGAAATGGGCGGGGTCGGCGTTGGTGGAGTCCGTCCTGAAGGTCATCTTCCTCCGGCCGAGGTACTCCAGGACCTCCGCGCGTTTCCGCGAAAGGAGCGGCCTGAAGACGAGCCCGCGATCCTCAGCCATCGCGGCGAGTCCGGCGGGACCGGCCCCCCTGAGAAAGCGGATGAGCGCCGTTTCCAACCGATCGTCCGCGGTGTGCGCAACGAGTACGCGGCCCGCGCCCAGTCTGCGGGCCTCCTCGGTCCAGGCCGCGTGGCGCGCCTCCCGCGCCGCGGCCTCCAGGCCCGAGCCGTCGGCCTCGGCGGCCGCGCGGATGGCGCCGCGGCCGATCGTTACCACGGTGCAGGGCACCGCGAGGGAATCGCAGACGGATCGGACGAAGGCGGCATCGGCGCCGCACTCGGCTTCGCTGCGGATACCGTGATCGACGTGCAGGCAGTGGAGGACGTAGCCGAACCGGGCGCGGAGCGCCGCGGCCGCGACCAGCATGGCGGTGGAATCGGCCCCGCCGGAGACTGCGGCGAGCAGGACGCCGTGCCGACATCGACCCAAGGCCTCCGCCACCGCGGCTTCAAAAGGGTCCGTCATCGCCCCCAAAAAGGAACGGCCGTCCGCTCCCCACGGAACGGACGGCCGATCGTTCGAGCGGTTGATACTTAGGCCTTGGCGGCGGGGGCAGCGCCGGCTGCGGGAGCGGCGCCCGCGGCGGGAGCGGCGCCGGCGGCGGGGGCAGCAGCCGCGGCTTCAGCCTCCGGAGCGGCCTCGGCTTCCATCTTCGCGTACTTGACGAGGGCGACGACGTGGTCGCCGCCGGTCAGGACGCGAACCTCGGCGGCCAGCTTGAGGTCGCGCACGTGGATGGACTGGTTGGCCTTGAGCTCGCTGACGTCCACGTCGATGCTCTCGGGAAGATGCCGCGGGAAGCACTCCACCTCGAGCTCGTGGGTCGGATTCTCCATGATGCCGCCCTCGCGCGTGCCCACGGCGACGCCCTTGATATGCAGGGGCACCTTGGCGCGAACGAGGCGGTCGCTCTCGACCTCATAGAAATCGACGTGCAGAACCTTCCCGGTGAGGATATCCCGCTGGGTATCCTTCACGAAGGCCTCGTGGCTCACGCCATCGACATCGATCTTGACTATCGTACTCTCGGAGATCCCGCGGATTCCCTTGGCGAATTCGAGCGCATCGAGTTCCAAGGACAGGGCTTCGCCCTTGCGCCCATAGACGACGGCGGGCACCCGGCCCGAATTCCGGAGGCGGGACGCGCTCCGCGAGCCCGTATCAGCCCGTTTACGGGCCGCGAAAACTACCTGATCCATGAAGATTCTCCTTACCTAACGCGAGCTTCGCGATATGAACTCGGCCGCTGCATGAAACATGCGGAACCGGAACGTACGTGCTCAAGAGAGCGTAACAACCTGGGACGGCAGGATTCGAACCTGCGAATACCGGGATCAAAACCCGGGGGCTTACCGCTTGCCGACGTCCCAATTCAACTCAATCACACATCCAAATCGGGATCGTCCTGTACGTTACCCGAATCGTACACATCAAGTATTTTTTTCTGGAGCGCCGATCGGAATTCGGGGTGGATGGGATGGGCCACATCCTTATACTCGCCTGCGCGAGTCTTCCTGCTCGGCATCGCAATGAAGATACCGCTCTTCCCTTCGATGATCTTCACATTATGGACAACAAAGCAGTCGTCAAAGGTAACCGTGACGTATGCCTTAAGTTTCCCCTCACTGGCCACCTTGCGTATCCTGATGTCGGTGATCTCCATGGCGCTTCTCCTCTTTTTTTCGGCCCCAGGATGAGATGCTGAACTATTGTAATACTGTAAAGCCTGTGCGCGCAAGAGGAAGCGCGATTTGCACGAATTTCCAGACGGGAGAAAGGCTAAAAACGGCCTTTTCCGCCGCGGATCGATCGGAGAACACGCCGAAACAGGTGGAGCCGGACCCGGAAAGGTCCGCGAACTCGGCCCCGCAGCCGCGGAGATCCGCCAACATCCGCCGGTACGCATCCGCCTCCCGGTCCGAAGCGCGGGACAAGACGGGCAGGAAATCGTTGGCGAAGGGCCAATCCGCCGGTCTACCCGCGAGTGCCTTTTCGAGTTCCGCCGATCCGAGCGGAGCCCGCGCTACCGCGCCGGAGTCCGACCGCACGGCGTCGAGCAACCGAAAGGCGCGGGCGGTCTCGCTCGGGAAGCCCGGGTTCACGAGTACGACCGCGTAGTCGGTCCGCCCGTCCGCCGGCACGACCCGCTCGCCCCGTCCGAACACCATGGCCGTTCCCCCGTCCAGGAAAAAGGGAACGTCGCTGCCGAGACCGGCCGCGAGGCCCTGGAGGGCCGCGCGGTCCAGGGCCGTACCGGCGAGCGCGTCGAGCGCCATGAGGGCGGCGGCGGCGTCCGAGGATCCCCCTCCCAGCCCGGCCCCCATCGGGGTGCGCTTGTCGACGGTCACCCGGAGCCCGCCGTCATAGGCGGTGAGGAACCTGAAGGCGGCGATCGCCTTGAATACGATATTACGCTCCGGCGGCACCGGACCTTCCATACGGAGGTCGCACACGGAACGTTCTTTCAAAGATTCGAACCTGAGCTCGTCGCCGAAGGAGAGCGCCTGGAAGACGCTTTCCAATTCGTGGAAGCCATCGGCGCGACGGTCGAGCACACGGAGATGGAGATTGATCTTGCACGGCGCCGCAACGACAATACCATCCCGCATGGTCGATTACGAATTATACCGATATACGGGCTTTTGTAAAGACGCCCCTACGTTGACGCCCATTCGGGCGCGCCCTATACTGTCATCGTGGAATCAACCGTACGCGCTTCATTCATGGCCGCGGCCAAGCTCGTGCTTGGCGAAATCGGCTTCAAGGGCATTCGCATCACGGAGAACCGGAGGCTGCCGGGCGGCGACGGCGACGACATACTTGCCATGACCGGCATCGTCGGCTCCCTGCGCGGTCATTTCATGATCCGCTTCCGTTCCGAGGACGCGTCCTCGTTCGTCGAGCACCTCACCGGCCATCTCGGGATGCAAAACGAGGAAGACGCGCGCTACCGCAAGGCGGCCATCGCGGAGATGGCCAATCAACTCGCCGGCCGGGCCATGGCGGCGCTCGCGGATTCGGGCATCGACTGCATGGTCACCCCGCCCACGATCATCACGGGGTCGGGCGTCGGCGCCGCGCTCCCCGAGGCCGATGACCGCTGCGTATTCTCGGCGCGGGGCCAATTCGGTCGGTTCCACTGCATCGTAGCCCTCAAGAACAGCAAGACCTTGTAAAGGGACGTCGGCAGGTCGTTCGCCCGGACTGCGCGCAGATTCCCCGCGAAAACCTGTTGACAGATGCGGAAGCTCTCCCTTATGTTTCAAGGGAAATTCCAGCGATCAGACGGAGAAAACCATGGTTCCCTTCCAGCCCTTCCTTGCCGACGAACAACTCGAACTCGCTCCCGCGTTCTTCGAGTCGAGTGAGCCCCTTCCCTTCGCCTTCGACGATGACTTTGAGGACGACTTCGAGGATGAAGAGGACGAAGAGGACGAGGACTTCGACGACATGGATGAGGACGAAGATTTCGACGACGACTTCGAGG
Source organism: Spirochaetota bacterium (assembly GCA_023406985.1). Classification (GTDB taxonomy): domain Bacteria; phylum Spirochaetota; class Spirochaetia; order Treponematales; family Breznakiellaceae; genus JAEXTK01. The sequence continues at coordinate 9,469 of JAEXTK010000134.1, read as the reverse complement.
ACGACTTCGAAGACGAGGATGAAGAAGAAGAAGACGACTTCGAGGACGAAGACGAGGAAGAGGACGATTTCGGCGACGACGAGGAAGAGGAAGAGGATTTCGATTACGAGGAAGACGTCGACTACGACGATTTCGACGAGTGATCGCTGAACGCGGCCGGGCCGCGATGGACAGAAAACGAGAGGGATCGCCCGAAGGCGATCCCTTTTTTATGGGACGCGCGCCGGCCGCGCTTACGACCCGGCTCGCCAGAGGGTGGCGGCGGGGCTCCAAAGCCGTTCCAGTTCGTAGAACGAACGCGACCTGGCCGTCATGAGGTGCACCACGATTGCCCCCATGTCGATGAGGTTCCATTCATCGTCGGCGGCGACCTTGCGCTGCCGACGCAGGATATCCACGCCGGCTTCCGACGCGTAGTCCTTCACGTGTTTCTGGAGGCCCTTGAGGTGGGTCGAACTCGTTACGGTCGCGATCACGAAATAATCCGTCCAGGCGTTGAGGCCCGTAAGATCCATGACCACGACGTCGATTCCCTTGTGATCGGCCAACAGCTTCCCGATCGCCACGGCGCTCTCCGCCGCCTTAGCGGACGACATATCTTCCATCAAAATCCTTCCCGACGATAATGGTGAAATCGGCCACGCCCTCAAACGAGGATCCATCGGTGGCCGCGCTCTGTTCGGAACGGATCGATTCGCATCGAATCACGTCCGCAAAAACCCGGGCGGCTGCAGCATCTCCCGACCGGTCGATTATTTCCGTATGCTCGTAATCGCTTCGTTCCGCGTTGCCCACCGTCACGGTATCGTAGCCGAAACCCTGGAGGAGTTCCGCGGTCTTCCGGGCGAGGCCGACGCTCAGCGTCCCGTTGAGGACCTCGACGGTATAGACCCGCTCGGAAGATCCGCCCTCGCCCGTGCGGGACAGGGAGGCGAGCGACTGCTTGACGATATCCTTGATGAGGCTCCCGTCGTAATAGGGGAACAGGAGTGCCTGCCCCGACACCTCCTTGAGGTTACCGCCGATGCGCTGTACGGCGATCCGGTCGGTATTCACTCCGGACAGTTCGGTGAGCAGATGGGCAAAGGACCGGTTATTCAGGTTGGTCCGCGGCAGCGTGTGGAAGACGGACCACACCGACGGCGAGCGCACGTACGCGTGGCGCTCGCCGAGCCGCTTCATGACCGCGAGAACGAGGCGCTGGCGACGCGCTACGATCTCCGCCTCGTCTTCCTCGGACAGCTCGTACGAGCCGTAGAGCACCGCCTTGTCGCCGTCGAGCGTCACCGCGCCGGCGGGCAGGAAGACCGGCGGCGAGGAATCGTAGACCTCCACCGGATCGGTGATGAAAAGCTCGACGCCGCCGAGGAGGTCGACCGTATCCCGCAGGGAAGCGAGGTCGAATACTATCGAGAAGGGAATGTCGATGCCGAGCACCTCGCCCACCTGCGCGCGGTAGGGCGCGATCTTCCGGGGATCGTACAGGGCGTCGATGCGGTCCACCCGACCGAGCGCGGGGATGATGAGTCCGAGGTGAGCGGGCACGTCGAAGAGGGCCGAGCGCTTGGTCTCCGGATAATACATGAGGACGAAGGTCCCGAGCGGCTTCCCTTCCTTCTCCAACACGATGAGGACGTTGACGATCCGGTCGCCGGAGAGGGCCTCTTCCACGGGATTGGATCGGATGGAAAAGTATACCGCCGCGAAGCCGGCGATGAGCAGCGCGATCATCGCCGCCAGCAGGAGGCCGCTCGCGTCGACCCGCGCGCCCCTCATTTCGATCCTCCCTCGGCCAAAAGCCGCAGGGTCCCTTCGGCAACCGCGCGGCCGCGGCCGCTGAGGTACTTCGCGGTGTCGCGGACGGTCCGGACGAAGAGATCCTCCAGATCGGCGGTGCGGGCGTACGAACGCAGCTCGGGATCCACCTCCGTCCGCGAAGGCTCGAGCTTATCCGCGACGTAGACCACTTTGGCGAGCGCCCCCATGCCGATATCCCCCGAGGTGTGGAGGCGCACCGCCTCCAGGACGGCCTCGTCCCGGATTCCGTACCGTTCACGGAGCAGCACGGCGGCGGCCCGGCCGTGGAGGAGCGAGGGCTTCGACTCTTCCAAGGAAGAGATCCCGCGGCCGTCGGAGAGCGCGAGGCGACGCATCTCTTCCGGGGAAAATTCCTTGCAGATGTCGTGGGCGATGCCCGCGAGGTAGCCCGCCTCGCCGTCCAAACCGAAGCGGGCGCAGAGATCCATGGCGAAGAGGGCGACGCCCCGCGCGTGCAGGTAGCGCGGCGTGCTGAGGGCGAGCCTGACCGCCCGCTCCACGATCGCCGCGGGGGAGACGGGAGCGTTCGCGTCCTGGCCGCCGCTGCGGGCGTGGGGGCGCAGGCCGTACAAGAGCCGATCCTCGATGATGCGCCGGGCGCCTTCGCTCACGAGATAACGCCAGGAGGCGCCGGAGGCGATGCGCCTGCGGATCTCCGTGGAGGACAGTTCGATGCGCTCGTTCGCGACGGCCCGGTGCGCGAAGGGGAACGGAATGGTTCCATCGGCGACGCGCCGGCCGACGATGAGATCGGTGCGCTCCGACAGCTCCGCGGCGTGCATCCAATCGGTGAAGCCGGCGGCCAGATCGTCCCCGAGCACGACCCCGATCTTGCCCTCCGGCCGGTACCGCCGTTCGAGCTCCGCCACCGTGTCGATGGTATAGGAAACGTCGCCGCGGCGCAGCTCGCAATCCTCCACCGCGATTCTTCGGTCTCCCTCCACGGAAGCCGCGAGCATGTCGAGCCTATCCGCGGCGGTCGCCCCCTCGGCGGTCGCCTTGAACGGCGACTTGAAGGAGGGGATGAGCAGGAGCCGGTCGTAGCCCAAGGAGGCGACGACCTCCTCGGCGAGCGCGAGATGTCCGATGTGCACCGGATTGAAACTACCGCCGAGGATCGCGAGCTTCACGCCCTCCCCGCCTCCGCCGCGTCCATCTCGTTCACGAGGCCCGCGAAGGCCTGGGTCAACTCATCGAGCCCATCGCCCGAGAAGACCGAGATCCCGAAAATCCGCTCGTCGGGATAGCGCCACCGCAACTCGTCGAGGCGCCCCGCGGTCTCTTCCAGATCGAGTTTCGTGCCCACGATCACGCGCTTCTTCGCGACGAGGTCCGGCGAAAACGCCTCGAGCTCTCCCTTGAGGATCTCGAAGGCCTCGGCGTAGGAATCTTCGGAAAGGTCGACGAGGAAGGCGAGGCCCGCGGCGCGCGAGACGTGCTTGAGGAAGCGGATGCCGAGGCCCGCGCCGCCGGACGCGCCCTCTATGAGGCCGGGAATGTCGGCGAGCACGATGTCCCGGTCGCCGACCGTGAGGACGCCGAGGTTCGGGATCTTCGTCGTGAACGGATAGGGGGCGATCTTGGGCCGGGCGTTGGTGAAGCGGTCCAGAAGGGAGGATTTACCGGCGTTGGGGAACCCCACGAAGCCGATGTCCGCCATCACCTGGAGCTCCACCCTGAGACGGCGCAGCTCCCCGCTCTTGCCGGGCAACGCCTGCCGCGGGGCCTGGTTGGTGGAAGATTTGAAGTGGATGTTGCCCCACCCGCCGTTGCCGCCTTTAAGATAGACGAAGCGGCCCTCGGCGGTGGTGAAATCCCGGATGAGTTCGCCCGTTTCGGCGTCCCGGATGATGGTGCCGAGGGGGACGGGCACGATGACGTCGGCGCCGTTGCGGCCGTACCGCTGGCGCCCCTCGCCGTCATGGCCGTTCTCCGCGCGGAAACTCTGCTTGTAGCGGAGATGCGCCAAAGTGCGGAGGTTGCGGCGCACCTCGAAGACGACGTCGCCGCCCCGGCCGCCGTCCCCTCCGGAGGGACCGCCCATGGCGGCGTACTTCTCCCTGCGGAAGGCGACGCAACCGTTCCCCCCGTTTCCCGAGGACACTTCTATGAGGGCTTCGTCGGCGAATTTAATCATGATGCCTATAAACACAAACGGCGCGCCTCTATTGGCGCGCCGCGCGCGATGCCGCGGTCCGTATCGGCTCGATCGGCGATTCGCGATCGATCGGAGCCGGAAGCCGACCGGAGAGCCTCGCTTATTCGGCGCTCACCGGGATGATGCCGGCGAGCTTGCGGCCCCGGCGCTCGGTGAAGGAGACCGTTCCGTCCACGAGGGCGAAGAGCGTATAGTCGCTGCCGCAGCCGACGTTGACGCCCGGGTGGACCCGAGTGCCGCGCTGGCGCACGATGATGGAGCCGGCCGTCACGATGGAGCCGCCGGAAGCCTTGATGCCGAGATACTGGGGATTCGAATCGCGACCGTTCTTAGCGCCGCTGCCGCCCTTCTTGCGAGCCATGGTCCTTCCTCCGTTCCGTACTGATGCGTACGCTGCAATGGTCCGGGTAATCTTCGGCGACCGACCTGAGGCCCTCCGTAAGGAAGGCCGTCGTCGCGGCCAGGAAGGAGGCGCCGTCTCCGGCGCAATCGGCTTCCATCCAAAGCACGCCCCGCGCGGGGGCGCTTCCCCGTACCGAAACGCCTTCCCTTCCGGAAAGCGTCCTCAGGGCCGTCCTCACGAGGATCGAGACGGCGGCGCATACGACGTCGCCGCCCCGCGGCCCTGCGCCGGCGTGTCCCTCGACACGGCAGGAGCCAAGCAGCCCCGCCTCGTCGATGACCACGTCGACCGTGATCATAGGGCTTACGCCCCGACGATATCCTGAACGCGGATCAGCGAGTACTGCTGCCGATGACCCTGCTTGCGGCGGTAGTCCTTCTTCGGCATGTACTTGAAGACGATGATCTTGTCGGCCTTGCCGTGATCCTCGACCACCGCGGTCACCTTGGCGCCCTTCACGTAGGGCGTGCCGACGGAAACCTTGTCGCTGGATACGAGGAGGACCGTGTCGATATCGACCGCGGCGCCCTTCTCGGCGTCGATCCTATCCACCTTGAGCAAGGCGCCCTTCTCGGCCTTGTACTGCTTACCTTTGAATTCAACGAGTGCGTACATGAACGATCGTCCTCTGTATCGAGATTAGTCTCCGGGCTTTATACACCGCCCGGGCTTCCGGGGTCAAGACCCGCGGGCCTACATAGTCTCCAGGAAAGGGATGCACGCGAGACCCAGGGCGTCGCGCAACACGCGGAGCACCGCCTTGGAGAGCGCGAGCCGCGTGGCCGCGACGTCCGCGTCCTCGGCGTTGAGGATGGGGCAGTCGTGGTAGAAGCGGCTGAAGGCCTTGGAGAGCTCGTACAGGTAGGCGGTGAGCGCCGACGGGTCCATGCTCTCCGCGGCGGCGGCCACCGCGGCGGGGTACGCGGACACGGCCTTCACGAGTTCCCACTCGGCGTCGAGCGACAGGAGTTCCGGCCTGACCCGCCCGGCCGCGGCCGCGCTTCCCGCCTCCTTGCGGAGCATGGAGGAGATGCGGGCGCCCATGTACTGCAGGTAGGGCCCCGTGTTGCCGTTGAAGGACAACGATTCCTTCGGGTTGAAGAGCATGTCTTTGGTGGGCGTCGCCTGGAGGAGGTAGTAGTGGAGCGCGCCGAGGGCCACCTTCTCCGCGATGACCGCGGGGTCTCCCACGGCATCTTCCCGTTCCTTTTCGCGGATCTCCTCCAGGGCCATCGACTTGAGGCTGTCGATGAGGTCGTCGGCGTCCACGACGGTCCCCTCGCGGCTCTTCATCTTCCCCTCGGGGAGGTTCACCATGCCGTAGGACAGGTGATAGAGCGAGGAAGCCCAGTCGTACCCGAGCTTCTCGAGCACGCGGAAGAGGACCTTGAAGTGGTATTGCTGCTCCGAGCCCACCACGTAGACGAGGCGGTCGAAGGGCCAGTCCTCGTGGCGGTGGATGGCCGTGCCGATGTCCTGGGTCATGTAGATGGACGTGCCGTCCTTGCGGAGGAGCACCTTCTTGTCGAGCCCCTCGCCTGAGAGGTCGATTTGGACCGATCCGTCCGGATCCCGGAAGAAGACCCCCGCCTCCAGGCCCTTGAGGACCTCGTCCTTGCCGAGCAGGTAGGTTTGGCTCTCGTAGTAGTACTGGTCGAAGGATACGCCGGTGCGCTCGTAGGTGGCCTTCATGCCGCTCACCGCCCAGCCGTTCATCTTTTTCCAAAGTTCGATGGTTTCGGGATCCCCGGCTTCCCACTTGCGCAGGAGCTCCTGGGCCCGCCTCTCCGCGGCCGGATCCTCCTTGGACAGCTGGTGGAAACGGACGTACCAGTCGCCGACGAAGCGGTCGCTCTTCACGCCCTCGCTCTCGGGGGTCTTGCCCTCCCCGAATTCGGAATAGGCGAGCATGGACTTGCAGATGTGCACGCCGCGGTCGTTGATGATGCAGACCTTCCGGACCTCGGCGCCGCAGGCGGCGAGGATGCGGGACACGCTCTCGCCGAGGGCGTCGTTCCTGAGGTGTCCCAGGTGGAGGGGCTTGTTCGTGTTCGGGCTGGAGAACTCCACCATGACCCGCTTCCCCGCGAGGGTGCCGGGCCGGCCGAAGTCGCTCCGCGGATCGAGGGCCGCCCGGAGCGTCTGCTCCGCCACGGCGGCCTTGGCCACGCGGACGTTGACGTACGGGCCTTCCGCCGCCGCTTCCCCGATTTCGCGGGCGGCGGGATCGGCGGAAAGCTTCGCGGCGACGGCCTGGGCGATCTGCGGCGGGCCTTTGCGGAGGAGCTTGGCGAAGGGGAACATAGGGAAGCCGAGGTCGCCGAGTTCAGGTTTCGGCGGCGTCTCCGCCACCACGCGCTCGGCATCGATCGTCTCGCTCGACCCCATCTCCGCCGCGACGCTCCGCAGCGCGGAGGCCACGGCCTGCCGCCACGCGTCTTTGATATCCTGCATTATGGATTCTCCTCGCGCAGCCGTCCCACGACGGCCGCCATGCGGGTGTAGCGGTCCCCTTCCCTGCGGAAGGACCCGAGCCGCTCATCGGTAAACGTACAATCCTCGCAGACGGCGAGGTCGCGGACTCCGGCCGCCGCGAGCAGCCGCGCGTTGGCCGCTTGGAGGTCCAGGAAGACCCGGCCGCCCTCCCTCGAGACCACCGGCCCGAGGGGGAATGCGGCCGATCCCCGGCCGCCGGCCTCCCCGAATTCCGCCTGGAAAACGGCCGCGCGCCCTTCGTCCACGCCGTAGCAGCAGGACCGGATGCAGGGGCCGAGGATCGCGGCGACGGCTTCCGCCCGGGTGCCCCAGCGTTCGGCCATGAGGGAGAGCGCCGCGGCCGCGATGCCCGTGCCCTTCCACCCCGAATGGACGAGAGCGAAGGCGTTCCGCTCGGTATCGAGCAGGAAGACCGGCAGGCAATCAGCCACGGTTACGGCCAGGGCGAGGGACGGATCGTCGGTGACGAGTCCGTCTCCCGGGCAACCGCCGTCCTCTCCCGCCACGGCGACGTCGCGCGTATGCGTCTGCACGCGGGAACGCACGCGACTCGCTTCTAGTCCGATTTCCTGGAAGAACCGCGTTCGGTTCGGATTCTCGGCGTCCGGAAGATAGCGCATATCCCCGAGCGCGCGCGAGGAAATCGCGCATGAGATGCCGCTCAACGGGAGGCCGTCCACTACGAAGGGAAAACGGGCGTAGCCGCGTGAAGAGGGAACGTCGAGCGTGAAAAAATGAACGCGCATGCTCTAGCGGCCCGACTCCATGGATTCGATCTCGCCCAGCATTTGTATCGTTTTCTCGATTCTTTGTAAAGCGTTCCGGAGGGAGGAGATGAGCGTCCCGTTCCTGCTCGTGAGCCCTCCCATGTTGGCCAGGCCGTCAAAACGACCGCCCGCGTCCTCGCCGAGGATACCGCCGAGCACGTTCGCGAGGGTCTTCAGCGCCTTCTTCGCCGTCTCCAGGATCGCCTCGGCCTCCATCTCCGCTTCCTGCGTCAGGATCTGGATCTTTCGCCGTTTCGCCGGCAACGAGAGGACCTCCGACCGCGCGAAGGCATGCCGTTTGCCGAACTCGCCCGCGCTTGCCAGCTTCAGGTCGAAGCCGCGGATCGCGTCGCCGAGCTTGAGGATATCGTTGTACGCTTCGGTGAATTCGGCCCGGTTCTCCCGCTTGTAGAATTCCCCGTCGATGAGGATGGTCTTGAGGGGCTTGTTGATCTCTTCCACGAAGACGCTGCGCTGGAAGCCCGCGAGGAACGACAAGGCGAAGGCCGCGCGGATGGGGAGCCCTTCCGGGTTCGCCGCCGAGTGCGCGTTTTCGAGGTGCGGAGGCGCCTTTCCCTTGAGGAAGGAGGAGATGCCCTCGGAAAGCTGCTCGCGGCGCCGTCCCTTGACGTAGGCCGCGAAGGCGTCTTCTTGGTGTTTTCGCCAGAAATCGCGATAGACCGCGAACCAATCTTCCCCGCCCGTGATCGTTTGGGGCAGGTAGTCCAAGTTCTTGGAAGCGCACCGGACGATCGCCGTCAGGGGTACCCGCTGGTTGAATTCCCGTATCCGGGTCAGCGCCTCCTCGGCCCGGGAAAGCAGGTTGCGGGTTTCGGCGATCAGGTCGAAGTTTTCCTCGCCCACGCGGTCCTGGAGGTCGAAGACGAACAAGGATTCCAGGAGCGTGAGCGACGGCGGGTACTCGAGGGAAAACAGGATGCTGTTCAGGGCGGCGAGCTGGTCCTGGAGCAGGTAGGCGGGGCAGGTCGGCTCGTTGAGGCCGGAACCGCCGGAGAAGGCCGACAGGGCCCGATCGAACAGGAAGGACGCCAATTCCTTGAGGCAGAGCAGGGAACGGACGTTGCGGTACATGCGCGCGCGCTGGTCCTCCTCGATCGATTGGAGGATGGACTCGAGGGCGCGCGACGTCGCCTGGCGGATTTCCGCTTCGGTAGCCTGGGAGTTGGCGGAAGCGTAGGCGAAGGGATCCGCTTCGGTCGTCAGACGCCGGTGGATGTAGTCGAGTTCGAGCGAGGCGAGGAAGGCGAAAAAAGCGCCCTTGTCGCGGACGACGCTGCCGTCCAGGGCGTCGTAGAAGAAGCGCGCGCTCTCCTTGAGGGAACGGAGCTCATCGTGGAGGCCGCCGAGCAAGAGGCCGTGGCGCTGATCGTACAGGCCGGGCGCGTGCGTATCCAGGGCGGCACCCAACTTCGCGAGCAGCCGGTCCCCGAACACGCGGATGGGGGGCTTGCCCTTGAGGATGCCGAGGATGCGGAGGTACAGCTTGAAATACCAGGAACACTCGCTGTAGCGGCGCTCGAGCTCCATCTTCTCGGGTACGTCTTTCACGGGGAAGAGGGGCGTCTCCGATACGGCGTTCTGCGATCTCAGCCGGGCGAGCAGCTCCTTTCGCTCTCCGAGAGAAAGTTCAGCCACGAGTTTGTCGAACGTGAGCGAGCCTTCCATGGAAAAACTATACGTCGTCCGGTGCCCCGCGGTCAAACGCGAAGCGCGGAAAGGTGCCCGCGCGGCATCCAGCCCCTGGCTCGGCGGCCCGCGGCGCGCCGCGACGATCGATTCCCGGTCTTGGGGGGCGGGGGGGCGCCC
>JAEXTK010000091.1 GCA_023406985.1 Spirochaetota bacterium | reverse complement strand
GCCCTCATCATCGCGGGTCCGGGCACGGGAAAGACGGCCGTCCTCGCCCTCCGCATCGAACGCCTCGTCTCCTCCGGGACCGACCCCGCCGCCATCCTCGCGCTCACCTTCACGAACAAGGCCGCCGCCGAACTCCGCTCCCGGATCGCGCTCGCCATCGGCGCGGAGAACGCGCGGAGCCTCGTCGCCGCGACCTTCCATTCCTTCTGCCTGTCCGTTCTCCGCGAGCGCGCGGCCGCCGCGGGCCTTTCCGCCGATTTTTCCGTCTTGGACGAGGAGGCGCGGCTCGAGTACCTACGGCGGGCTCTTTCCCGCGCCGCGGTAGGCGCGAGAGCCGCCGGGACCGCCGGCGCGGGATCCGGCGGAAGCAGGGCTCCGATCCGCGTCCGCGCGCTCCTCGACTACGTGGAGGCGCGCAAGCGGTTCCTGCTCCGGCCCGGCGAGGCGGCGCCGAACCTCGGTCCCGCCGCTCCCGCGGGGCTCGCGGAACTTGCCGCGGACTTCGGCCTCCCCCGCACCGATGCCGTCCTCGACGCGGCCTACGCCGCGTATCGCGACCTCCTCAGGGAGGCGGGCGCCCTCGACTACGACGATCTCGTGGCGGGGACGGTGCGGCTCCTCTCCTCCAAGGCGGAACTGGCCGCGGAGTATCGTTCCCGGTTCCGCTCCGTTTTCGTGGACGAGTACCAGGACGTCAACTTCGCCCAGTACGCCTTGATCCGCCTCCTCGTCCCCGGTCCGGCCGCGGGCGAGCTCTGCGTCATCGGCGACCCGAACCAGGCGATCTACGGTTTCCGCGGCGCGGACCGCCGTTTCATCGACCGGTTCCTCCTGGACTACCCCGAGGCCGCGACCTATCGCCTCACGAAGAGCTTCCGCTGCGCCCCCGCGATCATCGGAGCCGCCGGCCGTCTGGTCGGAACGGAACTCGCGGGGTCGGGACGCGCCGTCGCGCTCTCGCGCTACGAGGCGCCGACGGAAGCCGCCGAAGCGGAACGCATCGCCCGGGAAATCGAACGCCTCATCGGCGGCACTCGCTTCTTCGCGTACGATTCAGGAGTAGTCGAATCCCCGGACGGAGACGGACGGGCCGCGCTCCGGAGCCTCGGCGAATGCGCCATCCTCGTCCGCGCGACGGCCCTCGCCCCGCCCCTGGAGAAGGCGCTCCGCGATCACGGCCTGCCCTACGTCCTCGTCGGCGACCGTCCCTGGTGGGAAGCCGAGCCCGCCAAGACTTTGGTCGAGGCGCTCAAGGACCGCACGGAAGGCGAGGCGGCTGAAGCCGTGCGGGCGGCGTCGGCGGACCTCGTGCGGCGGGGGACGGCCATCGACGCGGAGACGGCCGAGCGGCTCGCTTCGCTCGCCGCCCTCCATCGCGACCGCGCTGCCTTCCTGGACGCCCTCGCCCTGGGTGCCCCCGCGGACGGCTACGAAAAGAAGTCCGAACGCGTGGCGCTCATGACCATCCACGCCGCGAAGGGCCTGGAATTCGATCACGTGTTCATCGCGGGCCTCGAGGAAGGTATCCTGCCGTTCACGCTCTATGATGACCGCGCTCAGGACGAGACCGCCGTCGCGGCCGCGGCCGATCGGATCGAGGAGGAGCGCCGCCTCCTCTACGTCGCGATGACGCGCGCCCGCGTCGGCCTGCACGTCTCCTCGGCGCGGTCGCGCGCGTTCCGCGGCCGTTCCCTCGCCCTGCCGCCGAGCCGTTTCCTCGCCGAGATCGAAGAGCTGCTTTCCCGCTCGGAGGAAGGGCCGCGCCGGCCCCGCGACAGCCAGCCGGGCCTGTTCTAGGATCGCGCGGTCGCCTCAGGCTCCGTTCAGTTCCTTGAAGAAGCGCTTGTTCGCCGCGTACAGCCCCGCGAGCACCCGATAGTTGCGGTCGTAGACCGCCCGGTTCGCCGGATCCGGCACGAAGGTCTTCCTGATCCGGACTATGTCCTTCGCGGCGGCGAGGGAATCGACGAGGCCGAGGCCGACGGCGGCCGTCAGGGCCGCGCCCGCGGCGCCCGCGTTCTGGGGATCCTCGATCGCCTCCACCGTCCGGCCGGTCGCGTCGGCCAGGATGCGGCAGAGGGAGTCCGACAGCGCGCCGCCGCCCGCGAACCGGAGCACCCCCGATACGGTGAGCTTCCGCTCCTGCGCGTCGATGAGGAGGCGCTTGTTGAGCGCGATGCCTTCCACGACGGCCCGGATGAGCCGCCGTTTTCCCGTTTCCAGGCCGATGTTGAAAAAGATGCCGCGCGCGTTCGGATCTTCCTGGGGACAGCGATTGCCGTGCAGCCAGGGCGCGAACACGACGCCGCCCGCGCCGGCCGGCTCGTGCTCGATGGAAGCGCAGAGATAATCGATGAGGCTCCGCCACTCCTCCTCGTTCCCGCTCGGCCGCACGATCTTTTCCAGGTAGATGCCGATCTCGTCCAACGCCAGGTGGTCGCGGACCCATTCCAGGCATTTCCCCGACGTTTCCTGCTCCGCGAAGTAGTTGTAAAGTCCCGGCCGCGCCCCGACCACGGAGGCGATCATCCGATCGGTATCGACGATGCGCCGGTCGGTGACCGTGGATACCCAGCCGCTCGTGCCGATGTAGACGTGCGTATCGCCGCATTCCACGGCGCCGGCCCCGACGCCGATGAGCGACGCGTCGCCGCCGCCCGCGAAGACGGGGATGCCCGCCGCGAGGCCGAGCTCGGCGGCCGCTTTTTCCGTGAGGCCGCCTACCGCGTCGGTGGACTCGACTATTTCCGCCAAATGTTCGAGGCGCACGCCGTGGGCGCGCGCGAGGGCGGGACTCCAGCGGAATCGTCCCGGGCGCGAATCCATGAGGAAGGTCGCGTAGGCCGAATCGCGGGACATGACCGCTCGCCCCGTCGCGCGGAAGATGAGGCTCTCCTTCGCGTCCAACCATTTGTACGCGCGGGCGAAGGCGTCGCGCTCGTGGCGCTCCACCCAGCGGTATTTCCACACCGGATCCTTGACGCTCGCCGCGGCGCCGCCCGCTATCACGAGCGAAGGCAGCAGCACGCCGAGTCCGAGCCCCGCGATCCGCGGGCCCGCTCCGCCGAAGTCGCGCTTTTCCGCCTCCGCGCGGCGATCCATGTAGCTCATGGCGGGTCGGACCGCCCGCCCCTCGCGGTCCACGAGCACGAGCGCCTGCATCTGGGAACAGAAGGAGATTCCCGTGATCGAGGCGGGACGGATACGCGCCTTCGCCACGACCTCCGCCGAAGTCGTCGCCATGGCCCGCCACCAGTCGTCGGGATCTTGTTCGGCGGTGCCGCCTTCTCCCAGGATGAGCGGATATTTCGCCGACGCTCCGGCGACGAGGTCGAGGCCGTCCCCGAGCCTATAGAGGCAGGTCTTGAGACCGGTCGTACCCAAATCAAAGGCGAGGAGCAAAGGCGCTTCGTTGTCTGCCATAGGGTCCTTCAATACAGAGTGAGTGCTCACTCATCACTATGGGGTCGCTTTTCGCGTTTTGCAAGCGTTGTGCTACGTTTCCGGCCCCGACGGCGACGCGGAGTCGAGCGGTAGGCCCAAGGCGCCCCGTATGAACCGGAGCGTCTGCTCGACGAGGAACGCGTCGTCGTCAGCCTTGCCCGCGCCGAGATACACCTGCCGCCGCAACGCGAAATAGTCGCAGGAGTAGGAGAACTGGAGCATCATGAAGAGGTTGTCCATACAGAAGGCGAATCCCTCGGGATCCACGTCCGGCGCGGCGTATCCGAGCTCCTTCGCCTCCCGGATGAGGCTCGAGTACGCGTGCGCGCTCAAAGACTCGAAGCGCTCGCAGAACGCGCGCACGCTGTCGGTGAGCCCTTCCCCCGTCAGCTCGTTGTAGAGCCGCACGATGCTTTTCTTGCGGCGGGAATGCCGGGGGATGAGCCGGAGCAGGGCCTCTATCCTCTCCAGGGGCGACCGGTCAGGCCTGAGGGCAGACGCGAGCGCGGCCTCGAGCTCCCCGAACCCGTCCTCCAGCACGGCGAGGAAACAGTTCTCCTTGCTCCCGAAATACTTGTAGATCGAACCGACGCTGATGCCCGCGTTCGCCGCGATGACGTTGATGTTGGCGGCCGCGAAGCCGCCCGCCGCGAATTCTTGCGCTGCCGCGTCGAGCACGAGCCGGCGTTTTTCCTCGGAGATCCGGTCGAACGTATCCAGATGGTATTGGCCCATGCGCCGAATCGTAGTGAAAGGGCGCGGGGACGACAAGGGCGGCCCGCGCAGGGCCGGCGGCCATTTGACAAGCATCTTGACCGGGGCTATCATCGATCTATACAACTATGAGTGAGCAATCACTCACCAAGGAGCGCGCCATGGGCTCGAACGGCTTCTCCATATCCCAGTACCCCGACGTCGCCGAGGTCTCCCGCAGACTCGATGCGCTGAAACGGCTTCCCATCCAGCGACTCCGGGCGGACGCGCTCGCGGCCTACGTGAGCGAATTCTACGAGAAGGGCTGCGCCAAGTCCAAGGCCATGATCGACGAGGCCAAGAACTACATCCCCGGCGGCGTGCAACACAACCTCGCCTTCAACTTCCCCTTCCCCCTCGTCTTCGACCGGGCATCGGGTCCCTTCCTCTTCGACATCGACGGGCACCGGTACTTCGATTTCCTCCAGGCCGGCGGTCCGACGGTGCTCGGCTCCAATCCGAGCGAGGTGCTCGCCCAGGTCAAGGAACTCCTCGACTATACGGGCCCCTCCACGGGCCTTTTCCACGAGTACGAGCTCAAGCTGGCCAAATTCATCGCCGACCATATGCCGGCCGTCCAGCAGTTCCGGATGCTCGGCTCGGGCACCGAAGGCTGCATGGCCGCCATACGGGTGGCGCGCCTCGCGACGAAGAAAAAGAACGTCGTGAAGATGGGCGGCGCCTACCACGGCTGGAGCGACCAGCTCGCCTACGGCCTCCGCATCCCCGGCACCCGCCACTTCGAGGCCCACGGCGTGCCCAAGCACGTCTTCAAGTACACGCAGGAATTCTACCCGAACGACCTCTCCGATCTGGAGCGGGTGCTGCACCGCAACAAGCTCCGCGGCGGCACGGCCGCGGTCATGCTGGAACCCCTCGGTCCCGAAAGCGGTACCCGGCCCGTCGGCAAGGGCTTCGCCGCGGGGGCGCGGGCCCTCTGCGACCGCTACGGCGCCCTCCTCGTCTTCGACGAGGTCGTCACCGGCTTCCGCGTCGGCCTCTCGGGCGCCCAGGGTTATTTCGGGATCGAGCCGGACCTCACCGTCTTCGGCAAGGTCGTCGCGGGCGGGTACCCCTCCGCGGGCGGCCTCGGCGGCAAGAAGGAATACATGAAGTTCCTGGCCGCGGGCCTCCAGGCCGGCCAGAAGAAGGCCCTCGTCGGCGGCACCATGGCCGCCAACCCCCTCTCCGCGGCCGCCGGCTACTTCACCCTCTCGGAGATCGAACGGACGGGCGCCTGCGAGAAAGCGGGCCGTGCCGGCGATCGCCTGACCGCGGGCCTCCAGGCCATCATGGAGAAGCGCGGCCTCCCCTTCGTCGCCTTCAACCAAGGCTCCATCTGCCATCTGGAAACGGTGGCGACCATGCTCTTCGATATCGATTTCTCCAAGTTCTGGAACGTCCCCGCCACCATGAAGAATATCCACGCGCGGAAGAAAGTCATGGAAGAGATGGGTGCCGCCTACATGGCCGAAGGCATCGTGACCCTCGCGGGTTCGCGCCTCTACACGAGCGCCGCGTACACCGACGAGCTCGTGGACGAGGCGCTCGCGGCCTTCGACCGGGTCTTCGCCAACATCGAGGGGGCGCAGTGAGCGGGGCCACGGGTCCGGCGACGCGGGGGGCGGGTCCGGCCGGCCTCTCCGAGCGGGAGGCCCGGGAAGCGGTAGCCGCCGCCGGACGGCGGCTCGAGGCGGAAGGGCTCGTAGCCCGGACGTGGGGCAATATCAGCGTCAAGATCGACGAGCGGCGCATGGCGATCACGCCGAGCGGCGTAGCCTACGCGGACATCGGTCCGGACGAGGTGGTCGTCGTCGATCTCCTCTCGGGCGAATGGTCCGGTCCGCTCAAGCCTTCTGGCGAACGGAAACTCCACGCGGCTATCTACCGGAGCCGGAGCGATGTCGGCGCGGTGATCCACACCCACCAGACCGCGGCCTCCGTCTTCGCCGCCTCTCGCGCGGATCTGCCGCAGGACGACGGCGCCGACAAGGGCGGCAGCGGAGACGCGCAGGCGGGCGCCGCCCTCTATGGCGGCGTCCGCTGCGCGGCCTACGCCCTTCCCGGTACGAAGAAACTGGTCTCCGCGACGGTCGCCGCCCTCGGTTCCGCCTCAGCGGCCTTCATGGCGAACCACGGAGCCGTCTGCGTCGGCATGGATATCGACGCGGCCTTCCGCGCGGCCCGCGACCTGGAAACGGCATGCGCCGTCCGGCTCGCGGCCTTGCCGGGCGCTCAGGCGCTCCCCTGCCCCGTCGACGCGGCCTGGGACGCGGATCGGCTCTCAAAGGAAGCGGACGGTTCGCTCCTGTCGCAGGCTCCGTTCACGCGCGCCTTCTCGTTCAGGGAAACCCGGCTCGGCATGGTCCTTGACGACCTCGCGCAGCTCGTCGGCGTCGGCAAGGAAACGTGCGCGTTCGTACCCGGCGTCGGCGCGCGCCTCTCCTACCCCGATCCTTCCGACGCGGAGGCCGCCGCCATGGTGGTGGAAAAGGCCTGCCGCGCCGTCCTGGCCGGAGAACGGCTCGGCGGAGCGGCGCGCATTCCCCTCCTCGAGGCGGTCCTCATGCGCGCCGTCTACCTCAAGAAGTATTCGCGCCTCAAGAATACTTCTCGGCCTCGGTGACGATCAGGGGCGATTCGCCCAGGGAGACGGCGAGGACGAGCATGACGACCGCGAGGGCGGCGAACAGGTAGAGGAACTGGTCCAGGTAGAGGTTCCGCTGCAGCGACATGCCCGCGGTGAAGAGTATCCCGGAGAGCTGCCCGACCAGGAGCAGGGCTCCCTGGGATGCCGCCTCGGGCGCGGGGTGGGAGACCTCCGCCGCGTACTGGAAGCCGAGCGGCCCCGCGCTCATGACCGCGAAACCGAACACGAAGGCCGCGAGCAGCGCCGCCCCGTAGATGGCGGCGATGATTCCGTCGTCCCGCTCGGTGCCGTCGAGCAGCACCGCCTGCCCGCTCCGCCCCTCGATGGAGACTTCGCCCCGCTCGATCTCCGTTCCCGACTTCTTGTCCGATAAGACGAAATCGAAGCGATAGGCTCCCGACGCCGCCGGTCGGAGCGCGGGGTGCGGGATGTCCGACCGTATCGACACCGCCGCCCCTGCGGGAGCCTCCGCGAGCCGCCACTCGTAGCGGTACGGGTTGAGGTTCTTCACGAGGGCGAGGCCCACGGTGCCCGGAACCATGAGCGCGGCGCAGAGGACGATGAACGGTTTGCGGCGCCTGAATTTATCGGAGAGCGCGGGGACCACGACCGCCCCGATGACGCCGCCCAGGATCATCGCCACGCCGATGAGCCCGTCGGAATCCTTCGCGCCGATGGATCCCGCCACGGCGTCCGTCATGGAGGTGAGGGCGTTCATCACGCCGAGGCCGATCAGGAAGAGGAAGAGCGTCTTGAGCATGTCCGGCTTGGAGAAGATCGTCCTGATGGCCTTGAACGTCGTGCCGTACGCGCGCGATCCGTCCGCGGAGCGTTCGGCGGGCCGATAGGCGGGATTCTCTTTGATGAAGAGGAGGGCGGCCGCGCCGGCGAGCACGGAGAAGACGCCGTAGGCCCCGAGGGCGGTATCCATCCCGTTACCGTACCCCGGCAACGCGGGATCCACCTGTACCATGAGGGGCGTGAGCGCGAGGGCGACGACGAATCCTAGGTACTGGGCGAGGGAAGCGAGGCCAGCGGCGAGTCCGCGCTCGCGGAGGGGGAACCAGCGCACGGTCATGGCCGTCGTCGCGTTGATGATGAAGGGCTGCGACGCGGCGAGCACGAGCTGACCCGCGAGCTGCGCCGCGAACGACCGCGCTCCCGCGGCCTTGATCGCCGAGCCCGCGATGACGAGGACGGCGCCGGTGCCGACCCCGACCCTGATGCCCCGAGTATCGATGAGGCGGGAGGCGGGGATGCAGAGCACGAGGTAGACGAGCATGTACGCCAGCGCGAGCGCGTCCACGTTGAGGAGGGAGGCCGGATCGAACTGCCCCGCGTAGAAGGCGTCGGCGGCCCGCGCGACCGACGCGTGCGCGAGCCACTGGATCTCGCAGGCGAGCGTGACGAGCATGTAGGCGATGAGCACGATCCATCGGCGCGGTTCGGGAGCGATATCGGTTCGCGGTTCCATGGTGCGGCCTCCTCGATTGGTGCCTCTTACTATAACACATTCGAACGAGTGAGCGCTCACTCTCTACCTGCGAACGCGTCGCCGACGGATGACCGATTCAGGAAGCGAGTATGCGCTCCGCGACGCGGATGCCGTCCATCGCGGCGGACATGATGCCGCCGGCATAGCCCGCGCCTTCACCGGCGGGGAAGAGGCCCCGCAGCGAGGCTTCGCACGCCTCGCTGCGGAGGATGCGGACGGGAGACGACGTGCGCGTTTCCACGCCGGTAAGGACCGCGTCGGCGCGGTCGAAGCCCTCGATCATACCGCCGAAACGTCCGATGCCCTCGGCGAGCCCCTTCGCGACGTAGGGGGGGAGACAGGCCCCGAGGTCCGCGAACGCCGTCGCGCCGGAGACCGAGGGCAGCACCGAGCCGAAGGCGGCGGACCTTCGTCCGTCCCGGAAATCGCCGTAGAGCTGAACCGGGAGGGCGTGGGCGCCGCCGCCCGCGACGTACGCGAGCCGCTCCCACCGCCGCTGGAATTCCGCGCCCGCGAGGAGTTCGCTCGAGCCGAAGTCTTCGGGGCCGACCGCCACGACGATGGCCGCGTTCGCGTTGCGGCCGTCGCGCGCGAAGTAGCTCATGCCGTTGCAGACCACCCCGTCCGTCTCCGAGCTCGAATTGACGACCGTTCCGCCCGGGCACATGCAGAAGCTGTACACGCCGCGGCCGTCGGCCGTGCGGCCCGCGAGACGGTAATCCGCGACGGGCAAGGCGGGATGATTCCACGAGCTTCCGTATTGGCTGCGGGAGATCATCTCCTGCGGATGCTCGATCCGGAGGCCGATCGCGAAGGCCTTCCGCTCCATGGTTATCCCCGCGGCCGCGACGCGGCGGAAGGTATCCCGCGCGCTGTGCCCCGGGGCCAGGACCGCGACGTCCGCCGGGATCCGCTCGTTTCCGTTGACGAGGACGCCCGCGAGCGCGCCGCCGGAGACCAGGATATCGTCCACGCGGCTACGGAAGCGGAACTCGCCCCCGAGCGCCTCGATCTTGCGCCTGAGGTTCGCGACCACGAGCACGAGCTTATCGGTGCCGACGTGGGGCTTGGCGAGCCAGGCGATTTCCGCGGGCGCGCCCGCGGCCACCAACTCGTCGATGACCTTGCGGTTGCGCCCGCCCTCGTCCTTCACCTGGGTGGTGAGCTTACCGTCGGAATAGGTCCCCGCGCCGCCCTCGCCGAACTGGATGTTGGATTCGGGGTCGATCTCCGCCCCGGAGGAAAAGGCGCGGATGGTCCGCTCCCGGTCCTCCACGCGGTCTCCGCGCTCCAACACGAGGGGCCGCGCTCCCGCCTCCGCGAGGATGAGCGCCGCGAACAGCCCCGCGGGCCCCGCGCCGATCACGACCGGCCGTTCCCCGAATACGCGCCGGACGGCGGGCGGTTCATAGGCTTTGGGCGCGGGGGCGGGGACGGCGACCGAAGCCGGTATGGTGCGCTTGGGGGCGGCGTCCAACACCACGAGGAGTCCGTAGACCAGCTTGAGCGCGCTCCGGTCGCGGGCGTCCACCGACTTGCGCTCTATGGTGAGCGACCGTATCGAGCGCGGCTCCACGCGCAGGAGCCGGGCGGCGGCCTGCGGGAGGTCCCCTTCTCCGGCATCGAGGGAAAGGGCGACTTGATGGATGCGGTATGTGGGCACGGCGACTCCTGGGCTACCGTACCCGTCGGCCCGGCGGTGGTCAAGACCGCCCGAAGGCTCGGTTTCGGGTTGAGCCGGCCGGCGGACGGCACTACACTGGACCTGAGGTGGCGCATGAAAAACCTTTCGGAATACTCCGCGGCGACCCCGCTCTCGGAATTGTATCGCTTCCTCGCGGAAGCCATCGTCGACGAGCGCATCACGAGCTTCTCCGGCCTCCTGGAGCAGACGAAGTCGCTCCCCCAGGATGCCCGCACCACGGCGGTGTACGTGCGCCTCTTCAAGTTGATCCGGAAGCTCCACTGGGGCTTCTTTCGCGATATCGATCGGGCCGCCTACCCGAAGGTGTGGCATGAAGTCGTCATCCCCCATCCGGTGTACGCGGGCTGCGGGGACCTCAAGCGCAACCTCACCATTTCGGACGTCTACGTCGGCATCCTCGACCTCCACGGATATACGCGCTTCTGCGAGAAGAACAAGAACAACCTCTCCATGCTGCAGCTGCTCGACGACATGATCCAGGTGGACGTGGCGAAGATAGCCCGCGAGCAGAACGTGGTCCTCCAGCGCCGGCAGGGCGACGAGATGGTCCTCGTGGGGGCGAGCGCCGCCGACCTCATCGCCACGACGCTCCTCATCATCGACTATTTCGCCAAGCGGCGGACGATCAACTTTTCGGCCAAGACCGAACACCGCACCGGCTACAAGATCATCCTGGAGGAGATGCACATCTCCGCGGGCATCGCCGGAGGGAAGAAGTTCACGCCCTTCATCATCACGCGCGACGGCGACCTCTCCGGGGGCGTCGTCA
Source organism: Spirochaetota bacterium (assembly GCA_023406985.1). Classification (GTDB taxonomy): domain Bacteria; phylum Spirochaetota; class Spirochaetia; order Treponematales; family Breznakiellaceae; genus JAEXTK01. The sequence goes on along the minus strand of JAEXTK010000091.1, from coordinate 17,721 downwards.
ATACCGCGGCCCGCCTGCAAGGCCGCGCGAACGAGGTCTCGGGCGACCGGTCGTGCATCATCGTGACGCGCGCGGTGAGCACGAACTTCGCCGTCGAACGGAAGAGGCGGCTGCCCGACGTCCTCCAGAAAACGCCCATCGATTTTTTCGACGCGGGAAGGATCAGCTTCAAGGGCATCGCCGTCGCGGTCGCGGAGGTCGTCTTCGACGCCTCCCAACGCTATAAGCTCCGCTTCGAGAGTGATCTGCTCGAGCTCTACCGGGCCATCGAAGCCGCGGCGTGGAAGGACGGCATCTTCGCCGCCCTCATCGCCCTGCTCATCCGCGTGTACCAGAACATGCCGACCTTCGAGATCGAGGCGGTCTCCAACGGCATCCGCACCACCCTGACGAACGACCAGCTCGTGATCCTCGCGAGCGAAACCCTGAATCGATTCAGGCTCAAGCAGGACTACGCCAAGGCGATCGAGGAGCTCGGCCGCCTCCTCGCCTATACGCGCGCCATCCCCCGATTCGACCGCCTCACCCTGGAATACGCCGAGCGCATCCTTTCCTGTTACGAGACGCTCATCGAGGCCTACGCCGACGGTTTGGACGCGAAGATCAAGGACAAGACCCAAACGGTATTGCCCGCGAAACACCGGCAACTGTTCGACGAGAGCCGCAGGAGCGCCTTGGTCTACGACCGCCTGCGCGACCAGGTCAAGAATTCGCTCACCCCGCTCGAGATATCGCTCCTTTGGTCGTCCACCGTGGACAAGGGGCAATCGAAGTTGGAGATCTCCATCCACTCCGGAAAAAGCTGATTCCTGAACGCTCCGCCCCCCGCGCGTCGACCCGATGCCGGTTTTTCTTGACATTAGCCGCCCGGTGTGATAGTGTATTAGTCACATAGTACACCATGGAGGTATATCATGGTTAAATTCGAAGCCGTGACTTTCGGGTACGGCAAGAGGCCGCTCTTCGAGGGCCTCGATCTCGTCGCCGAGCCCGGATCGACGATCGGGCTCCTCGGCCTCAACGGGGCCGGCAAGACGAGTCTCCTCAAGCTCGCGGCGGGGGCCCTGTTCCCCGCCGCCGGGCGCGTCGAGGTCTTCGGCCGCGAGAGCCGCAAGCGGTCCGCCGCCGTCCTCGCGGACGTGGCCTTCGTGAGCGAGGATCCCTGGGCGCCCCCGCTCACCGCGGAGGCCTGGCTCAAGCGTTACGGCGTCTTCCGCCCCGCCCTGGACCGGCAGCTCTTCCTCTCGCTCCTGGAGGAGTTCCTCGTGGAGCGGGACAAGAACCTCGCGAAACTTTCCTACGGCCAGCGGAAGAAATTCGCCGTCGCGGCGGCCATGGCGAGCGGCGCCCGTGCCGTGCTCCTGGACGAACCCACCAACGGCCTCGACATCCCCGCCAAGGGGCAGTTCCGGCGCGCCCTCGCCCTCGCGGCTACCGATGACAAGGTGTTCATCGTCTCCACCCACCAGGCCCGGGATCTGGAAAACCTGCTCGACCCGGTGGTCATCGTCCATCAGGGGAAGGTCCTCTGCACGGCGACCGCCGCCGCGCTCGCCGAGCGTTTCTCCGCGGCCAGGCTGGATTCCCTGGAGGGCCGGCCCGTCGTCTACGCCGCGCGCGACGCGCGCGGCGGGACGGCCCTACTCGCGGAAACGGGCAACGGCGCCGACCTCGAACTCGCCTTCACCGCCGCGATCCGGGAGCCCGATCGCTTCCGCGCCGCCCTCGGCGGCTCGCCGCTCGCCGCGCCGTACCTCCCCGCCGCGGAAAAGGAAGGAGTCTAGCCATGAAGACCGAAACCGCCCTCAAGCGCTTCTCCTTCGAACGCGCCGCGCTCCTGCTCAGGAACCGGGCCCTCGACGACCTTCCCGCCGTGGCCGTGGCCGCCGGCGTCCTCGTCGCCCTCAACGTGCTCTCCTTGGTCTCCGGAAGCGCGCCGTTCATGAACGAGGCCGGCCCGGGAACGGCCTGGCCGGCGGCCGTGTTCCTCGGCGGAATCCTCCTCGCGGGCCGCGCCTTCGAGCGGATGCAAGACGGCCGGTCCGGTCCGGATTGGCTGCTCCTACCCGCGACGTCGGAGGAAAAGTATCTCTCCGCGCTGGTCATGTATCTGGTCGTCTATCCGGTAGCGGCAATGCTCGCGGCCTGGTCCATTTCGGCCGGCAGCGCCTTCCTCGGAAATCTCGTCGGCGTCGGCGGTGGGAAGGTCTGGATGCCGTTCCGGGACCTCGCCTGGAGCGGAGTCTCCGCCTATCTCTCCTGCGCGGTCATCGCGATCGCCGGATCGGCTCGTTTCAGGAAGTTCGCGATCGGAAAGACCGCCGGCGTAGCGTTCGCCTGGCTCGCTGTGCTGGCGCTCGGCTTCGGCCTCGCCCTCACCCTGCTCACTTCGGATTGGCGAACGCTCTTCAAGTTCGATCACGACGTGAGCATCAAGATCGGCGACGGTCCCTCGGGGATGACGATCAACGGAATAGCCCTTCCCCCGGATAAGGAATCCGCGCTCCGTCTCGTCACGGATCTCTTCCGCTGGGTCTCCGTCGCCTTCGCGGCCGCATACGGATTCGCGCTCGTGACGGAGAAGGAGGCGCGGGATGAGGTTCAATGACGATCGTCCCATCTTCGAGCAGATCGCGTCCATGCTCGAAGGCCGGGCGGCCTCCGGCGAGCTGGCCGAAGGGGACCGGCTCCCCTCGGCCCGGGAACTCGCCGCCTCCTTGGAGGTCAACCCGAACACCGCGGCGCGGGCGCTCCAGACCTTGGCCGACCGCGGCATCGCGCGGAGCGAGCGCGGCTCCGGTTACTTTGTGACCGCCGGCGCCGCGGACCGGGCGCTCGCCGAGCGCCGCCGGCGCTTCTTCGATGAAGAGCTGCCGCGCCTCTTCGCGTCCATGCGCGAGCTCGGCATCGAGCCCGCGACCATCGCCGAACGTTGGGCCGCCCTCGAGGCGTCCCGGGGAGATCGACCATGAAACCGAGCGCCCGTATCCTCATCGCGTACGTCGTCTTCAGCCTCGCCGCCCTCGCGGCCGCCGTCATCGTCATCGTCTGAGCGCGGACCGCGCGTAACCTCGTCGGACGGGGCCGGAGCGCAGCAGCGCCCGGCCCCTTTTTTCATCGGGACCCGCTCCCTTCGTAGCGCCGCAGCCCCGCCTTCCAGAGCGACCGCGCGAGAATGGTGAAGGCCGCGGCGACGCCGCCGGCGAGCAGCCAGTCGGTCCAGGCCGCTTCACGGAAAAAAACGGCGGTCGGGAAACCGGCGATGAGGCCGTACGGCAAGACCACGCAGAAGAGGAAACGCAACCCGCCGGAGTACGCGGACGGAGGCATGCGGAAGGAGAATTCCACGAGCACCGTTTCCGCGGCGTCCATGCCCGTGAGCCGCTTGAAGACGAAGGCGGGAAGCCGCAACAGCAGCATCAAATCGAACATGAGGAGAAGCATGAGGCAGACCGAGAGCGCGTACTCCGCGACCGCGCGGGCGGTGACAGGCATGCCGAGCCCCGCCGTAGCCGCGGCGAGCAGCGTCAGCGCGGGAACGGCGATGAAGAGGGACCCGGGGTTGATGCGGGACAGGCTGACGTGCAGGAGCGCGTCGCAGGGCTTGGCCAGGTACAGGTCGAGCCGTCCCGAATTGATCGTCTGCGGCAACTCCAAGAGGCCGAAGAAGTAGAGGAACATGTAGAGGCCGTCCACCAGGGTGAAGGTCCCCACGAAGAAGACGGCCCTGGCCGCGTCCCAACCGTTGATCGTCTCCACGTTGAGATAGATGGTCGCGAAGACCGCGGCCTGCGTGAAGAAAACCGCGGTATCGATGAAGAAGGCCGCCCAGAACGACACCGGGTCGATGGTCTGCCGCGCCAACCGGATGCGGAAGAGTGCCGCCGCGACCGAAAGGTTCCTGCGTACGCTCATGCCCCCACCTCCTCGTACCGCGCCGAGAGGGCCCGTAGGGAAAGGCGGCAGGCGACCAGCAAGGCGCCGTTCCAGACGACGAGGACCGCTACGGCCGAACCGACCTCCCCTACCCCCGGAGTCCCGTACCAGAGCGCCGCCGGGAGGGACGCGAGCGCGGGAAACGGCGTCCAGCGGAGCAGGTCCCGGCTCCACGCCGGCATCATCGCGAGCGGAACGAGCATGCCGGAGAGGAAGGAGACGGCCTCCCCCTTGATGAGGTGGAAGGGCGTGATCTCCTGGAACGCGAAGGCGAGGAGCGCCGTGAGGAAATTGAGCAAGGAGAGGGCCAGGAGGCCCAATACCGCCACGGGGATCACCGCGAGCGCCGCCGCCGACCGCGGCGCCGCCAGGGCGTCGCCCAGTATCGCCGCGCCGGCGAACGCCGCGACGGTCAGGGGAAGGAGGACGAAGAGGCTCCGCCCCGCGCAGACCGCGAGGAACCAACAGAGCGGATCCACCGGCCGCGCGAGATATTTCCCGAAGGTGCCGCCCCGGATTTCCGCGGCGAATTCCCAGACGTAGCCGTCCGACTGGTCGAGCCGGCCCACGAAGGCCGCGATCACGTAGTGGGTGAGGGTCATGGAGAGGGTCAGGCCCCCGACCGTGGCCCTTCCCGCGAAGATGGCGCGCCAGAGTATCCACGCCATGAAGACCGAAACGGCGCTCATGGCCGTTCCGAGCGCCGCGTCGCCGCGGGAGGAGAACCGGTCGCGGAAGGCGATGGCCGCGACGGAGGCGTAGCGGCGGATGGATTTATTCCTCATCGCCCGCCGCCTTCTCGTAGAGCTTGATGACCGTCTCGGCGAGCTCTTCGTCCGGCCGTTCGCGCGCGGCCGCGAGCATCTCCTCGGTTCCGCCGTCCCACACCTTACGGCCGGCGCGCACGAGCACGCTCCGCGGGCAGAGGGCGCGGAGGTCCTCCATGTAGTGGCTCGTCAGGAGGATCGTCACGCCGCGCTCCCGGTTCTCCCGCAGGAGGAAGTCCCTGATCCGCTTCTGGGCGGGCGCGTCGAGCCCGATGGTGGGTTCGTCCAGGAAGACGAGTTCGGGCTCGTGGAGCAGGGCGGCTATGAATTCCACCTTCATCCGCTCGCCGAGGGAAAGCGTCCGCACGGGGGCGTCCAGGAGGGATTCCGCCTGCAGGCTCGACGAAAGCCGGTCCAGGGAGGCGGCGTACGCGGAGGCGGACAGTCCGTAGATCGCCTTGTTCAGGAGGAGGGAGTCCCGCGCCGGCAGGTCCCACCAGAGTTGGCTTTTCTGCCCCATCACGAGCGCGATGCGCGAGAGGAAGGCCTCCCGCCGTTCGGACGGCGTGGAGCCGAGCACCCGGACCTCGCCCGCGGTCGGCCGCATGAGGCCCGAAAGGAGCTTCACCAAGGTGGTCTTCCCCGCCCCGTTCGGTCCGAGGAGGCCGACGATCTCGCCCGGATGAATATCCAGGTCGAAGTCGACCAAGGCCGCGGTACGCCGCGTTTCGCGCACGAAGAGGGAGGCCAGGCCGCGGCGACCCTGCGGGCGCACGCGCATGACGTATTCGCGGCCGAGGCCGCGCGTGGAGATAGCGATATTCGAATTCGACACGATCCGTATCCCGCGATGTTCGTTGGCCCTTCATCGAAGGGCGCGCCTCATCGGAGGCGCGACGTCGGGACGGCGCGGCGCGTCTTCGCTCGAAACGTTCGTTCGCGCGAGGCTACGCCGCGCTACGGACGGACTCTCGTGTACCGGTCTGGATCTGCTTCAAACACACCTCGTCTTGGTAAGATGTCCTTTTTCTATAGCGGATCCGGCGGGAAGCGGCAAGGGACAGAACGGTTCGAATCGAGCGTTCCCACGAAGGATCGGAGCCCGGCGAGGTCCATGAGCTCGCCGCCTTCCGTTCGCCGCGGATCGATCAGCCGGGAGAGCGGCCAACGATCTTCCTCCGAAAGCCCGATCCCCGGATGCGGCCAGGGCGGCGGCGGGGCGAGCCAGGAGCCGTCCGGCGCGCGCATGTGGGAACGGTCCGAATAGAGCCGGCGGGCGTACTCCCCGCCTTCCAGGAGCCGGAACAGCGGCCCGGCCTCCTCCGCATCCGCGGCCGCGAAGGAAGCCGCCAAATATGCCGTCGCCGGGATTCCCCACCCGAGCTCCGTATCGAAATCAAAAACCGCGGCCCCCTCCGCGGTCTGCGCGAGTGCGAAGGCGTGGTAATCCCAGAACACGAGGCCGTCGCCGCGCCGTCCCGCGCGTTGGCGAAACATCGGGAACGACGGACCCGATCCGAAAACGAGCACCGCCCAAGCCGCGGTCTTGTCCGCGCCCACGGTCGGGTCGGCGCCCGCACCCATACCCGCTCCCGCGCCGGCGCCAACTCCGGCGTCGGAGAGGAGCCGCCAGATATTCTCTTCGCAATAGTAGGGAACGTATTCCCCCGGCCGATCGCGCATGGCGCTCCTTTGACTTCCCGCGTCCAAGTCCCTATCTTGAACCTATGCCCAAGAAACTTACCGAAAGCGAATGCCGCGCCGCCATAGCCTCGGGCGATTTTTCCGCCGAGGTCCGCGGCGCCGCCCCGGCCGTCGCCCTCGTCCTCACCCAGAGCTGGTGCCACGAGTGGCGCGCCATGAGCGCCTACCTCGCGGACGTCGAGCGGACGGCGGGAGACCGCGCCGAGATCCGCTACGTCGAATACGACCGCGAGCCCTTCTTCGACGACTTCCTGCCCTTCAAGGAGGACGTCTTCGGCAACCGCGAGGTTCCCTATGTCCGCTATTATCGCGACGGCGCCCTCGTAGCGGAAACCAATTTCATCTCGAAGCAGGGCTTCCTCGCCAAGCTCGGCATCAACTGACCGCAGGTTTCCGGCACCGCCTCACGGCGTCTGCGCCGCCCCACGGCGCCGGCGCCGCCCTCAGCCATCCGCGAGCTTGAGCGAGAGATAGTCGAGCCGCTTTCCGCCGAGGATCACTTCGCGCGCGAAGGCGGCCAGTTTCGCGTTCTTCAACACCCCGTCCAGTTCGCCGAGCTCCGTCGCGTTCAGGAATCGGTCCTGGAGCCAGTCCGCCCCGAGCGTCCGACGCCGCCGGAATTGCGTCCTGACCTCTTTGAGCCAACGGTCATACCGGTCGGCCGCCGCGGCGAGCGGCCGAGTCTCGATGCCTCGCTCGGCGTACAACTCGGCCATGTCCCGGAGCAGGATCCTGAAGGAATCGTGCGCCGGCAGGACGCGGGCGTGGACGCGGTGCGGCAAAGTCCACGCCAGGTCGAATTCGCGGAGCAGGGCTCCCGCGCGGCGATTCAGCGCCTCGGACGCGGTCCTGATCGGAGCTCCCGAAGGCCGCTCCTCGCCGTAGAGGCGGCCGTAATCCGCGAGCAGGTCGGGCCGCGTCGAGCGCACGGTTGCCAGATACGTTTCTTTCTGGCGGCCCGGCCGGAGCGTGAGTCCGCCGGGCATGACGAACGAGACGCCGCACTCCTTGAGCGCGCCGAACAGGGCCCTGAGCGAAGCGTCGTCGTCCGACAACAACGGAAGGATCGGCATGGCGAGGGCGCCCGTCACCGCTCCGGCCGCCGAGAACGCCGCGAGGGTTTCGAGCCGTTCCCGATACGGCGAGGCGCCCGGTTCCATGAGGCCGCGGATAGTTTCATCCACGGCGGTGACCGTCATGAACAGGAGGAAGCCCCCGCCGCGATTGACGGCCATCCATCCGGCCATATCGCGCCGCACGAGCGCCGATTTCGTCATGACCAGGACGGGCCAGCCCTTCTCCGCGAGAAGGGGGACGCACCGCTCCGTGATCCGGAGGACCCTCTCGCAGGGCTGATAACAGTCGGTGACGCCGGATCCGAGGGAGATGATCCCGCGGTCGCGGAGCGCCGGCAACTCGTTCGCGAGCAGGTCGGGAAGGTTCGTCCGGCGCTCTATGTCGCGCTCGAAGTCCCCCTCCACGTAATACTTCTCGGCTCGCCCGTCGCAGTAGCGGCAGCCATGGCCGCAGCCGCGGTAGGGTGCGCACGAATAGAGGGCGCGCGTGAAGGGATCGGGCAGCGCGCCCTTCCTGAGCGCGCGGGAGGGCGCGACGTCCACGCCGCCGATCTCGTCGCTCACGGCTTGCGGAGCCGCCGGATCACGAGGAAATACAAGGCCGCGAGCGCCACGTACCGACAAAGGCCGGAGGTGAGGAAGGCCGCTTTGTAGCCTGTCGCGTTCGCGATCTCAGCACCCACCACCGGTCCGAGGACCGTAGAAAGGAGGACGAGGGCCTGGTACATCGCGGCGCCTTCTTGGCGGTCGGACGCGGGTATCATCTTGAGGAGCAGGTTGAAGTTCGCCAGGTTGAATCCCGCCCAGAGGAAACCGCTGGCCAGGTTGATGACCGCCGGGTGCCACGGCTCGGTGGTCAGGAGCCAGGCCAGAGGCAGGAGCGGAATGAGGACGCCCGTGAGCACGAGCCCGCGGAGGTCGCCCCGCTTGTCCACGAAGCGGCCCCAGAAGGGGAGGGCGAAGATCTGCATTATGTTGGTGGCCGCGGCCGCGAAGCCGACCATCGTGGCGGGGGCCCCGAGGTCGCGCACCATGTAAACGTTGAAGAAGGGGCCCGAAATCTGCAGGGCGAAGTTCCAGAGGAAGGTGAAGGCGAGGAAGCCGAGGAACGCGGGATACCCGAGGAAACCCCGCACGAGGGCGGCGAGCGGCCTGCGTTCGCGCGCGATCGCGTCGCCGCAGAGGTCGGGAACTTTGGAGAAGTAATACGTGGAGACCATCCCGATCCCGAAGGTCGCCGCGAACAAGAATGCGTACCCGAGCAGGGGATGCCGCGTAAGCGCGTTGCCGCGGGAGACGATCCATCCGGAACTCAAGGTGGCGATCGTGGCGGCCACCGCGATATAGGCGTTCCGCGAAGCGAAGTACGGTCCGCGCACGCGTTCGGGGACGAGGTCCGCCGTCATGTTCGTCCACGCGGGGTTGCTGAAATTCCCCATGAACACGCGGATGCCGTTGAAGACGATGACCGCCGGAATCGCGAGCGCGGGCTCGGGAAAGAGGAAGGGGACGAGCGCGAGGCCGAGGTACATGAGGCGGCCGATCCCGCCGCCGCCGATGAGGACGACCGGACGGCGCCGACCGAGCCAGCGGACCGCGGCGACACCGGGGATGAGCGAGATGAATCCCAAAAGGTTCGCGACGGCGGCCATGGCGCCGACCTCGCGGTTCCCGCCGCCGACGGCGACCATGTACACTTCAAAGAAGTTGAGGGCGAGGTTGTCGCTGAGGGACGCGAACAGGCCGTCGTTCCGATACGCGCGCAGGCCGCGCACGATGTCGCGCGGAATGTCCTTACCGGGCTTCCAATCGATCTTCTTTTTGAATCCGCGGATCATCACGGCCGGACGCAGACCGCTGAGTACCATATCGACACGGGAACCGAGCACGGAGGCCTCCGACGAGAGTAAGTATACTGTACCCGAGCCGCGATCTCCGCTCAAGGGCGCAAAGCCGCCCGGCCCCTTGATGTCCGGCCTTCTCTCCGGCATCATGCCGAGGCGCCGCGCGGCGTTCGGGAGGACACGTGAAAGAGATTCGGACCGTACTCATCGCGGGAGCCGGGGCCGTGGGCGCGGCCGTAGCTTCGATCATCCACGCAAAAATGCCCGGGGCGGTTTCGGTGCTCGCGGAGGGCGATCGGCTCGCGCGCTATCGCCGCGAAGGTTTCATCGTGAACGGCGCGCGCTTCGATTTTCCCCTAGTGGACGCGGCGCAAAAGGCGGCGCAGGGCGCGGCGCTCACCGCGACGCGAAAGCCCGGCGGCGCCTACGCCGACCTCGTCATCGTCGCGGTCAAACACCACCACCTACAGGCGACCATCGAACAGCTCCGCGGCCACGTCGGCCCCGAAACGTCCATCCTTTCCCTCCTCAACGGTATCGAGAGCGAAGAGACGCTCGGCGCGTCTTTCGGCGGCGGAAGCGGCGCTCCGGAGGGCGTCTCCATCCCTCCCTACGCGATGATCCTCGGTATCGACGCGGTGCGCGTCGGCAACGAGACCCGCTTCGCCTCGGGCGGCAAGATCTTCTTCGGCGAAAGGATCAATCCGGCGGGAGAGCGGAGCGAACGCGTCGCGCGGATCGCGCGCTTCTTCGATGCAGCGGGAGTCGCGTACGTGATTCCCGAGGATATGCTCCGCACGCTCTGGTACAAGTTCATGATCAACGTCGGGATCAACCAGGTCTCGGCCGTGCTCCGCGCCCCCTACGGCGTCTTCCAGCGGAGTCCCGAAGCCGGCGCCGCCATGGAGGCCCCCATGCGCGAGGTCATCGCCGTAGCCCGCGCCCTCGGCATCGGCCTGGAGGATGCGGACCTCGGGCGCTGGAAGGAGACCCTGGCAACCCTCCACCCCGACAATCTCACGTCGATGTGCCAGGACGTGCTCGCCAAACGAAAGACCGAGGTAGAGATGTTCGCGGGGAAAGTCGTCGAGCTCGGGAAGAAGCACGGCGTCCCGACGCCGGCGAACGAGATGCTCTTCGATCTCCTCAAGGCGGCCGAAGCCGCCTACGGCGCCGTTTAGCCCTTAACGGCTCCCATGGTGAGCCCGCGCACCACGTAGCGCTGGAAGGCCATGGTCAGCGCTATGGCCGGCGCGATGATGACCACCGCGGCCGCCATCACGGCGCCCCAATCCACCTCCGCGTACGAGACGAAGTTGTAGACCGCGATCGGCAGCGTCTTCGTCCGTTCCATGCTGAGTACCTGGGAGAACATGAAGTTGTTCCAGGAGAAGAGGAAGGCGAGGGTAGTGCAGGTCACCACCCCGGGGCCCGAAACCGGCAGCACGATGGAGAGGAAGGTCCGCTGCCGCGTCGCGCCGTCCACCCGCGCCGACTCCTCTATCTCCAGCGGCACCGAATCGAAGAAGCTCGTCATGATCCACACCACGATGGGGAGCCCGATCAGCATGTGGCTCAGGATGAGCGAGGTATAGCTGTCGATGAGGTAGAGCCGGGAGAAGATCAGGTACCAGGGTAAGAGGAGGGCGATGCCCGGCATGAGACGCGCCACGAGGATGAGTAGACCGAGTTTTTCCTGCTTGTGCCGCGCGATGGAGTAGGCCGCGGGAAGGCCGAGCAGCAGGGAAAGGATCACCGAACTCGCGCCGACGATCGTGGAGTTGATGAAAAATTTCAAGAAATTCTGTTCCTGGAAGACCTTCCGGTAATTCTGCAAGGTGGGTTCGAACAGCCACCGGGGCGGCGTCGCGGTGATGTCCACCTGGGTCTTTATTGAAGACGTCACGATCCAGACGAAGGGGAAGACCGTCGGAACCGCGATGAAGAGCACCAACAGAGCGAAAACGATCTTATAGAGGATTTTGCGCATCCTGCCCTCCTACGCCTCAAAGCGGCGGCGAACGCGCGTGACCGCCCAACTGAGCAACAAGACGACCATGAAGAGGAAGAAGAGCACCACGGAGGCGTGCCCCAGCCGGAAATAGCTGAAGGAAAGATTGTACGCGTAGATGTTGAGCGTCTCGGAGGCGAACCCCGGGCCGCCGTTCGTCATCGCGTAGATGATGTCGTAGGTCTTGAGCGCGTCGATGGAACGGAGCACCAGCGCGGTCAGGATGACAGGGGAGACCATCGGCAGGGTGATGCGCCAGAAGATCTGGCTTCCGTTCGCCCCGTCCACGCGGGCCGATTCGTACGGCTCTTGGGAGAGGCCGGCGAGGCCGGCGAGCACGATGAGCGCCATCATGGGCGTCCACTGCCAGACGTCCACGATCACGAGCGAGGGGATGACCATGTTCTTGTCCGCGATCCACTTGAGCGGCGCCAGGCCGACCGCCTTGAACGCCCAGTTCGCGATGCCGATGGTCGGCTCGTAGAACAGGGTCCAGGCGATGCCGATCGCCACCGGCGTGGACACCATGGGCAGGAGCAACAACAGCTTCACCAGGCTCTTGCCCAGGAATTCGCGGTTCAGGATAACCGCCCAGGCTACGCCGAGCGCCGTCTCCACCGCCACCGCGGCGGCGGTGAAGTACAGGGTCCTGGCCAGGGCCGCCCAGAAGCGCGGCTCGGCCAGCACCGAAGCGTAGGTCTTGAGGCCGACGAACCGCGGCGGAAGACCGGAGGTGAGATTCCAATTCGTGAAACTGAGGGTCAAGGTATAGAAGACCGGGAAGACCATCATCGCGGCCACGAAGAGAACCGCCGGTAGGGGAAAAAGGATCTTTACGTGACGGTCCAAAAACGCGTTGTCGAGCATGAGGCCTCCCCGTGTTCTTTTATTGACCGAGCTCGCCCGCGGCGTCCAGAAGCTCGTTCACCTTCTTGGCCGCGTTCTTAGCGGCTCCCGCGATATCGCCGGTTCCGCCCGTGTCGATGGCCAAGACGATCACGTCGCCGATCGCGTCGCGCGCCTCGCCGACGGCCGTCATGACGGGCCTATCGTACGGGGTACCGATGGGGCCGATCTTGATCGCGGTTTCGGCCAGTTGCGGATCGAACTTGGCGAGCACGCCGGGATCCGACCAGACGGAGGCGCGCGCCATCGTGATGCCCTTCTCGATCATGGCTCGCTTGGCCATATCCTTGCTCGTCGCCCACATCAGGAAATCGTACGCCTGGTCTTTGTTCTTGGACTGCTTGGAGACCGCCATGGCCCAGGAGACGACGATGAACGGAGAATTGCCCTTGGGGCCTGCCGGGAGCATCGCCACGCCGACCTTGTCGGGAACCTGCGATTTGCTGGCGTCCTTCAGGTTGCCGAGGAATACGCTGGCGTCCGTCCACATGGCGACCTTACCCGCTTGGAAGAGGGCCTGACCCTGCGCCCAACTCATGTTGGTGACTCCGGGAGGGCCGTATTCCTTGAGCATCTTGCCATAGAATTTGAACGCTTCGATCGCCGCCGGACTGTCCACGGCCGCTTTTCCGTCCGTGAGGAAGTCGCCGCCGTAGTTGTACAGGTAACTGGAGAACTGCGTGACGGCGGCGCCGCGCTGCCCGCGGGACACGATGCCGTACTGGTCCTTGGAAGGATCAGTCAGTTTCTTCGCCGCGGCGACGAGCTCGTCGAGCGTCTTCGGCGGCGTGAGTCCGGCCTGCTTGAAGAGGTCGGTGCGATAGTAGAGGACCTGCCACTCGGTCACGAGCGGAATGGCGTGGACCGTCTTGTTGTAGGTCGTCGCGTTCACGGAGCTCTTCGTATAATCGTCGAAGTCGTACGCGGACGGCGTCTTCTTCGCGTTCTTGAGGTTGGAAGCGAGGGGCTCGTACCAACCGTTCCGGAAGAACATCTTGCCTTCCTGGAGCGGACGGGTCATGAAGACGTCCACCGTGGAGGCGCGCGTGGCGAACTCGGTGGTGAGCTTCTGCGTCAGCTGATTCTCGTCATAGCTCTCTACGTTCACCTTGACGCCGGTCAGCTTCTCATACTCTCCCACGAGCGGCTTGAGCACGTCCGCGTACGGGTGGTTGGCCAGCAGTACGCGGATGGATTTGCTTTGGGCCGTCGCGCCGAATACCGCGACGAACAATAGCAAAGCCGTCAGGACCTTTCGTTTCATGGAGCCTCCTTTGGATCGACGGTAGGGAGCGGATCGCTCGCCGTTTCCGTATGCCGGTATTATGGCCCCCTTCCCGGGAGCGGTCAAATTTGAAATGAAATATTTATTTATTGATAGGAATTTTTTTTCATACTATACTCCCGGTATCTATGAACGGGACCGGAAGCTGCCTATACCAGATCCACGAGCGCCTGCCTTCGCTGAGCGCCAAAGAGCGCGTCGTGGCCGATTTCATCCTCGCCGCCCCCGCCGAATCGGTCCATCCCAGCATAGAGGAGCTGTCGGACCGCATCGGCGTTTCCGAATCCACGCTCTTCCGCTTCGTCCGCAAGCTCGGCTACGACGGATACCAGCAATTCCGCATAGCGCTCGCCACGGAATCCATGGAACCGCGGCAGGCGGTCTACGAAGCCGCGCTGGATACCGCGGACGAACGCTCAGCCATGGCCCTCGTCTTCAGGACCAACATCGCCGCGCTGGAACGGACCATGACCGTCCTCGATCCCGAGGATCTCGGCGCCGCCGCGGACCTCCTCATCGGGGCCGCCCATATCCTCCTCATCGGCCTCGGCGGCTCGTCCGTCGTGGCCCAGGACGCCTTCCACAAGCTCATCAGGACGGGCCTCCCCTGCTGCGCGCCGACCGACTTCCATATGCAGCTCATGGCCGCGTCCCAGCTCGGCGCGGACGACGTCGCCGTCGTCCTGTCCCATACGGGCGTGAACGTGGATGCCCTCGCCGTGGCGGATGAAGCCAAACGGGCGGGCGCCCGCGTCATCGCGCTCACCGACTATGCCCGCTCTCCCCTCGTGAAGCTCGCCGACCTCGCCCTCATCGCGCACGGCAACGGCTCTAACTACGCGTCCGAATCGTTCTCCGCGCGCATCGTGCAGTTGGCCCTCATCGACGCGCTGTACGTCATCATCATGCAACGGCTCGACGCGGAGGGACGGACCCGGCTCGAGCGCATGCGCGCCGCCATCGCCCGCCGCAGGACGTGATCGCGCCATGAAAGCAGCATCCGCCAGGAGGTCGCCGTGAAGGCTCTCGTGCTCGAACGCTACAAGGAATTCTCGTACCGGGACGTGGAGGATCCGGAACTCCGCGGCGACCGCGACGTGCTCGTCCGGGTGAAGGCCGTCTCCATCTGCGGTAGCGACGTGCACGGCATGGACGGGTCCACGGGCCGCCGCATCCCGCCCCTCGTCATGGGACACGAGGCTTCCGGCGTCATCGCTGCCGTGGGCAGCGCCGTCCGCGGCTTCGCGGTCGGGGACCGGGTCACCTTCGACTCCACGATTTATTGCGGCGAATGCTTCCATTGCCGCCGCGGCGAGCCGAACCTCTGCGACGACCGCCGGGTGCTCGGCGTGTCCTGCGCGGAATACAAGCAGGACGGAGCCTTCGCCGAGTACGTCGCGGTGCCCGACCGGATCCTCTACCGGCTTCCCGATGGCCTGGATTTCGTATCCGCGGCCCTCACCGAGCCGCTCGCCGTGGCGGCCCACGCGGCGCGCATCGGCGTGGGCGAGCCGGGCGACACGATCGCCGTCATCGGCGCCGGGCTCATCGGCCTCCTCCTCATCCAGGTGCTCCGGGCGAATTGCTCCGGACGCATCATCGCCGTGGACTTGGATCCCGCCCGACTGGAGGCCGCGAAGCGTTTCGGCGCCGACGCGACCGTGGTCGCCGGACCGAAGGCCGCCGAGGAGGTCCGCTCGCTGGCGGGGGGCCGCGGCGCGGACCGGGCCTTCGAGGCCGTCGGCGCGACGCTTCCCATCGCGACCGCCGTCGCGAGCCTCAGGAAAGGCGGCTCTCTGGTGCTCGTCGGGAACCTGAGCCCCGCCATCGAGCTGCCGCTCCAGGCGGTGGTCACGCGGCAGCTCACCCTCAAGGGGTCCTGCGCGATAGCCGGGGAATATCCCCTCGCCCTCGACCTCATGGCCTCAGGCAAGGTGGACGCGAGGGCCCTCGTGAGCGCCGTCGCGCCCCTGTCGGAAGGCGGCGCTTGGTTCGATCGGCTCTACGCCAAGGAACCGGGCCTCCTCAAAATCGTCCTCGAGCCGTAAGGGAGCAAGACGCGCCATGCAGGAACCCGTTCGATTCGCGCTCATGACCTACGGCAAGGTCGCCCGCCTCCACGCGCGCGCCCTCGCCGCCGTACCCCACGCAAAGCTCGTGGCCGTCTGGGGCCGCGACGGCGGCAAGCGGGAAGCCTTCGCCGCCGAATTCGGCATCAAAGCCTACGGCGACGTCGCCGCCATGATCCGGGACGCGGCCGTCGACGCGGTCATCGTGGCGTCGCCGCACCCGCAGCACCGCGCGCATACGCTCGAGGCGCTCGCCGCGGGAGCCCACGTCATCGTGGAAAAACCCATGGCCCTCACGGCCGCCGATTGCGACGCGATGATAGGCGCGGCCGTCGCGGCGAAACGGAAACTCGCCGTCGTCAGCCAACGGCGCTGGTACCCCGCGGCCCTCCGGGTACGGCAGGCGATCGACGCGGGTAAGCTCGGCATTCCGGCCCTCGGCCAGGTCACCATGCTCGGGTGGCGGGACGAGGCCTATTACCGGAGCGACCCCTGGCGCGGCAGCTGGGCGGGCGAGGGCGGCGGCGTGCTCGTGAACCAGGCTCCGCACCAACTCGACCTCATCCAGTGGTTCATGGGGACGGCGGAAGAGGTCTCCGCGTACTGGGAAAACTTCAACCACCCCTACATCGAGGTGGAAGACAGCGCGGTCGCCGCGGTGAAGTTCAAGGGCGGTGCCCTCGCCTCCATCCTGGTCAGCAACTCGCAGAAGCCGGGCATCTACGCCAAGGTCCACGTCCACGGCAGGAGCGGAGCCTCGGCCGGCGTCCAGACCGACGGGGGCGCGATGTTCGTCGCCGGCATGTCCGGCGTCCTGGAACCGCCCGTCAACGATCTCTGGACCGTCCCCGGGGAAGAAAATCTTCTCGACGAATGGAAGGCGGAAGACGCGGCCTTCTTCAAGAAAATCGACGCCACGGAGTATTTCCACGGCCTCCAGTTCGCCGATTTCGCCGACGCCATCCGCGCGAACCGCGCATGCGCGGTGACCGGAGAGGACGGGCGCGCCACCGTCGCCCTGATCGAGGCGATCTACCGTTCGGGAAGGGAGGGCCGTCCGATCCGGATCTCGTGATATGCTGTAGTCTATGCCCGAACTGCCCGACCTGGAATATCTCGTCGCCCGTCTCGCACCCCGCCTGACGGGGAGGACCATCGTCTCCGTGGAGACCGGCGATCCCGTCGTCCTGCGCAAGATGCTGCCGGGCTCCTTCCAAGACATCCTCGTCGGACGCCGCTTCGAAAGCCTCACCCGGCGCGGCCCGTTCCTGCGTTTCGCCCTCGACGAGCACGAAATCGTGATGCACTGCATGCTCGCCGGCCGCCTCAAGCTCGCGGCGGCCAAGGAGAAGCCCATCCAGCACCGGCGGCTGACGCTCGCGCTGGACGACGGCCTAAGCCTCCAGTACGGCGACGAAAAGAACATGGGCAAGATCTATATCTGCGACCCCGCCCAGCACGCCTCCATCCCGCTCTTCGATGAGCAGGGGGCGGACGTGATCGCCGACGATTTCACGTTCGAGCGCTTCTCCGCGTTGATCGGCAAGAACCGCCGCCAGGCGCGCGCGTTCATCATGGACCAGACCGTGCTGAGCGCCATCGGGAACGCGTACGCGGACGAGATCCTCTTCGCCGCAGGCTTGCATCCCAAGACGCCCTGCAACCTCTTGGACGAAACCGATCGCCGTCGCCTCTACGACGCGATCCGCGCGACCCTCGCCTGGGGAATCGAAGAAGTCCGAAAGGCCGATCGTCCCATAGAAGAAAAAGTCCGCGGCCATATGCGCGTACGCAACCGGGGCGGCGAACCCTGTCCCGTCTGCGGCACGACCATCCGGCGCGAGCAGGTATACGGCTACGACACCTTCTACTGTCCGCATTGCCAGAAGGATCGGACCGGCAAGTCGCTGCCGTGGGAGAAACTCGGGTAGGGGGAGCGACCCCCTACGAGGCGACGGGAAGCGCGCGGCGATCGTTGCATCGAATGGAACCGCGCGCTTCCCGCCTTTGTGTATGGGCTCGTTACCAAGATGGAGGCGGCTCCCCCCGGCGCGTGCTTCCTCACCCGCCCGCCTATGGCGGGCCTTTCTTTTGTCGCGGTCTCAGCGAGCCCGCTCCGGGAC
>JAEXTK010000088.1 GCA_023406985.1 Spirochaetota bacterium | reverse complement strand
TTCCCGTGGTCCTGGTCGATTGGCGGCCACCCGCGGGCGGCGACGTCCGCATGATCGAGGCGCTGGACCGGATCGAGAAGTCCTCCCGCATCGACGTGGCGGCGGCGAACGCGAAAGCGGTGGAGCGCATCCTCAAGGGCAAACCGGTGCTCGTCGGCGTCGGCATCGCGCGGGACGTCGTGCCCGGGATGCGGCCGAACCTCGTGCTGCACGCGGGTCCGCCCATCACCTGGGACCGCATGTGCGGCCCGATGCGGGGAGCCGTCATCGGCGGCCTCATCTACGAGGGCCTCGCGAGGGACAGAGCTGAGGCCGAGAAGCTCGCGGCTTCCGGCAAGATCGACTTCGAGCCCTGTCACCACCACGCGGCCGTCGGCCCCATGGCGGGCGTCATGACGAGCCGCATGCCCGTCTGGATCATCGAGAACGAGACCTACGGCAACAAGGCCTACGCGACCTTCAACGAGGGCCTCGGCAAGGTGCTCCGCTACGGCGCCTTCTCCGACGAAGTGCTCGACCGTCTCCGTTGGATGGAGACGGACCTGGCGCCGGTTATTTCCAAAGCTCTGTCCCTCCACGGGCCCATCGACATGCGGTCCATCATCGCGCAGGTGCTCCAGATGGGCGACGAGGGCCACAACCGCAACCGCGCGGGCACCTCGCTCATGATCCGCGAGTTCGCGCCGAGCCTCGTGATGCTGGACGCGCCGAAGGAGAAGATCGCGAAGGTGCTCTCCTTCATGAACGCGAACGACCACTTCTTCTTGAACCTCAGCATGCCCGCTTCCAAGTGCGTCGTGGACGCGGCCGCGGGCATCGAGGGGAGCACGGTGATCACCACCCAGGCGCGGAACGGCACCGACTTCGGCATACGCGTCTCCGGGCTGGGGGACCGCTGGTTCACCGGCCCGGCCGGCATCGTGGACGGCTTGTACCTGCCGGGCTTCTCCGCGGCGGACGCGGCGCCCGACATCGGCGACTCGGTCATCACGGAGACGGCGGGCATCGGCGGCTTCGCCATGGCGGCCGCTCCGGCCATCGTCAAGTTCGTGGGCGGCAAACCCGCGGACGCCATCGCGTTCACCGAGCGCATGTACGAGATCACCCTGGCGGAGAGCGAGGCCTACAAGATCCCGGTGCTCGATTTCCGCGGCACCCCGACGGCCATCGACCTGCGGGCGGTGGTGGAGAAGGGCATCCTGCCGGTCATCAACACGGGCATCGCCCACAAGGAGCCGGGCATCGGCATGGTGGGCGCGGGCCTCGTGAAACCGCCGGAGAATTGCTACCGGGACGCATTGGCCGCCTTCGCGGAGAAATATTGTTAACCGTTCGGCGCGGACCTGAGGCCGCGTACGTTAGCGCATAGGAGGACTCGCGATGAAGGTAATCGATCTGACCATCCCCCTCGGTGTCGGCACGCCGCCCTGGCCGACCTATATTCCGCTCCAGGTCCAGTACTTCAAGCGCCTCGCGCCCAACGGCGCGAACGGCCAAGTGGTGACCCATTCCAACCACATCGGCACGCACCTGGACGGCGAGATCCACTTCTACACCCCCGGTAAGGACATCGCGAGCCTCGATATGGACTTCCTGGTCCACGAGGGCGCCATCGTCGACCTGTCGGACGTGTGCGGCGAATACGACGTCTACACCTCCAAGATGGTGGAGGAGCGGGTCGAGGTGAAGGAGGGCGACATCCTCCTCATCCACACCGGTTTCCACCACTACGGCTGGGACCAGCCCACCGGCGACGAGATCAAGTACATGATCAAGCACCCCGGTCCCGATCGCGAATTCGCCGAATGGGCCAAGAAGAAGAAGCTCCGCTGGATCGGCGTGGACTGCGGCTCGGCCGACCACCCCATGAACACCAAGATCCGCGAGTGGATGCCCCGGCAGGCCAAGGAGTGCGACGCGCACTTCCAGAAGAAGTACGGTAAGTCCCTTGAAGAATTCTTCAGCGACGACAAGTACCAGCTCATGCACATCGAGATGTTCGACAAGGGTCTCATCCACGCCGAGTGCGTGGGCGGCGACATCGATCTGCTCCTCAACCAGCGGGCGACGATCGGCTGCTACCCCTGGCGCTTCGTGGACGGCGAGTCCTCCATCGCGCGCATCGTGGCGCACGTGGACGACGACCGGTACGCGGAGCTCATGAAGAAGAAGGCCAAGGCGGAGCTCACCAAGTTCGGCGATATCGCCGGAGCGAAGAACGAGTGGCTCCACAACGAAGCCCGGAAGGTTTAGGGAAGAAGAAATGAACACAGATGAACACTGATAACGCACTGTCGTGCGACACAGATAAGAAAATAGATATTTCGTTTTTCAATCTGTGAGTATCAGTGGGGATCCGTGTTCATCTGTGGTTGAAAATTCTTGGGTTTTGATCTGTTTGAAAGATTCGACTGAGTTATAAGGAGTCAATTATGGCGATCGATGCGATGGAGATGAAGCTCAGGCCGCCGGCCGTGGATCTCAAGCCCTATCCCCCCAAGGTCATCACCCTGGCCTCCGGCGAGAAGATGGTCGTCCGGGAAGCCAAGCGCGAGGAAGTCGGCGCCCTGCTGGGAACCGTGTACCCCCTGATCGGCGTGCCGACGGATTTCTACGACATCGTCGCGGCGCGGATGTACTCCGAGATCCTCGGCTGGTACCGCCACCGGGTGGCGAACGAATTCGTCCTGGTCGGCGCGATCGACGGGGTCATCGCGGGCATCGTCACCAGCCGCCACGTGGACTCCAAGCTGGGCATGAGCCTACACACCCTGACGATCAAGCGCGGACTGCGCGTCGGCGCCCAGCTCTTCGCGGCGAAGATGGAGCACCACATCGACATCCTGGGCGAGGAGGAGGTCTTCATCGTCGCCGAGAGCCCGAACGGGTTCAAGCGCTGGATGATCGAGTACGAGCTCGAATCCCGTCCGCAGTGCCCGCACGAACTCGGCGGGGTGCCGACCTTTGTCCTCACCCGCGCGCTTTGGGAAAA
>JAEXTK010000030.1 GCA_023406985.1 Spirochaetota bacterium | reverse complement strand
GCCTTGCGCACGGCGGGCGTCGGGGGTATATATGTGAGCCTCGGCGCGGAAGGCGTATACCGCGTCGCCGCGGACGGGGCCTACCTCCTGAGCGCCCCGGAGGTTCGGGTTGTCTCGGCCACCGGGGCCGGCGACGCCTTCCTCGCGGGCGCGCTCCGCGCCCGCCTCCTCGGCCTGGACGAGCGGGAAGAGGGGGCCGCGGGCTGCGCGGCGGCCTCCGCGGCCCTCGCCGCGAGCGACGCGTGCCCGGCCGACCTGGACGGGGTCCGGCTGGAGAATCAGTTATCCGCCTGGCGCAGAACGGGCGCGCTGGCCTGGAAGGAAGTACGGATATGACGAACTACTTGGACATGGCTCCGGAGGTCGCCGACGCGATCGCCGAGGGCCGGCCGGTCGTGGCCCTGGAATCCACCATCATCAGCCACGGCATGCCCTATCCCAAGAACGCGGAGACGGCCCTCGCCGTGGAAGCCGCGGTCCGCGAGTCCGGGGCGGTCCCCGCGACCGTCGCCATACTCGGCGGCAGGCTCAAGGCCGGACTCGGAGCGAGCGAGATCGAACTGCTCGCGAAGACGGGCCGCGACGCCGTCAAGACGAGCCGGCGGGATATCCCCTTCGTCCTGGCCCGGGGCCTGAGCGGGGCCACCACCGTGGCGGGGACCATGATCGTCGCCGACCTCGCCGGCATCCGCATCTTCGCCACCGGCGGCATCGGCGGCGTGCACCGCGGCGCGGCCGCCACCTTCGACGTATCGGCCGACTTGGAGGAACTCGCGCGGACGGACGTCGCCGTCGTCTGCGCGGGGGCCAAGAGCATCCTGGACCTCGGCCTCACCTTGGAGTACCTGGAGACCCGCGGCGTCGCCGTGGTCGGCTTCGGCACCGACGAGCTCCCCGCCTTTTATACGCGGTCGAGCGGCTTCAAGGTCGATTGGCGCGTGGACTCCACCGCGGTCCTCGCGCGCGCCCTCCGCGCCAAGTGGGAAAACGGCCTCCGGGGCGGCATGGTCATCGCCAACCCCATCCCCGCCGAGCGCGAAATGCCGAAAGCCGCGATCGACGCGGCCATCGAGGCCGCCCTCGCGGACGCGGCGAAGGCCGGCGTCGCGGGCAAGGAGACGACCCCCTTCCTCCTCGCGCGGGTGATGGAACTCACCGGCGGGGAAAGCCTGGAATCGAACATCGCGCTCGTGCTCAACAACGCCCGCCTCGCCGCCCGCCTCGCCGTCGACTACGCGGGCCTCGCCTCCGAGGGCAAGCCATGACCGAAGGGCTCTTCGTACGCGCGATGATCGAACGGCTCGGGACGGCGCCGGTCGTCGACATCGGCGCCGGCGGAAGGGTCCTCATCCTGAGCGACCTCCACATGGGCGACGGCGGCCGCGGCGACGATTTCGTGCGGAACGGCGACCTCGTCCTCTCCGTGCTGGAGAAGAAGTACCTCGCCGAGGATTGGGACCTCGTGCTCAACGGCGACGTAGAGGACCTCCAGCGCTACCGCCTCTCCGCGATCCGCCGCCGCTGGGCCGACGTGTACCGCCTCTTCGATCGCTTCGCCGAGAAGGGGAAACTCCACAAGATCGTCGGCAACCACGACGAGGACCTCCTCCTGGACGCCTCGTATCCCTACCCCCTCTACGACGCGGTCAGGATAGAGACGGGCATCCTGCCCATCTTCGTCTACCACGGCCACCAGGCGTCCCACATCTATTCCAACTACAACGGCATGATCCGGGCCTCCCTCCGGTACGTCCTCAAACCGATCGGCATCAAGAACATCTCCGCCGCGCGCAATCCCCGCCGGCGGTTCCACGTCGAGCGGCGGGCGTACGACTTCTCCCGCATGCAGGGCCTCGTCTCGGTCATCGGCCACACGCACCGGGCCCTCTTCGAATCCCTCTCCCGGTTCGATTTCATCAAATTCGAGATCGAGCGGCTCTGCCGCGACTATCCGCTCGCCGAGGACGGCGAACGCCGCCGCATCGAGGGGGAGATCCACGCCCTCCGCGCGGAGCTCGCCAAGCTCAAGCGGAAGGAACGGCGGCGCAGCCTCCAAGAGACCCTCTACGGCGACGAGTTGCCGGTGCCCTGCCTCTTCAACTCGGGGAGCGCCATCAGCAAGAAGGGCGCCACGGCCCTGGAGATCGACGGGGGACGCATCGCCCTCGTCTACTGGTTCACCGAGGGCAGGGGCAAGAAATTCGTGAGCCGCGGGGCCTACGCCGTGGAAACGATCGCGGGCACCGAGCACCGCACCGCGACGCTCAACGCGGATCGCCTCGCGTACGTTAAGGCCCGCATCGAACTCCTCGCGTGAGCGAAACGGAGCGCGTCCTTGACGAGTGCGGGAAGGGCGGACCATACTGAAGACCGAGGTCGGGGGGAAAACGGGTGGCCGGTTATGAAAGTCAGCGTATAGCGGGACGCGTCGTCGTCCTCGTGCTCCTCATCCTCGTGCTCGCCGCGGGCGGGGTGGTCTGGTTCGACTACCTCGGGATCATCGACGCCAAACCGTACCTCTCCCCCCTCTATCGCCTCCTCAACATCGCGCCCCGGTCCGCCTCCGCGGCCATCCCCGACGAAGCCTTATCCCTCGACGGCGAACGCCTCTCCGTGCGCCAGGAAGCCCTGGACCTGCGGGAATCGGAGCTTGACAAACGCGACGAGTCGGTCACCCGGCAAGAGGCGGAGATCGAGCAAAAGGCCCAGGAACTGGAAGAACGGCAAAAAGCCTTGGACGAACGCGAGAAATCCTTCAACGTGACCGTCGAACAGTTCGAGAATAGAAGGGTAAACGTCGAACAGAACGCGCGCTACCTGACGGGCATGCCGCCCGAGAAGGCCGTGGGGATCATAGCCGCCATGGACGATCAGGACGCCATCGACGTGTTCCGGATGACCGAGGAGATCGCGAGGCAGGAAGGTACGGCGTCCATCGTCGCCTACTGGCTCTCGCTGCTCCCTCCCCAGCGTTCGGCGGAACTTCAGCGAAAGATGGCCGGGAAACCGCGCGGTCTCAACTGATCCGCCGCCGCGGGAATCCTCCGGAACGAACTCAGGAGGTTCTCGCGGTGATCCAACCATCGGCGCACGCGCACGCCGCAGAAGCGCTGCTCGGAGAGCCGGGCGTCCGCCCATCCTCGGGAAAAGCCAAGCGGAACGGCCTCGCCTCGCTCTTCTCCTCCTTGCTCGCCGAGGCCCGGTCGGCCGTCGATACCGCGGCCGCGGGTCAAGGAAAATCGAAGGCTCCCTCCAAAAACGCCGCCCAGGACGGCGCGTCCGCGGTCTCCGCGCGCGCTCAGGATCGGTCCGCGCGAGGCGCGGAACGGGTCGCCGCGTTCGGCCGGCTCGAGTCCGCCGAGCGGGGAGGCCGGGAGGCCGGAAAGGCGGCGGCCGCGGAAGGAGCGGTCAAACTCAGGGAAACGCCCGTCCCCGGTGCCGAGG
>JAEXTK010000301.1 GCA_023406985.1 Spirochaetota bacterium | reverse complement strand
GTCGCCCGGTTCGGGAGCGAGTTCGCGTTCGGCGGTGCCCGCGTTCCGTAGGGCGTTGCGCAGCCAGCGGCGGCCGAACGCCCGGTTCGTGTCGTCGTTCGCGCTACATCGCCGCAGGAAGGTCGATACCGCGCGGAACGCCTCGGCCGCCGCCTCTCCATAGGCCGCTATCGCCGGCCTCCATTCGATCACCTGGGTGCGCGCGGCTTCCCAATCCTTGATCTGCGTCTCCAGGAACGCGTTGCTGTCCGTGTCCTGGCCGGGACGCCATTCCGCGTCGGCGGTCTCGACGAGGGTCGCCGGATCGTAAAAGGAGGAACAATGCACGGCGATGAGCCGACGGCCCGGGAATCTGCGCCTGAGCGCGCCCGTCAGGTACCCGAGAGCCGGCTCGATCAAGATGAGGATGGTCGTTTTTTCCTGGATGGCGAGGGCGGCCGCGTACCGGTCGGCTTCGGCGACGGGATCGTAGGCGGAATGGAGCGCGATGGCACCCCGGAACGCCGTGGGGGCGCCGCTACGGGAAGTGGCGATACGCTCCGACATGGTTAGGCGAGGCTTTCGAGGAATTCCTGCGCGTCGTCCAGGCTGGAGACTTCGGTGCCTGCGGTGGCGACCGCCTGAAGGCTCTTCGCCAGGCGATGCGCGAGCAATTCCCGGTCATGCCCCGTGGGGACCGCGATCAGGGCGCGGCCGTGCGGGAGCTCGATGGCGGAACCGAGCGTGGCCAGGGCTGCGGAGGCTTGCCGCGCGAGGTCTTCGGCTCCTTCCCGCTGGAGTACGATGAGGTGGAGGCCGGGAGCCTCATGGAGCGCCGACGCGAGGAAATCCTTGAGCGCGGCGGGGGTCGGCTCCTGGGCGGCGGGCGGCGAGAACCGGTCCGCGCACGCGGCGAGGACGCGGGAAAGGGAGTCGACGGCGAGCGGTTTCCCCGCCTCTTCCACGAGGATGAGGGCCGCGTGGCGCGGGGCATCGCTCTGGGGGACCGGAAATGCCCAGGCCGCGGTCTCGCTCGACGCGCTCGCGATGCCGAAGTCGCCCGCGAGCCCGATGCGATGGGCCCCGTCGACGGAGGGCGGGAACAGGAGCTCGGCGGGGATGCTCGAAGGGGCGCTTTCCACCCCCACCGCCGCGACGCACTCGTAGGCGCCGCCGCGTAGCGCCAGGCAGAGCCCGGCGGAGAAGGGTTGGAAGGCTTTGAGCAGGGACAAGGCCGTGAAGGGCGTGGAATCGGCCGCGTTCAAGCGCTGCATGCGCACGATGAAGGCGTCCTCGAAGGCCGCGTCCGTACCTGCGGGCAGGTGCAGGGCCGCGGCTCTGCTGAGAAGGCCCCGCTTGGGCTGCGGAGAAGAACCGAGCTCCAGGCGGGAAACCCGTTCGTACAAACCCATTCTTAGACCAAGCCGAGCTCTTCGAAGAGCTTCTTGTACGTATCGAAGTATTCGGACTTGGCGAACTCTTCGATCTTATCTTCGGGCAGCGACTCGAGGAGCTGATCCATGTAGGACAGCACCGCCTTGACTTCCTGGCGGATATCCACGGGAAGCGGCTGGCTTTCCTCGGTCTCCTCGGTGAGTTCAACGGATTCGAACGCCTCGGCCGGTTCGGCCTCCGCCTCCGCCTCCGCTTCCTCCGATCCTTCGGGTTCGACCACGAAGCCTTCGGGTACGACCTCGGCGAAGCTCTCCTCGATCACCGGAGCCTCTTCGGCGGGGCCGACCGGCGCGCTTTCCTCCAGGGCGATCTCCATTTCCTGGCCGATCCCCTGGTCCTCGCCGATGAACTCGTCGAGCGTGAGTTCGATGTTCTCGAATCCCTCGCCCTGCGGCTCCGTTTCGTCGCCTTCGATGTGGAGCGATTCCTCCATGTCAAGGTCGATATGTTCGATGGAAGGCTCCACCACGGGGGTCTCTTCCAGGATGGGGCCGCCGAGGTCCGGTTCGTCGATCACCGCCTCGGAGAGGTCGATATCGGCGGTGGCCAAATCGTCCGCCTCGAGATAGCTGGTATCTTCGGGCGGCGGCGTCATGGGGCTCACCCCGGACACCTGGAGTTGCTGCAGTTCTTCCGGAACCGCTTCAGGCGCCGGTTCGTCCAGCGTGATGCGTTCGATGGCGGCTTCGCTCTCCTCCTCGAACGAGATATCCTGGATGGCGGGCTCATCGGCGATTTCTTCTTCGGCGGTTCCCGCGGAGGCGGTCTCAGCCGGGGCGCCTTCCTCGGTCGTACCGAGCAGGTCCTCGCGATCCATGAGGAAGTCGTCGATTATGGCCTCGTCCGAGAGTTCGGCGGTCGCGTCCGCTCCCGCTTCTTCGGTAAAGTCCGCGGTATTGAGGATGTTGTCCAGCTCGTCGCCGGTCAGGGCGATCTTTTCGTCGTCCTCCTCGTCGAAGAAACCGTGGGAAGCGGGGGGCGCCTTTTCCTCGGTCTGCACCGGCTTGGCTTCTCCGCGCAGGACGGCGAGTTCTTCCTTGAGCGACGAAAGCTCGGTCTTGATGGAGGAGAGCTCGTCGGCGATCCGCATGAGCAATTGGGTGGACAGGCCCGCGTCCGCCGCGGGAGCCTCCCGGCTCTCTTCCTCGGCCAGGTCGCGGCTCAAGGCGGCGACGTCGTCGAAGGACTCTTCCGGCGCGCCGGTTTCCGCCTTTTCGGTATCGCCTTCCATCTCGGAGAGGACGATCTCCTCGGATTCCTCCACCGCCTCGAAGGTGGTGGCCACGGGCTCGCTCTCCTCCACGTCGAAGGCGATATCCTCGGTTTCGGTCGCGTCGGCCGCGGGCTGCTCTTCGATCGTCTCCGCGGCTTCCGCAACGACCGCGGCCGGTTCGGCGGCCTTCTCGGTGTCGGACAGGTCGTTGAGGAAATCGTCGAAGTCGGAGACGGTCTCCAGGGCGAACGAGGAGTCCGCTCCGCTCGCGGGGGGAGTGCTCTCGTCTTCTACCTGGAAATCGAAATCCGCCTCTACGGCCTGGCTCTGCTGGCTTACGCCGGAGTCCTTGAAGTCCAGGTCGATATCGAGGGCGCCCTCTTCGGTGCCCAGGTCGGACTGGCCGGAGACGGTTTCTTCGTCCCCCTCCAGGAAGTCGTCCATAGAAAGCTCGGTGAAGTCTTCATTGGATACCGGCGGCAGTTCGGCTTCAAAGGACGCGATGTCTTCAAAGGACGGCAACGATTCGCCGCCGACCTCGCCGCCATCGGCCACGGAAAAATCCATTTTCGCGCGTTCGGTCTTGGCCGCGGCGGATTCGGGGGCCTCCTCGGCGGCTTCTTTATCTTCTTCCGGGAGTCCGGCCTCGGCGGGCGGAAAATCGAACGGTTCCGTGGAATCGAGTTCCAGGTCGGGAAGATCCTCGATATCGGGCAGTGTCGGTTCCTCAATGGGTGAGGCGGGCGCGGAACCGATGTCCTCTGGCTCGCTTTTCACCCAAACGCCGTATTCGTCGAGCTCATCCGAGGATCCGATCATGCCCCGATCGCGGTAAACCGAAGGATCTTTGTCGATTGCCATCACATACTCCCAACGGACATCTCAATGGTATTGCTAGTATCGGCCACGAGCACCGCGATTGTTATCTTTTCTTCGTATAAATGTATCGCACGGTTTTTCCTGTTGTCAATAACGGATATTTCTCGGTTCCCGTCTTAAGTGGGGCAGCGGGTTTTCCGTTAATCTCCATGATGAGATACCTACGATTCGCCTTCTCCGTGTGGGTCGCCGTAGCGGTGTACGGTTTCCTGGCCATCACCGTCGGCCGCACCGGCATCATCGCCCAGCGCGGCCTGGAAACCGAACGGGATCGCCTCGCCGCCAATATGGAAGAACTGCGCGCCATTAACGGCGAGCTGGAAGGTTCGATCATCGCGCTGCGCAGCGACGCGGACACGATAACCGTGCGCGCCAGGGAACTCGGCTACGGCAGGCCGGACGAGCGTTTCGTGCGCATCGTAGGCGTACCGGCGGCGGGGCGGCGGGTGGCGACGGCCGGGAACCTCCTCACGGCCGTGCGGCCGGTCGGCATCCCGAATAGTACGCTCAGGGTCATCGCCCTCGTCGCGGGGCTGTCGACGTACGGCCTCGCCTCCATGGCGGGCGTTTCGCGCCGGAGGCGCCGGCCCTAACGGGTCCTCAGCGTCCCAGGCGCGTCCACTCGGCGTCCCTGACCGCGTCGCGCGTCACCTCCAGGATGACGTCGCGCTCATAGCGGACGGCGGTAGCCGTCTTCGTGCCGCGCAGCACCGATCCGTCGGCGATCGGCGAAAGACGCCATTCCATGGGCTGCGCGATCGCGACGAGCTCTCGGGCGACCTTGTAGGGCACGGGGTGGTAGAACCGCTCGGTGTTGGCCGAGGTCTGCACGACATGGAGGACGCCGTCCTCGATCGAATACTCCAGCTCCATCTTGGCGCCGGACGACAGGATGGCGACGGCCCGTCCCCCGCGCATGATGCGGACGAGCTCCACGCCCTTGTCGCCCCTCCAGCTGCCGGTTACGAGGTCCTCCGAGAGGTCGATCCGTTTCTCCGCCGCCGCTCCGTCCACGATGGCCCGCTCCCGGGAGAAAACCTGCCTGACTACCGACCGCGCGTTCAGCGCGAGTTCGCTCAGGCTCGGGTGGACCGCGGAGACGCTCCGTTTCTCGCCGGTCTTGACCTTGACGACTTCCAGGCTCAAAACCCGGTTGTCGCCGACGGCTCCCACGCTGCCCGAGAGTAGGTAGTCGGCCGCGAGCAGGGTCCCTATCTTCTCCGCGCCGGAAGCGCCGGTCGGCGTCGAAACGGCGAATTCCCATTCGGATAGCACGAGGTCGCGATCCTCCTGGGCAACGAGGGTGAATTCGTCCAATTCGGAGACGTAGGATTCTACGAGGTTCTCTATGGTCTTGGTTTCGTCGCTACCGACGCCGGCGGAAGTGAAGGGCATGATCGCCACTACGGGACGCGCTTCCTCCGCGGCCGGGAGGCCGGGAGCGATCAGCGCGACGAGCAAAGCCACGTAAACGGTCTTCATGTCGCCTTAACTATAGCGCTCTCCGGGCAAACCATCTACTGGCCGATCTCGCGGGGGGTCGCGGTCAGGTTTTCAGGCCGTGGCGGAATTCGCGCGCCACGTCTCGCTTGACGTCGCGATCCCGGATATCGGCCCGCTTGTCGAAGGCCTTCTTGCCCTTGCAGAGGCCGAGCTCGACCTTGACCCGCCCCTTCTTGAGGTAGAACGAGAGCGGAATGAGGGTAAACCCCTTTTCCTCCACCTTGCGCGTGATGCGCTTGATCTCGTCCCGGTGGAGCAGGAGGCGTTTCTTGCGATCGGGGTCGTGGTTGAAGATCGAGGAAAAAGGATTTTCCGAGATGCGGAAAGCCCGGAGCCAGATCTCGCCGTCAATCACCTCGGCCCAGGCGTCCGGGAACGAAATCTTGCCGTCGCGGATCGATTTCACCTCGGTGCCGAGCAGTTCTATCCCGCACTCGTAGCTTTCCTCCACCGCATAGTCGTGCCGGGCCTTACGGTTGACCGCCAGGACCTTGACGCCCTCGCTCATCGGTCATCCTTCCGAACGATCGCGGGCCGGAACCCGACGAAGGGGGAACAGGAGTCCGCCGGCAGGGACGCGCGCGTGTCCACCGACACCGCGGAGGCCGGATTGATCCAGGAACCGCCGCGTACCGAGCGTTCCGGAGAAGAAACGGACGCCTCGGCTGCAGGAGAAGCGGGGAGGAAGTCGAGCGGGGCGTACGCGTCGGCGCACCATTCCCAGAGGCCGCCTTTGAGCCGCTCGACGCCCGCGGGTGCGAGCCGGGCGGCGCGTTCCCATTCGGCCTCGGTGGGAAGGCGGACTTCCCAGCCGCGGAGGGAATCGGGCAGGGCGGACGTCAGCCACGCGCAGAAGGCCGCCGCGGCGTGCCAGGATATGCCCGGCGCCGAGGGCGCAGGGTAGGCCGGATCGGCGGAGGCTTCCAGATAGCCGTCGGAGACGAGGGCGCGTTCCTTGAGGTCGTCTTTACGGGATGCGGCCCATTCCGGATGGGCCGCGAGGAAGGCCGCCCAGGCGGTCGAGTCCACTTCTTTCTCGGCTATGAAGAACGCTGGCACCTGGATCGTCCGGGGAAAGGAGCCGGTGGGGGTGAGCGATCCCGAGGGAATTTCACGGAAACCCAAGCCTCCGACGGCGACGCGGCGGCCCGCCGCGGCGGCCGATGCCGTCCGGGAGGCCGCGACGAGCGCGGAAGCGCGCGCGTTCTCGGCCGCGTACCACGCGGAGGAACTTACCTCGGCTGCCGCGGCCGCGGGGAGCGAGGAGGCCAGCCAGGCAGAAGCGCCTGCGGTGGAAGAAAGATACTCGAGGATGGCTCTACCCGACCTGAGGGCGGCGATCGGGGAGGGCGCGAGCCCCGCCGAATCGACGAGGACCGCCGCGCGCAGGAGATCGCGCTGGGAAGCCGCGTAGGCGGAGAAACGGGCGGCCGCGCGGAGGATCTCTTCCATGCGCTTTCGCACGGCCTCGTCGCGGGCCGCGGGCCCCGTACGGTACGCCGCCTCGGAGAGCGAAAGGGGCACTTGGTAGGTGGCGGTCGGTTCCCCGGCGAAGGTCCAGGCGGCGTAGTCCGCCGCGCCGAGGGCGAGGGCCGCCGCGGGATCGTCGGACGCGAGCGACGCGGACACGGCGTCCCGCCGGGGAGAGAACAGGGAGGCGAAGAGGCGGGATGGGATGGTCTTTTCCACGGAGGAATCGGAGAAACCGGGGGCGGCGAAGGTGATGGACCGCGTACCGGCCGCGACGAAAACGGTGCAGGGAACTTGACCGACGTAGGTCCCGTCCACGCGCACCGCGGCCCCCCGCGGGTCCGCATCGAACGAGACGAGGCTTCCCGGCTTGAGGATACCGGGCAATACGAGGAGGCCGAAGAGGATGGCGAAGAGGGCGATCGCGTACAGGACCGCGAGATACGCGCCGGGCCGTACGCCGAACAGGCTCTTGAGCGCGACGACGTCCTCGGGAATTCGCTCGTTTTTCCCGATCGGTTTTCCGAACATGGCGGCATTATAGGTACGCCCCCCTGCCTTGTCAACGACGATCCTTCATGGTAGCTTTTCGGAACGATGGCGAAATCCCCCGACTTCTTGGACGGCTTGCAGGCCGTTACCGAACGGTTCCTCACCCACCGGAAAACGGTCAGGCGCGTGAAGCGCGAGCGGACGAAAGCGAAGAATCCCTTTCTCGATTGGATCGAGGCGTTCGTCTGGGCCGCGGGGGTCGTCCTCCTCGTCAATCAGTACCTTTTCCAAGCCTACCAGATACCTTCCGGCTCCATGATCGATACCTTGCTCATCGGCGACCGCATCTTCGTGGACAAGCTGTCCTTCGGCCCCGAGGTCCTCCCCGGCGTCGCGAAGCTTCCGAGCCCGATCAAGCCGAAGCGCAACCAGATCATCATCTTCGAAAATCCTTCCTATATTTCCCGCGGCCCCGTCTTCGACGTCGCCCAGCGGGTGATCTACATGCTCACCCTTTCCGTCGTCGACATCGACCGGGACGAGAACGGGGAGCCCAAGGCGCACTTCCTCATAAAGCGCGCCGTCGGAATGGGCGGCGATCGCCTCGCCATGGAGCGGGGCGAGATGAGCTTCCTCTTCGCGGGCGAGACGAGGTGGGTGAAGGAGCGGGAATACCTGGAGGCGAGCCGCCAGATCCATACGGTCAATCGGCTCGTGGCGGACGCCGACTATCCGCATATCTGGAACGCCGGCCGCTACGCGGCCTACGACGATCTGCGCATCGCGGTCCCGGCCGATCTGGAAGCTTCCTTCCAGAAGGTCAAAAGCCTGGGCAATTACGACCCCTTGGCCTTCGAGCGCGCCCGGCTCGCGCTCCACCGCGCCGCTTCCCCGCAGGACAAGCGGTACGGCGCCCTGTACGCCCGGTACAGCCTCGGGTGGTTCGTCCCCGAGGGCCGCATCTTCCCGATGGGGGACAACCGGGACAATTCGCGCGACGCCCGGTATTTCGGACCCGTAAAGGCAACGAAAGTGCTCGGTAAGGCGTCGGTCATCTATTGGCCGCTCGACAGGATGGGACCCGTCCTGTAGACGGGGAGGACGGGGATAGCGTGTTCGACAAGTGGCGCAAATACTCTTATGCCGCGCAGAAGCAGCAGCGACACCGTATCCTGCGCGCGGTCGCCTGGGTCCTTTCCATTTTCCTGGTCTACTCCTTCGTTTCCGCCTTCCTCATGTACACGGTCGTCGTGGACAACGAGACCATGCGGCCGGGATTGCGGCCGGGGGACCGCCTCCTCGTGTCCTCCTTCGGCCTCGGTTCCCGATTGCCCTTCTACGGCAAGACGGGGACCTCGGCGCTCAAGCGAGGCAGCATCGTCGTCGTCATCCCCGCGCGGTCTGCCGAACGGCACAACTTCTTCTACGGGATCGCCGACGGTTTCGTCCGGTTCTTCACCGCGCAGCGCGGCGGGCTCGGCGATGAAAACGACCGCCCGCTCCTCAAGCGCGTCGCCGCGCTTCCCGGCGACGCCGTCTCCATGACGGATTTCGTACTGCGCGTCCGCCCCGCGGGGGACGCCTACGCGCTCACCGAATTCGAATTGGCCGCGCGGCCTTACGACCTCATGCTTCCGGCCCTGCCTGAGGGCTGGGACGCCTCGGTGCCCCTCTCGGGCAGCATGGACCAGATCATCCTCGCCTCCGACGAGTGCTTCCTCGTCGCCGACGACCGCGGCAATACGAACGATTCCCGCACCTGGGGCGCGGTCAAGCTCCGCGCGGTAGTCGGAAAGGCGGTCTTCCGGTATTGGCCCCCGCGCCGTATCGGCAGGCCGTAAGCGGTGGAAGCCTCCCTCTATATCCACGTCCCCTTCTGCGCCGGCGCCTGCGATTACTGCGACTTCTACTCGGTCCGCTGCCGGCCTTCCGATCCGCGGCAGGACGCCTACGTCGACAAGGTCCTGGACGAGGTCGAGGCCGGGCTGGCCGCGGAGGCCGTGGATTCCGTGCCGACCGTCTTCATCGGCGGCGGGACGCCGACGCTCCTCGGCGCCGCGCGGCTCGGCCGCCTGATCGGCGGCGTGCTCGCTCGGTGCCCCGGCCGGCCCGCCGAGGTGACGGTGGAGGCCAACCCAGAATCCCTGGACGCCGGAGTGCTCGCGGCACTGGAAGGGGCGGGCGCGAATCGCGTCAGCCTCGGCGTCCAGAGCCTCAACGGCCGCTCGCGGGAGGCGGTTTGTCGACTGGGCAGCGTCGAGTCTTCCCTCCGCGCGCTCGACCTAGTCTCCTCGACCTTCCGCGGCCGGTTCTCCGTGGACCTCATCGCGGGCCTCCCGTTCCAGGACGAGGCCTCGCTCCGGTCCGACATCGCGCGATTGCTTTCGGCCGGCGTCTCCCACGTTTCGCTCTATTCGTTGATCGTGGAGGAGGGGACGCCGCTCGCCTCCCGCGCGGACCGCGGCGCGGCGGACCTTCCGGACGACGAGGCCTCCGACGAACTCTGGCTCGCGGGGCGGGACGCGCTCGAGGCGGCGGGGCTCCGCCAGTACGAGGTCTCCAACTTCGCGCGGGCCGGGGAAGCGTGCGCCCATAACCTCCGCTATTGGCGGATGGAGAGCTGGCTCGGCTTCGGTCCGGCGGCCTCCGGCACCCTCGTGGACGAGGGGGAGGGGACCGCGCGGCGCATCTCCGTGAAGAGCGACGTGGACCTCTGGCTCGCGGGCGGTCCGTCCGTCGATGAGGAACGGGTGGACCGGAGGGGCCTCATGGAGGAGACGTTCATGATGGGCTTCAGGACCCTCGCGGGGCCCGATCCGACCCTCTTCCTGCGCCGGTTCGGTGCTCCCCTGGAGGCCTTCATCGGCGACACGCTCGCCGCCTGGAGATCGCGCGGCCTCGCGCGGAAGGACGCGGCCGCGCTCACCTCTGAGGGCCTCCTCTTCCTGGACCCCTTCGTGCTCGAGTGCGTGGCCGAACTCGACCGGACGTTCGGCCGGCCGGAGTCTTACTCCAGGTAGGACGCGAGACGACGGTAGGTCTGGTTGACGATGTCCTTCCGTTCTACCGCGACCTCTTCGCCGAGCTCGTCGATGAGGGTCTCCACGCTGGAAAGGCTCTCGTTGAGCGCCGTGTGGAAGCCCCGCGAGCACTTGAACCAATAGTTGCCGGCACCGTCGGTGAAGATGCAGAGGAATCCGAGCTCGGTCTTGCCCTGTTTCCAGACCGCCGGCGTGAGGATGAGCGGCAAGCTCTCCAAGAGCTCCGAAAGGTCGGTCTTGGAATCGAAGTTCTTCTTGCGCGGCCACTTCCGGTCCAGGGCATCATCGAGGGCGAGCGACGGCGCTACCGAGAGGATGAGCTCCATCTTCTCACCCGCGAGTATCTCGTATTTGCCCCGGAGGGTCACGACGCCGCGGAGATCCTTGTAGATGGCCCCCGAATCGCTCCCGATGTCGCGCGCGATGCGCGACAGCCGTTCCCACGGCAGGATCGCCGCCTTGAACCCCTTGATCTTTTCGATCTCGAAGATCTCGGAGCCGATCTTGATGCGGTTCGTGAAGTCGCGCGCCTGCTTCGGCTTGGTCTCCGCCTTGCCCTCGGTCCGACCGATGAGCCCCTCGTAGAGGCTCGGGCTGATGCGGGCTATCGCGCTCTTGGGGAGCGGGGAGACCGACATGGCGTACATGCGCGTGGTCCGCACGATTTCGCCCGCCACGATGTACGGCGGGTCCTCGCGGAACATGACCGAGCCGGGATGGATGAGGATGCGGTCGGCGGTGAGGCTCCGGTACATGTCGCGCCCCTCGCGGACGCACACGAACTGGATGAGGCCGCGGGCCACCGAACAGAGGTAGTCTTCGGTCGGCCCCCCGGAGAGGATCGGCACGCCCATCGCGGAGACGATGAGTTCGAGCTGATCCTTGACGTTGGCGATCTCCGCCATGGCCTTCTCGTCCAGGTAGCTCCGATCGCAAAAAACCTTCTTATCCCGGGCACCCTTGTACGCGCGGTAGAGCCGGATGTAGGAGACGAAGTCGCCGGCGCTGTCGCGGAAGGCGTGGTGGGCCCGCCGGGCGTCCGTCTCCTCGCCGGGCGGCAGCACGTAGGGGCTCTGGGTGGAGAGGAAGGCCGCCGCGACGATCGTCTCCTCGGTGACTTCCGGATAGTTTAGGATCGCCTCCACGATGATGCGCGATTGGCGCGGGGGCAGGGGGAATTCGCACATCATCTTGCCGACCTTGGACAGGGTCCGATCGGGGTCCAGGGCGTCGAGGAGGTTCAAGGTCTCGATCGCGGCGATGAGGCCTTCCCGGTTCGGGGGGGAGATGAAGTCGAACTCCTCGAAGGCGGTGACGCCGAGCTCGGCCATGCGGAGGACGACCTCGGAGAGATCGGTGCGGTAGATCTCCTCCGTGGTGAACAGCGGCCGGTTCTCGAAGTCTTTTCGGGCGTAGAGCCGGTAGCAGGTGCCTTCCCGCGTGCGGCCGGCGCGACCCTTGCGCTGGTTGCAGGAAGCCTTGGAGATCGTCCCCTCGATGAGGCTCGAGGTGAAGGTGCGGGGGTTGTAGTGGTTGAGCTTGGAGAGCCCCGAGTCTATCACCGTGGCGATGCCGTCGATAGTGACGGAGGTCTCCGCGATGTTCGTGGATACCACGACCTTGGTCTTGCCCTTCGGGGGAGTCTCGAAAACGCGCTCCTGCTCTTCCTTGCCGAGCCGGCCGTAGAGGGGCACGCAGTGGACGTATTTGCCGGCGGCGCCGTCGTAGAGGCGCTGCATGCAGTCCTTGATGGCCTTCTCGCCGGGGAGGAAGACGAGGACGTCGCCGTCCCGCTTCTCGCCGACCACCCTGCACACGATCTCGTCGATCTTATCGATCTGGGCATCGGAGACGGCCCGCCCTCCGAGCGCCGGATCCACGGAGGGCGGATCGTAGATGACGGTGACGGGATAGGCGATGGCGTCGATCTTGACGACGGGGCACTCGCCGAAATACTCGGAGAAGATTTGGGCGTTGATCGTCGCGGACGAGACCACGACCTTGAATTCCGGCCGCGCTTCCAGGACGCGCTTCAAGAGGCCGAGCACGAAGTCGATATTGAGGCTCCGCTCGTGCGCCTCGTCCACCATGATGACGCCGTAGCGCGAGAGGTAGGGATCGAGCTTCATCTCCTGGAGGAGGATGCCGTCGGTCATGATCTTGATCGCGGTGGACTGGTCGGTCTTGTCCTCGAACCGCATCTTGTAGCCGACGAGCCCGGGGAGGGAGCTGCCCATCTGGCGCGCGATGTATTCGCTCACGGAGACCGCCGCGATGCGGCGGGGTTGCGTCACGCCGATGATCCCGTTCTTGGAATAGCCCGCCTCGTGGAGGATGATGGGCATCTGGGTCGTCTTGCCGGAACCCGTGGGGCTTTCGACGACGACGACCTGGTGCTCCTCGAGCGCCTTGAGGATGAGGTCCTTGTGCTGGTAAACGGGAAGCTCGTGGGGAGTCATACCGCAACTATAGTCCGAAACGGGAAGGCTCAGCAATCGGCCGTTCCGCGGGCCGCGCTCCTTTGTTGACAAATTTGCTTTTTCCCCCGCATTATGCGGATGATGGCCGAGTAGGTCGATTTTTTGCATTCCCCCACGATTTCGGCAGCGGCCGGGCCGCGGCTGCCTTATTGATTGTTTATCCTTGACAGAACAAGACTTATGGATTAACTCTTGATTCGTAACGGAGGAAACAATACCATGGCCAAGCAAAAGTACGTGTACTTCTTCGGCGAAGGAAAAGCCGAAGGGGACGCGAAAATGAAGGATCTCCTCGGCGGCAAAGGTGCCAACCTCGCCGAAATGACGAATCTCGGCATTCCGGTCCCGCCCGGATTCACCATCTCCACCGAGGTTTGCGCCGCTTACTACGAGAACGGGAACAAGTATCCCGCGGGACTGGAGACCGAGGTCCTCGACCAGCTCAAGAGGCTGGAGAAGCTCATGGGCAAGAAGCTCGGCGACGCCGCCGACCCCCTGCTCGTATCCGTGCGCTCGGGCGCGGCCGTTTCCATGCCCGGCATGATGGACACCATCCTCAATCTCGGCATGAACGACAAGGCCGTCCTCGCGGTCGCCTCCAAGACGGGTAACCCCCGTTTCGCCTGGGACGCGTACCGCCGCTTCATCCAGATGTACGGCGACGTCGTCATGAACGTCCCCCACGACGAATTCGAGGATGCGCTCGCCGCGGCCAAGAAGGCCAAGAAGGTGGAACTCGATACCGCGCTGGACGCGAAGGACCTCGAGAAGCTCGTCGCCGAGTACAAGAAGGTCGTCAAGAAGTTCGCCAAGAAGGACTTCCCCCAGGATCCGCTCGAGCAGCTCTGGGGCGCCACCAACGCGGTCTTCGGGTCCTGGATGAACGAGCGGGCCATCAAGTACCGCGAGCTCAACGCCATCAAGGGCCTCAAGGGAACGGCCGTCAACGTGCAGTCCATGGTCTTCGGCAACTTCGGCGACGACTCCGGTACGGGCGTCTGCTTCAGCCGCGACCCCACCACCGGCAAGAACGAATTCTACGGCGAGTACCTGATGAACGCCCAGGGCGAAGACGTCGTGGCCGGCATCCGCACGCCCGAGAAGATCGCGACCCTCGCCAAGAAGAACAAGCAGGTCTACGATCAGCTCGTCGCCATCAAGAACCGCATGGAGCAGCACTTCCGCGACATGCAGGACATGGAGTTCACCGTCCAACAGGGCGTCCTCTACATCCTCCAGACCCGCAACGGCAAGCGGGCGGGCGCCGCCGCGGTGAAGTGCGCGGTCGACATGGTGGCCGAGAAGCTCATCGACAAGGAGACCGCCGTCCTCCGCGTGTCTCCCGACCACCTGGACCAGCTCCTCCACCCGATGGTGGATCCCAAGGTCCTCAAGGCGGCCAAGTCCCTCACCAAGGGCCTCAACGCCTCCCCGGGCGCCGCTTCCGGCCGCATCGTCTTCACCGCCAAGGAAGCCGAGGAGTGGGCCGCGAAGGGCGAGAAAGTCCTCCTCGTCCGCAAGGACACGAGCCCCGAGGACATCGGCGGCATGGTCGTGGCGGAGGGCATCCTCACTTCCACGGGCGGCATGACGAGCCACGCGGCCGTCGTCGCGCGCGGCATGGGTACCCCCTGCGTCGCCGGCGCCAAGGGCGTCTCCGTCCAGGGCAAGAAGGTGGTCGTCGGGGCGAAGACCTTCAAGGAAGGCGATTGGCTCACCATCGACGGTTCTTCCGGCGATGTCTACGAGGGCGAACTCCCGGTCGTGGTGCCGAAGATCGGCAAGGACATGGAGACCTTCCTCAAGTGGTGCGATGAGATCCGCGCCGCCTCCGTGCGCGGCGGGGTGAAGGGCTTCGACGTCCGCACCAACGCCGATCAGCCCGAGGACGCCAAGCGCGCCTTCGAATTCGGCGCCCAGGGCGTCGGCCTCTGCCGCACCGAGCACATGTTCTTCGAGAAGGAGAAGCTCGTCCACTTCCGCGCGATGATCCTCGCGGATGACGAGGCCGCGCGCAAGGAGGCCCTCAAGAAGATCCTCCCGCTCCAGAAGAAGGACTTCTTCGGCATCTTCAAGGCCATGGACGGCAAGCCCGTCACCATCCGCCTGCTCGACCCGCCCCTCCATGAGTTCGTGCCGCACGACAAGAAGGAGACGGAGGAGCTCGCCGCCCAGCTCGGCGTCAAGGCGAAGGATCTCCAGCCCAAGATCGACAAGCTCCATGAGGCGAACCCGATGCTCGGCCACCGCGGCTGCCGCCTCGCGGTCACCTACCCCGAGATCTACGACATGCAGGTGGAGGCCATCGCGCTCGCGGCGGCCGACTGCGTGAAGAAGGGCATCCCCGTGAAGCCGGAGATCATGATCCCGATCGTCTGCGACGAGCAGGAACTCCGCCTGCTCCGCCCGAGCGCGGAAGCGATCGTGAAGTCCGTGCTGGAGAAGGCCAAGGTCAAGCTCGATATTCAGATCGGCACCATGATCGAGGTTCCGCGCGCGGCCCTGCTCGCGAACAAGATCGCGGAGTACGCCGACTTCTTCAGCTTCGGCACCAACGACCTCACCCAGATGACCTTCGCGTTCAGCCGCGACGACGTGGGTTCGTTCATGCCCGCGTACATGCAGAAGGAAGTCCTGGAGGTCGACCCCTTCAAGTCCGTGGACGAAGAGGGCGTCGGCATCCTCATGGACTGGGCGACGACCAAGGGCCGCGGCGTCAAGGCCGGCCTCAAGGTCGGCATCTGCGGAGAGCAGGGCGGCGATCCCGCGACCATCGACTTCTGCTACCGCACCGGCCTCAACTACGTGTCCTGTTCCCCGTTCCGCGTTCCGATAGCGCGGCTCGCGGGCGCGCAGGCCGTGATCCGGAATTCCAAGAAGTAAGCCGGAAGCTACCGCTGCCCCCCAAGGGCGCGTCCTCCGCGGACGCGCCCTTTTTTTCGCCCCCTTCACTCGATCGCCCTCCTTCGCTATGGTGATCGGGATCACAACGGAGGCTTTCGATGCTGAAATACCGAATCCTGGCCGCGGCGTTCCTCGTCGCGGCGGGCGCCCTCGCGGCGGAAGAGTCCGCGGCTACGCCGTCCGCGGCCGCGCCGTTCACCGTATACGGCCTCAAGGGACCGTCCGGCGTCGGCATGGTGCGGATGTTCGAGGAGCCGCCGACCGCGGAGGGCGTTCCGGTTTCCCTGGAAGCCCTCGCCAACGTCGAACTCATGATCGCGAAACTCGTTTCGGGCGAGGCGAAGGTCGGCATCCTGCCGCCGAACATCGCCGCCAAGCTCGCCGCCGCCGGCGTTCCCCTTCAGGCCGCGGCGGTCGTGAACAACGGCATGCTGAACCTTCTTTCCGCCGACCCGACCATACGGTCCATCGCCGACCTCCGCGGCAAGTCGGTGGAGGTCGCGGGGCAGGGCGCCACGCCGGACAACGTCTTCCGGCGAATCCTTTCCGCCAACGGACTCTCGCCCGGGAAGGACGTGAAGCTAGGTTTTTCGCTCGCGTACCCTGAAATAGCCCAGGCGCTCATCGCGGGGCGCGTCGCCGTCGCTCTGCTTCCCGAACCCTTCGCCACGATGGCCCTTCTCGGAAGGCCGACGCTCACGCAGGTCTGCGACGTACAGGCCGAATGGGCGCGCGTCGGCGGAAGCGCCACCTATCCCATGACCCTGCTCGTCGTGGACGCGCGCTTCGCCGCGTCGCGGCCGGCCGCGGTCCGCGCCGTGGCCGACGCGTACCGCGCCTCGCTGGAGTGGGCGCGGGCGCATCCTGCCGAGGCGGGGACCCTCGTGGAGAAGCACGGACTCGGCGTCAAGGCGGCGGTGGCCGCCGCGGCGATCCCGAAGAGCGCCTACGCGTTCACGAGCGCCGCCGAAGCGCGGCCCGCGATCGAGGCCCTGCTCCGCGTCTTCCTGGAGACGTCGCCGGCTTCCATAGGCGGACGGTTGCCTCCCGCGTCCTTCTACCTGGAGCGTTATTGAAGGTGCGTGCCGCGCATAGCCTGCCGCCGACGCGCGCGGCGCTTTGGACCGCGGCCGGCGCCCTCGCGCTCTCGATCGGGTGGGAAGGCGCGGCCCGGATCGTGGACAGCGCCCTCATCCTCCCCGGACCGGTCGCGACCCTCCGCGCGCTCCTGGCGCTCGCGCGTACGGAGCGCTTCCTCCTCGCGGCCCTCGGATCGACCCTCCGCGTCGCGGCGGGGCTGGCCTTCGCGATCCCCGTGGCCGCCCTCGTGGGCATCGCTTCGGGCCTGGACGCGCGCGTCCGCGCCTTCGTGCGGCCGTTCTTTTCCGTCGTGGCGGCGACGCCGGTGCTTTCGGTCATCTTGATCGCGCTGCTCTGGTTCGGTCAGGAGCGGACGCCCATTTTCACGTCATTCCTCATGATTTTCCCCGTCATGGCCGCCAATGCCGCCGAGGGAGTCCGTTCCGCGGATAAGCGGCTCCTGGAGGTCTCCCGGGTGTACGGGCTGTCGCGGCTGGCCCGTCTCCGGCACCTCTACCTGCCGACGCTCGCTCCGTACCTCCTCGCGGGCGCGCGGAGCTCGCTTTCGCTCTGCTGGAAGGTCGTCGTGGCGGCGGAGGTCATCGCGCAGCCCGCGCGGTCCCTCGGCGCGGGCATGCAGGCGGCCAAGGCCATGCTGGAGACGACCGAGCTGTTCGCCTGGACGGCGGCGACCGTCCTGCTCGCCGCCGTCACGGAACTCGCGCTTCCGGCGTTCAAGAAACGGAGGCTCCATGCCCCTCGTCGTTGACGATCTCTCGTTCGCGTACGGAAGGGAAGCCCTCTTCGACCGCTTCTCCTTCCGCGCCGAAGCGGGCAGGCCGACGGTCCTCCTCGGTCCATCGGGCTGCGGCAAGTCCACGTTGCTCGCCCTGATCGCCGGTCTCCTCCTGCCCTCCGCGGGAAACGTGCGCCTCGCGGACGGTCAGGAGGCGGAGGGCGGGGCGCCGCGGCGGGTATCTTTCGTGTTCCAGGAACCGCGGCTCTTCCCGTGGCGGACGGCATTGGAAAACGTCGCGATCCCGATCGAAGCGATCTACGGAAAAAAGGCCTCCCGCGATCGCGCGCGGGAATTCCTCCAAGCCGTCGGGCTCGGCGGCCTGGAACGGGCGCTGCCCGACGAGCTCTCGGGCGGTCAGCGCCAGCGGGCTTCCATCGCGCGGGCCTTCGCGTATCCCGCGCCGCTCGTGCTCATGGACGAGCCCTTCCAGTCCCTCGATTTGCCGCTCCGCATTCAGCTCATGGACCTGACGCTCGACCTCTTGGAACGGGAGCGCCGCATCGCGGTGGCGGCGACCCACGATCCGCGGGAGGCGCTCTACCTCGCGGACCGGGCGGTCGTCATAGCCGGGCGCCCCGTCCGCGTGGTCTTGGACGAGCGAATCGATCTGCCGCAGGCGGACCGCGCCTATTCGTCGGTTACGGCGGCGCCGCTCGAGGCCCGCATCTTCGCGGCCCTTTCGGGATAAGGGCGGTCCAAGGTCGCGCCGCGCGCCTCCATGGCCCGCGCGGTCTCCGCCGCCATTTCCATGAGCCGCTCTATGGCGAGGGGCGTCACGGCCGCGACGCCGAGCGGCCCCGTCTTGCCCAACCGAGCCGCGCGGGCTTCGGTCGCGGCCTCCCATACCTCGAAGACGCGCGGCAGGAAGCCGAGGGTCAACGCGAAGACGAGGGCGAGCCTCGACCGTTCGAGCCGCGAAGCGAGGCGGCGACAGGGCTCCCCGGGGAGAGCGCGGAGCAGACGGGCGAGGGGAGCGGCGACCCATTCCTCGGCGCGGGACACCGCCTCCCTGAGCTCCGCGCTCGTGGTGGTGCCGAAGAGCACGGCGCCCGCGGCGAAGGCCACGACGAGGCCGAGCGCGAACCGGAGCCCTTCCCCGAGCCCCGCGCCGTCGATGGCCACGAGGGTCTCCGGAGCGTCGAGCGGACGGAAGACCACGGCCCGCAACGCGACGACGAAGAGCGTCGCGACGACGAGCGGGAGCGAACCGGCGAAGAGGCGCCGCGGCGGGATACGGGCGAGCGCCGCCGCGACGGCGGTCGCCCCGGCCGCCGCCGCGAGGCCGCCCGCGCCGAAAGAGAAGGGGGCGAGCGAGACGAGGAGGAGGCCGACGAGCTTCCCGAGCGCGTGCGCGCGGTGGATAATCGTCGTACCCGGAAGGTAGGCGTACGGCGTCACGCGAGCCACGAGCAATCCTCCACGCGTTCATAGGTCTGCCGCGGATCGCGCACGCCGTACGGAGCGACCCCGCGGGAGAGGACTTCCTCCGGTTTCCCGTCGTCGCGGATGCGGCCCCGGTCCAGGATCACGAGGCGGTCAGCCAGCGCGAGTACCTTCTCCAGCTCGTGGGTGAGCACGACCACGGTCTTCCCCGCGGCCTTGAGCGCGGCGATGGAACGGAGGACCTGGACGACGCCCGGCCAGTCGAGGTTGGCGAAGGGTTCGTCCATGACGATGACCTCGCAGCCCATCGCGAGGACGCCCGCGACGGCGAGCCGCCGCTTTTCGCCCCCCGAAAGCCTCCGCGGCGGCGAAGCCCGTTTGGACTCGAGCCCGGTCGCCCGGAGCGCCGCGTCCACCGCCGCGCCGACCTCCGCCGCGGGGAGGCGAAGGTTTTTAGGGCCGAAGGCGACGTCCTCCTCGACCGTCTCGCCCACCACCTGGGCGTCCGCGTCCTGGAATACGAGCCCCACGGACCGCCGTACCCGGTCCGGGTCGGCACCGACTTCCTTCCCCCGGAAGAGGACCCGGCCGGCGTTCGGTTCCGCGAGCGCGACCAGCATGCGCATGAGCAGGGTTTTCCCCGAGCCGTTGGAGCCGGCGATCACGAGGCACTCGGAAGCCCGGATCTCCAGGTCCACGCCGCCGAGCGCCTCCGTCCCGTCGGGGAAGGTCTTGCGGAGGCCCTCGATCGCGAAGAGCGGTTCAGGCATGGAGGTGGTCGGCCGCCAAGCGTCTCAGCCTGGGCGCGACCGCGACCGCGATCGCCGCCTTTACGAGGTCGCCCGCGATGAAGGGCAGGAATCCCGCGGCGAGCGCCTTGGACCAGTCCGCCCCCAATACCGCCTTGAGGCGCAGGACCCCGGGCACGTAGACCGCGAGGAACGCGAGTACCGCCGCGGCGGCGAGCGCGAGGATCGGCGTCTTGACCTCCGGCCGCGGTTTCCCCGCGACGAGGCCCGCCACGAGCGCCGCCGCGAGATACCCGGCCAGGTAGCCGCCCGTCGGCCCGAAGAAGTGCGCGAAGCCGCCGGTCGCGCCCGCGAAGACGGGCGCTCCGACGGCACCCACGAGGAGATAGACGGCGACCGCGGCCGCGCCGAGGGCGGGCCCGAGGACCAGTCCGGCGAGCACCACGAAGAGATTCTGTAGGACGATGGGAACCGGCGAGACGGGGAGGGGGAACGCGATGAACGTTCCCGCGGCGATGAGCGCGGCGAAGAGGGCGACCAGGGTGGTCCCGACGAGAGCCGTTCCGCTCCGCGTCGGCGTTCGTTCGTTCGACATAGGATACTCCTTTGCTGCGTTATCCCGCGGTTCGCCGCGGGGTCTACATTAACGGGTCGAACGCCAGGGACGCCGTTCCCGCTTCCAGTTCGATGACGCCGTTCTTCGTCTCCAGGACCGCGCGGCCCCAGCCGTCCACGCCGCGGAAACGGCCGCGGTCGCGCGCGAAGCCGCGTTCGCCGTCCCCGTGGGAGGCATCCGTCACGGAGACGTCCCCCCCGCGCCCATCCGCCAACGCGTTCCAGGCGTCCGCGAGGGCCGCGTCTTCCGCTCCGATGCGGTCCGGACCTTCGAGCTCGCTCAAAATCGCGGAGAGGAGCCTCCTTCGGGAGAGGGCGTGGCCGAGGATATCCGCGCAACTCGTCGCCCGTTCCAGCCGGGGGGCATTGTTCACGTTGACGCCGACGCCGGCGCAGATCCACCGGACGCGGTCCGCCTCTCCGCGGAGTTCGGTGAGGATGCCCGCGATCTTCCGGCCGCGGACATAGACGTCGTTCGGCCATCGTAGCCGCGCGTCGGCGCCCACCGTCGCCGAGACGGCCCT
Source organism: Spirochaetota bacterium (assembly GCA_023406985.1). Lineage (GTDB taxonomy): Bacteria > Spirochaetota > Spirochaetia > Treponematales > Breznakiellaceae > JAEXTK01. Next base: position 1,713 of record JAEXTK010000301.1, on the reverse strand, counting down.
CGCCACGCCTATCTGGACCGCCATGCCCGTCCTCGCGTAGCGCTGGAGGGCCTGGCCGCCGCCGAGCACCAGGGTGAAGAAGAGGCCGCCGTCCTCCGAGGCCCAACTCCTGCCGATCCGGCCCCTCCCCGCGCTCTGCCGCTCCGCCACGGCGACGGTTCCTGCTCCGCTTCCGCGGTCGGCGAGTTCGCGCGCACGGTCCATGGTGCTGCCGGTCTCCGTCCAATGCCGGAAGCGGTCCTCGCGGCCGGGAAATTCCCAGGGATGGAGGAAATCGTCGGGGGCGGCCGGGTCCAGCCGGTACCCTTCGGTATCCGCGGAGATGGCGTACCCCGCTTCCCGGAGCGCTTCGGCGGCCTTCCAAACCGCCACCCTGGAGACGCCGGCGTCGTCCGCGAGGCGCTCGCCGGAGATCGGCTCTCCCGCGAGCTCGCGCAGTCGGCTGAGTATGACCGCTTTCGTGGACGGCGCTTTCGGCGTTTCGTTAACCATTTCAAAATAGTGGTTAACATCTCGTGGAAAGAATGTCAAGGCCGCGTCCCGCTCCCGCCGCCGGGCCTTCCGTTCCCGCCGCGCCCCGCTTACTTCCTCCGCCGCAAGGCTCAGGCCGCGCGGTACGTCGCGCGGTACGTCGCGCGGTACGTCGCGCGGGCGCGGAAGGCGATGAGGCCGATCAGGAGGGCGGCAAGGAGCTCCGGGAGCCAATCGCCGAGGAGGAAATAGGTCGTCGGGATTTCGGAACGCTGGACCGGCACGAGGACGGCGAGGGCGTCTTCGGTAAAGAGGGGGAGCGAGGCGAGCGTGCGGCCCTCGGCGTCGACCACGGCGGTCACGCCGCCGTTCGTCGCGCGCACGAGGACGCGCCGGTTCTCGATGGCCCGAAATCGGGAGACGACATAGTGCTGGGTTTCCGCAGAGATCGTGCGCGACCAGGAATCGTTGGTGACGTTGATGAGGAGATCGGCCCCGCCGCGGAAGAAGTCGGCGCACACGTCGGCGAACGCGTCCTCGAAGCAGATCGGCACGCCGAAGCGCAGGGGCCTACCGGACGGCGTGGGGATCTCCATGACCGTGGCCTGCGTTCCCATCGTCCAACCGCTCTCCAGGCCGACGACTTTCTGGATGAAGTTCCGCATCCACGCGAACTCCCAGAAGGGGATGGCCTCCGCGAAGGGCACCGGGTGCCGCTTGGCGTACGAATAGGCGACTTGAGCGTCGCTGCGGATGAGGAGCGCCGAATTGGTCGCCTCATAGGTATCCCAGTTCAAGATTTCCGGCGCGCCGGCGAGCAGCGGCGTTCCCGCCTCCTCCAGGAAGGGGATGAGGGGGTCCCCTTTGGGATTCTTGCGGAAGAAGGGTCGATACTCGGCGAAAGGCCGGCGGAATACCGTCTCCGACCAGGCGATGAGGGCGGGGCGATCGATAGCCGTACCGTCCCCGAGCGTCGCCTTACCTTCCCTGAGATCCCGCATCCCCTGCCGGGTGAGCTCGATGAGCGTCCGCAACGACTTGATTTCCCCGCCCGAGACCCAGGAATCGCCGTTGTGTTGCACCAACACGAGGGGGACCCTGTCCACGACGGGCGTCGGATGGCCGAGGCGCCACGCCCCGTAGGCCGCGAACCAGATGAGGATGACGCCGGCGACGGCCGCGGCGCGCACGGCCGGCATCGCCGCGGCCAGCCGGCTCCGGAACGTCGCGGCCCCCAGGCGC
>JAEXTK010000118.1 GCA_023406985.1 Spirochaetota bacterium | reverse complement strand
CGCCACGGCGGTCCCCGCCGCGTCGGCGAGTTCCAGACGGAGGGCGGCGCCCTTGGAAGGATCGTTCTTGAACAAGTCAGCGACGAAGAGCTTGAGCTCGGCGAAGCCGTCGCCGTTGAGGTCCACGGAACCTTCCTGCCCCAGCTCGAGCATCACGTCGCCTCCCGGAGCCTGGAGCTTCACCGAGGAACCGAGTTCGGTGAGGACGAGCTTGAAGCGCTCGGCGCCGACCGTGACGAGGACCGAATCCCCTTGGTAGAGGCGTTTCTCCATGAATCCGGATGCGAGCTCGTATTCGGTGGCTTTCCGCTCCACGACGGCTTCCGGGCCATCGCCGCCCCGGCCGAAGAAGAGGAAGGCCCCGATGCCGAGAACGAGCAAACCGACGGCGGCGAGGGCGCCGATGAGGACGAGGGAGGAAGCCGGCCGCTGGTCCTTGAGCAGTTGCTCCACCGGCACCGGCTGCTCTTGGATCTTCAGCATGCGGTACGCCGAGATGAGTTCCTGCGTATCGAGGCCGAGGTACTCCCCGTAATTCCGCAGGAAACCGAGGAGGTACGGTTCGCCGGGGAATTGGCCAAAATCCTCGTTCTCCAGCGCCTCCAGGTATCTCCGCGCGATATTGGTGTCACGGGATATCTGGTCGAACGTGCATCCTTTACGTTCGCGGGCCGTTTTGAGCCTTTCACCAAGCGATTCCACGAGGTCCTCCTAGTCCGGAATTCAACAGAGCGACTCGGCGCCCCTTCGGCTTCAATCGGTATCTTTGAAAAGGAAATTGTTGTAGAGGTTCGCCGAGGCCGGGGAATCATACGCGAACCGGGCCTCGGGTATCCCCTGATCCAATTTGATGTCGGTGAAATCGAACTGCACGAATTCGTCCGCGATGGTCCGTCCCTCTATCCGGCGGATCAGCTTCGTCGCGGGCGTCACCGATAGCTTGATCTCGCGGAAGCCCTCCGAGAGGCTGCGGCGCGTGAGCGAAAGCTTCACGACGAGCTCCGAAGAGCCTTGCTCGAGCGGAACCGGATCGGGGCCGGAGGTGAAGGCCGCGGCGTAGTTCCTCCGCAGCATGGAAAGCCCCTGCGCGGAGGCGAGGGACGCGGCGGAGGTTTCGCTGTCCGTCGCCACGCTCTGGCTCAGCACCGCGCGGTACTCCGGCAGGTACACCGTGAGCACGTCGCCGTTGAACGCGATCACCTGCTCCTCGGGTTGGGAGAAATCGATCCTGAGCAGCTTCGGATTCTTGTGGATGATCGTTCCCTTCATCTCGGCGTTGGCGGAACGAATGGAGATCTTCGCCTGGTAATCCTGGATGGCCGCATAGCGGTCCCCCACCTGGGAGAGGTAACTATCGGCGGTCAGGATATCCTGGGCCTGGACTGAAAGCGCGCCGGACAGCAGCAGCGCGACGAGGGCGATCGGACGTATCAACGCGTACCACCTCGAACAAGACATTCCGGCGATCGGAACTCACACGGAGCCTCATAGTAGCCGCTTAGCCCCATAAAGCGCAAGCAGCGGACATCGGGACGCCCCAGCGCCCGCGCGTCCTCAGGAAGGGAGTTCGATGTTGCGGCGCTCGGCGTCGTCGGCACGGCGATAGTATACCGCGACATGGCCGATAACCCTGACCAATTCGGCTCCCGTCCGCTCGGCGAGGCCGCGGGCCAATTCGTCCCGCTCGTCCTTCGAGGCGACGAAGCGCAATTTGAGGAGTTCCCTGAACGCGAATTCGGCTTTCATGGCGCGTTCCACCGCCTCCGTAGCCCCGCCCTTGCCGACCATCACGGTCGGTTCCATATCCGCGGCGAGTCTCGAAAGGTATCCGCGTTGTTTGCTCGTGAGCATCCCTGCCTCCGGCGAGAGAATAGAGTATTTTCGCTTTCCTGACTATATGGAGGCTCTAGGAGGACCGCACCGACGCGGAGAGGGCTCCGGCGATATCGGTGTCGGCGAAAGGCCAGGCGAGCGTCGGCTCGCCCTCCACGAGCAGCGCGGGCAAGGCGAGGGAGCCCGCGCGGACCGCCCAATGGGGCAGGTCTTCCACGATCCTGAGCGCGGCCACCACCTTGGGGGCGTCCTCGGTGACCCTCGCCGCGAAGGCGACGCGCCAGAGGGCGGCGGCGGCCTCTACGGTGGCGTGGTCCCGCCGCGAGACGACGAGGTCGAGGCGCACCCCGGAGCATTCCCGCCGGTCGCCGCAGGCCGCCTCGAAGGTTTCGAGGAGCTCGGCCTTGGGCTCCTGGGGCACGCCGAGGGCGACGATCGCGTCCAGCAGCGAGAGGAGGGCGTAGCCGGTCGGCACGCCGTACACGCGGAGTTCGGGGGCTTCCTTGGCCGTGGCGACGAGGGCGGGCGGAGAATCCACCCGGAATTTCCGGAGCAGGTCCCCGCTCTCGAGCGCGTCGCTGATCTCCACCGAGAGTCGGCTCGTCGCCTCGGCCAACTCTTCGGCCGCCTGGCGCGCCTCGCGGCATGCGCCGTCCTCGTACCGCAGGGTAAAGACCTGCAACGACACTTGCCGGCGAAGCGTGGAAAGACGCGCGTCCGCCTCCTTGCGTGAAGCCCTGTTCAACACCATACGTTTCAGAGCATAGGACTAAGTCGGATCATCGTCAACTCGCCGCGGCCAGGATGGCCTTGAACTCGCCCTCGTCCAGGGTCTCCTTCTCCAACAGGACCAGCGCCGTCTTTTCCAACAGGTCGCGCTTCTCGGCGAGGAGGGTCTTCACCCCCTCGTAACGATCCTTCATGATGCGCGCGATCTCCTCGTCCACGTACTGCTGCGTCGTCTCCGCGTACTCGCGGTGCAGGCTCGGCTCCGGATTCCCGCCGCCCATCATACCGGCCCCGCGCTGGGTGAGCGCGACGTTTCGGAAGCGGTCGCTCATCCCGTAATCGGTGATCATCTTCCGCGCGATGTCGGTCGCCTTGGTCAGGTCGTTCGCCGCTCCGGTGGATACCTTGCCGAAGACGAGATCCTCCGCGGCGCGACCGCCGAGGAGCACGTCGATCTTGCCGAAGAGTTCGGTCTCGGTCATGAGGTACCGGTCCTCGGTCGGCATCTGAAGGGTATAGCCGAGGGCGCCGAATCCGCGCGGCACGATGGATATCTTCTGGACCGGATCGGACCCCTCCGTGAAGCCCGCGACCAGGGCGTGGCCCGTCTCGTGGTACGCCACGATGCGCCGCTCCGATTCGGAGATCACGCGGTTCTTCTTCTGGAGGCCGGCGACGGTTTTCTCGATCGCCTCCTCGAAATCCTTCTGGATAACGACCTTGCGGCCCGCGCGGACCGCGAGGAGGGCGGCCTCGTTCACGATGTTCGCGAGGTCGGCGCCCACGAAGCCCGGCGTGCCCCGCGCCACGGCGCCGAGGTCCGTCTCGCTCGCGAGCTTCACCTGCTTGGAGTGGATGCGGAGGATGGCCTCGCGGCCGATGAGGTCCGGCCGGTCCACGAGGACCTGCCGATCGAAGCGGCCGGGCCGGAGCAGGGCCGGATCCAGCACGTCGGGCCGGTTCGTCGCCGCCAGGATGATGAGGCCGCTCGTCGCGTCGAAGCCGTCCATCTCCACGAGGAGCTGGTTGAGGGTCTGCTCCCGCTCGTCGTTCCCGCCGGCGAACCCGGTGAGGCGGCTCTTGCCGATGGCGTCCAGCTCGTCGATGAAGATGATGCACGGCGCCTTTTCCCGCGCCTGCTTGAACAGGTCGCGCACGCGCGCCGCGCCCACGCCGACGAACATCTCCACGAAGTCCGCGCCGCTCATCCGGAAGAAGGGCACGCCCGCCTCGCCGGCGACCGCGCGGGCCAACAGGGTCTTGCCCGTGCCGGGGGGCCCCACGAGGAGCACGCCCTTGGGTATCTTGCCGCCGATGTCGGTGTACTTCTTCGGGTTCTTGAGGAAGTCCACCACCTCCACGAGCTCGTCCTTCGCCTCGTCCACGCCCGCGACGTCGTTGAAGCGGGCGGGGATGTCGCCTTCGGCCACGATCACGGCGCGGTTCTGGCCCACCGAGAGCACGTTGCCGCCCATGTTCCCCATGCGCTTCATGATGAGGCGCCAGATGAAGAAGAAGAAGGCGAAGGGGAGCACCCAACTGAAGAGGAAGTCCAGCACGGCGCTCCCTTCGCGGGAGACGGCGTAGTAGGACACGCCTTTCGCGTCCAGGAGCTTCACGAAGTCCGGGTCGTAGATCGGGACCGTGCGGTAAGCCGCCTGGGGCCGCGTATAGAGCCGCGTCAGGGCGTCCGTCCGCTCGTTCGCGGCGCTCGTCGTGTAGCCGGTATAATAGGACGAAGTGTCCAGTTCGACCCGCTTGATCTCGCCCGATTCGATCTTCGCCTTGAAGGTGGAGAAGTCCACCACCGCGTTATCGCGGCTGAAGAAGACATAGTTGAAGAGGCTCATCACCACGACGAGCACGACGACGTAGCCGAGGGAAAAGCGGAATTGCCAACCGCCGAACGGGCCGCCGCCGTTCTGGACGGGGCCTCCCGGGGGCAAGCCGCCGAAGGGAAACGGGCGTTCCCCCCCCTGGGGGGACTTTCGGCCGCCGCGGCCGGTCCCTTTGGTGGTTTTCTTCATGCGTTGATCTCCATTTGATGAAGAAGATACTGAATCGGGCCGGGAGGGGAAAGCGACCCGGCCGACCCGCCCTAGCGCGGCGCGCCGCCGAGCGGCCCCGAGAGGCGCACGTCGAGCTGCGGGAGCGGGATCTCGATCCCCTCGGCCTCGAAGCGCTTCTTCAGGTCGATCATGATCGAATTCTTGAGCGCGAGGTAGTCCGCCTTCTCGAACCAGAGGCCGAAGAGGATGAGGACGCCGGAGGCTTCGAACTTGTCCAGCACGATGAGCGGTTCCGGGTTGTCGAGGACGTAGACGTTTTCCGCGGCTATCTCCTTGAGCGCGGCCACCGCGCGTTCCAGGTCCGTCCGGTACGAAACGGTGACCCAGACGTCGAGGCGGCGGATGGGGTACCGGGTGACGTTCACCACGTTGGACTTGATGATGGTCTCGTTGGGAACCCGGATGAACCGGTTGTCGAAGGTCTGGATCTTGACCGAGAGGAAGTCGATGGATTGCACGGTCCCCGAGACGTCCCCCACCTGGATCACGTCGCCCACCTGGAACGGTTTTTCGGAGATCAGGAAGAGACCGGAGATGACGTTCGATACGGACGTCTGGGCGGCGAAACCGACGGCGATGCCCGCGATGCCGGCCGCGCCGAGTAGGGCCGACAAGTCGATGCCGAGGCGGTTGAAGACGGTCATAGCGGCCACCGTGAAGGCGGCGTACCGGATCAACCGTCCCGCCAAGGCCGCCTTGGAATCCGCCACCCGTCCCTTGAGGAAGCGTACGACCGCGACCTGGACCACCTTGAAGGATACGAGGACGAGGACCACGAGTCCCGCTACGCCGAGCAAGTTCCCATAGAAATCGGGCTCGGATAACGATGAGAGCCCGGTCCGCACGCCGTCCAGTATCTTCGCGAAGTCCACCGCGAGCCTCCTTCCCTACATTCCCGTGACCGCGCGGAGGAAATTCACGCCGCGCCGCACGAGCATCTCCCGCTGGCCGACCCGCGCCGGGGTCAGGAGCCTCCGCCCGGCGTCCGGCGGCGCCTCACCCACGCTCATGCGGAGGCCGCCGTCGGCGAGCCCGTCCACCTGCACCGTATCCGTCGCGAGGCGGCCGGCGACTTCGTAGATATTGAGGAGCTCGGTGTAGACCGCGAGCCGCTTGAGTTCCAGGGGTGTCCTCGAATCGTTGCGCACGACGATTTCGCACCGGACGAGGGACCGGCACGCGCGCGGCGCGGCGGCCGCGCGTTCGTCCTCCGCCTCGCCGCGGCACCGGGGATCGAGGGCGATCGGGAGGGACCAACACAGCGAGCCGCCGGTCTTGTCCCCGAACCAGGTGTTGGACAGGCGGTACGGCATAGCCTCGCCCACGCCCTCTCCGCCGGGCAGCTCGAACCGGAAGAGGACCGGCAGGGCCACGTCGAAGCGGGCTTCCGCCCCGCTCAGGATGCGGACGTCGTTGCGGGAAAGCACGAGGTAGGGGCGCTCGCTCATCCGCGGGCGCAGGGCGACGGAGGACGCGTGCGCGACCGCGAAGGATGCCGCGGCATCGCTCGGCGGTTCCGCCGGCTCGGGGCCGCCCGCGTCGGCCCGGAGGTCCTGGAAACGGGCCGGCGCGAAGACGGTCCGCCATTCGTCGCCGTTCTTCCTCAGGTACGCCGCGGCCCCGTCCAGCCGCCATCGATACCAGCGCGTCTCTTCCGGCTCGAACTGATCCCACATGACATCAGAATACTGAAAATCCGTTCCCCCGTCACTTTACCGAATCGCGAGGTCCGGGTACTATCGACCGGAGGAACCGGCCGACGCGCCGGACCAAGGATCCCGGCCAAGGAGTTCGAGCGATGCACGTAGCGGATCACCCCCAGCGGCGATACAACCCCCTCGCGGGCGAGTGGGTACTGGTCTCCCCCCACCGAACCAAGCGCCCCTGGCAGGGGCAGGTGGAAAAGCCGACCATCGACGGACTGCCTTCCTATGATCCGAGTTGCTACCTCTGCCCGGGGAACGAACGGGCCGGCGGGGTGAAGAACCCGGCCTACGACGGCGTCTTCGCCTTCCCGAACGACTTCGCCGCCCTCCTCGCCGACACCCCCGCCGAGCGCATGGACGAGGACGGACTCCTCCGCGCCGAGACCGAACGCGGCCGCTGCGAGGTCCTCTGCTTCTCCCCCCGCCACGACCTCACCCTTTCGCGCATGGACCGGAAGGCCATCGAATCGGTGATCGGCGTCTGGACCGAACGCTACGTGACGCTCGGAGCGGATCCTTCCATATCGTACGTCCAGATCTTCGAGAACCGCGGCGCGGTCATGGGCTGCTCCAATCCGCATCCGCACTGCCAGATCTGGGCCACCGAGCGCGTCCCCGACCTGCCCGCCCGGGAGGACCGCATGCAGCGCGAACGCCGCGCGCGACGCGGATCCTGCCTCCTCTGCGATTACGTCGAGCTCGAGCTCAAGAAGAACGAGCGCATCGTCTTCCAGAACGATTCCTTCGTGGCGCTCGTGCCCTTCTGGGCGGTCTGGCCCTACGAGACGATGATCCTGCCCAAGCGACACCTTTCTTCCATCGACCAGCTCACCGCCGAAGAGAAGGCTGATTTCGCCGACGCGCTCAAGCGCATGGGGACGCGGTACGACAACCTCTTCCTGACCTCCTTCCCCTACTCCATGGGCTTCCACCAGAAGCCGACCAAGAGCGCCCCGGAGGCCGCGGATTCCGCCGCGGACCGGCTGGCCCAGGAGGCCGCCTGGCACTTCCACGTGCACTACTATCCGCCCCTCCTCCGGAGCGCCACGGTGCGGAAGTTCATGGTCGGCTTCGAGCTCCTCGCCATGCCCCAACGGGACATCACCGCCGAATCGGCCGCCGCGCGCCTGGCCGGCCTTTCCGAGACCCACTACCTGGAGACCAACGCATGAAGGCTGACGCGCTGATCGAACGCATCGAATCGAAGGAGGCCGACGCGATCTTCGCCCGGCTGTACGGGGAAGAGGCGGTCGCCGCCGCCCGCGGCCGCTACCTGGACCTGGCCGCGGCCACCCTCGCGGCCTTTCCGGAAACCGCCGACGACCTCCGCGTCTTCACCGCCGCCGGCCGCACCGAGCTCGGCGGCAACCACACCGACCACAACCACGGCAAGGTGCTCGCCGCCTCCATCCAGTTGGACGCCGTCGCCTTCGTGGCGAGGCGGGCCGACACCACGGTCCGCTTCCGGTCCACGGGCTATCCGGACGTGGTGGTGGACGTCGCCGACCTCGCCGCGAAAAAAGAGGAAGAGGGGACCACCGAGGCCCTCGTCCGCGGCATCGCCGCCGAGTTCGCCGCCCGCGGCGTGAAGGTCCGCGGCTTCACCGCGAACGCGGCGTCCAACGTACTCTCGGGGTCCGGCCTCTCCTCCTCCGCCGCCATGGAAGTCCTCTTCGGCACCATCTTCGACTGCCTCTACGGCGAAGGGAAGCGGTCCGCCGTGGAGATCGCCCAGATCGGCCAGAAGGCGGAGAACGTATACTTCGGCAAGCCCTGCGGCCTCATGGACCAGGTGGCCTGCGCCTCCGGCGGCGCGGTCGCCATCGACTTCGCCGATCCGGCCAGGCCCGTCGTCAAGAACGTCGATTTCGACCTCGCGGGGGCCGGCTACGCGCTCTGCGTCGTGAACACCGGCGGTAACCATGCCGACCTCACGGCCGATTACGCGGCCGTGCCCGCGGAGATGAAGGCCGTCGCGGCAGCCTTCGGGAAGACGGTCCTCCGCGACGTCTCCCGGAAGGAACTCCTCGCGGCCGCGGGCTCGCTTCGCGCCAAGGTAGGGGACCGGGCCCTGCTGCGCGCCTTCCACTTCCTCGCGGAGAACGAGCGGGTGGACGCCATGCTCGCCGCGCTGACGGCGGCGAACGCCGCCGCGGCCGCGCGCGACGGCGCCGCCAGGGACGCGGCGGTCGCCTCCTTCCTCCGCCTCGTGGGCGAATCGGGCGACTCGTCCTGGGAACTCCTCCAGAACGTCTTCACGCCGAAGCTTCCGGTGGAGCAGGGGGTCTCCCTCGCGCTCGCCCTCACCCGCGAATACCTCGCCACCTTGGGCGCGGACCGCAAGCACGGCGTATGCCGCGTGCACGGCGGCGGTTTCGCGGGGACTATCCAGGCCTATATCCCTACGGAGGCGGTGCCCGGCTACGTCGCGTGGATGCGGCCCGTATTCGGGGAGAAAGCCGTCACGGCGCTCCGGATCAGGCCGGTCGGCGCGGCGGAGATCCGGTTCTGAAGGTCCGGACGGAGGATGCGGGCTCACCCCGGATCCACCTATGGATTTTGCGATCTAAAGGCTTTACGATGGAGTGGGCCGCGCCGATATTGTGGGTGAGCTCACTACCGAGCGAGAACGGAGGGGAATCGATTTGGCGTATCCGAACGCATTGTCGGCTTACCGCGAGACGCGGATCCGCACCGCGAGCCAGGGACAACTCATCGTCATGCTCTATGACGAGGCCGTGAAACAACTCGATACGGCTCTCGACATCCTTGCCCAGGAAGCGGGCGGCAAACGCGATCCTTCGCGGATCGAGAAACGGAACGCCGCGATCGTGAAGGTCCAGGAGATCGTGACCGAACTCATGGCGTCCCTGGACTTCGACCAGGGGGGCGACATCGCGCGCAACCTCTTTTCGCTGTACAACTGGTTCAACCGCGAGCTGCTCCAGGCCAACATTTCCCGCGACGCGGAGCGCATCCGCGCCGTCCGGGCCATGATGGACGAACTCCGCGTCGCCTGGCACGACGTCGTCGCCAAAACCTCCGCGGAAGCCGCGGGCCGCCCCAAGGGCGGCGTCAATATCGCCGGCTGAGGCCAAGCGTGGCAGCCGCCGGCCGCGAAGCGTCAGCCCCGGAGCTCTCTAAAGAGGAAGTCGCCCAGCGCGTCGCCGTGCTCAAGCGCTTCCGCGAGCTCCTGGTCCAGCAGAGGGAACGGTTCCACGACTACCTCCAGGTGCTGGACAAACAGAAGGACGTCATACAGAAGGGCGACGCCGAGGCCCTCATCTCCCATGTGGAGCTCGAGGAACAGATCGTCGCCGATATCTACGCCATCCAGAAGGTGGTGGATCCCCTGGAGGATCTCTACAAGGCCGCCTATCCGGATCGCGAAGGCGAGGTTCCCAAGCTCAAGGCCGCGCTCGACGAACTCAAGGCGGAGGCGGTGGCCCGATCGGAGCGCAACAGGAACCTCCTCTCCAAGCGCATGGAAGAGCTGCGGACCGAGATCAAGACCCTCCGCAACAATCCCTTCGCCTCCCGGCGCTCGGTCTACGCCGACACAGGCGGAGCCGCCCTCGTCGACCTCAAGGGATGAACGTACCAAAGCCCCCCCTGTACCTCATAGATTCGTATGGACTGATCTACCGTTCATACTTCGCCTTCCTGTCGAGGCCCCTCCGCAACGCGGAGGGGCGTAATATTTCCGCCCTGTTCGGCTTCTGCCGCAGCCTCGTCGCCCTGCTGGACGAGGGGGGTCCCGCGGCGCTCGCCGATGGGACGCCTTCTCCCGTGCCGGTGAAGCCGCTCCGGCTCGCCGCGGTCTTCGACTCGCGCGTGCCGACCTTCCGCCACGAACGCTACGCGGAGTACAAGGCCACCCGGCAGAAGACGCCCGAGGACCTGCACGCGCAGGTCCCGCTCGTGGAGGAGGCCCTCGCGGCCCTCGGCGTGCGCATGCTCCGCACCGAGCGCTACGAGGCGGACGACCTCATCGCGACCCTCGCCGAACGCTGTCGGGCCGAAGGCCGGCAATGCTACATCATCTCCTCCGACAAGGACCTGCTCCAGCTCGTCGGCGACGGGGTCTACCAGCTCCGGCCCGGCAAGAGCGGCCCGGCGGGGACCGCGTACGGCGCGGGAAGCGTCAAGGGCGGCGCGAACTACGAGTTCGTCGGTCCCGCCGAGGTGAAGACCGAGTGGGGAGTCGAGCCCGTCAAGGTGCGGGACCTCCTCTCCCTCATCGGCGATACCTCGGACAACGTTCCCGGCGTCAAGGGCGTCGGAGAGAAGACCGCGGTCAAGCTCATGGCCCGGTACGGCTCGCTGGACGCGATCTACGAGAACATCGCCGGCATCGAGGGCGCGGTGGGCAAGAAGCTCGCCGAAGGCAAGGAGAGCGCCTACTTCTCCCGGTCGCTCATCGAGCTGGAGCGCAACGCGCCGGTGGCGGTGGACGACCTGGACTCGCTCACCGTGGAGAACCTCGACCGCGCCGCGTGCGCCCGCGTCCTCCTCCGGGAGGGGGTGCGCCTCGTCGCCCAAGCCCTGTCGGCCGAGACCGTGCGCGCGTGGGAGAAAGCCGGCAGCGGTTCCGGCGCGGCCGCGAAGAAAGGTGCCGCGGCCGCACCCGGCGCGACCGATACCGCGGGGACTCCGGCTTCCACCAAGAAGGAGGCCCAGGCGGGCCTCTTCGGAGGTTCGCCCGGCACGGACGAATTCCAAGGCCCGCCCCGCCCGGCGGCCACCGACGCCCTCCGCGTCAGCGGGACCTATCGAACCCTCCTCGAGCTCGCGGACCTGGACGCCCTCCTGGCCAAGGCTAAGAAGAAGGGCGTCCTCGTCCTCGATTTCGAGACCGATTCCCTGGACGCCTGGTCCGCCAAGCCGGTCGGCCTCTCCCTCGCCGTGGACGTCGGCGAAGGCTTCTACCTGCCGGTGGCCCCCCACGCGTCGGTCAAAGC
>JAEXTK010000265.1 GCA_023406985.1 Spirochaetota bacterium | reverse complement strand
GCGCCGCGGCTTTTCCCCCAGCCGCCACCGGGGGCGGGGGCCGGAGGGGCCGGGGGAGCCGCGGGAGCCGCGGCGGAAGAGCCCGCCGCGGGGGGCCCGTTTCCCCTCTTGCTCCTCGCGCTCGCCGACGGCGACGGTTCTGCCTGGGATCCTTCTTGGCCGGCCGATGTTCCCCCCGACGCATTCATCGTGAAAAACGCGGATGCCCGCGACATCGAACTCATCGCGGAGGTCGCGGACGCGCCGGGAACCGCCGTGGAGGGGACGGAGGCGGCAGACCCGATCAGGGTCCGCTGGGACGACCGGGGTAGGCTGCTCGAGTTCCCGTTCGCCTCCCAAGGGAAGCTCAGCCAGGTCGCCGTGCGGCGGTCCGCGGCGGGCCGGATCATGAAACTCGGCGTGACCGCCATGAACCCCGGGAAGCCGGCCGAAGCTGGCGCTTCGGCCGGTGAAGGAGGGGCCGCCTCTTCCATCGCGTTCGCGTACGGCGCGGACGGCCTGGCGGAGTCGGCGAGCCTGGAAGGGGAGGGCGCCGGCTCGTTCGCCTTCACCTACCGCGGCGCGCGGGATGAAGCGGGAAAACCGCGCGGGAGCGCCCTGGAGACCCGCGCAGGGGAATCCGGCGAGGTGACCGGCGTATTCGACTACGCTTTCGGCGGTGGCCGGATCCTCCGGGTCGATGGCCGGGGGGAAACCGGAGAGCGCGTCTCGCTCCGCTCAATGGACTATGATGCGTCCGGCCGCGTCGTGGCCGTGACCGAGGGAGACTATCGGGCGGAAGCCTTGTACGCCGCCCGCGGCCGGGTGGTTTATTGGCGGATCGCGGCCTCCGCGGAGATCTCCGGCGCGGACAGCGAATCGACCGATGCCGCGACGGAGCGCCGCTTCCAGTGGGACGAGCGTAACTTCCTCGTCCGCGAAAGCGTCGCGGAGGCCGGCGAGGCCTACGAAGTGCGGTACGAATACGCGACGGATAGCCGCGGAAATTGGGTGGAGCGGAGAGCGACCCGCTGGGTCCAGCGGTTCGGCGCCCTCGTGAGCGAGGGCGGCACGCGCGTACGCAGGACCATACGATATCGATGAGCGGCAACGAGGGAGTCGACAACATGTACGGCAGCGCCGATTGGCGGGACGCGAAATACGAGGAAGTGCTCGAGCAGGAATTGCGGGGGTTGGAGCGGCGCAGGGAGGCCGATCCGAGCTGTACGGTCGCCGATATCGAGGCGGTGCTGACGCACCTGTACGCGATGGACGGCGCCGATTGGGGGGGACGGGGTGAGCTGCAGGACACCATCATGCAGGCGACCATCGCCGCGTACGAGCGGTTCATCGCCGAATGGAAAGCCGAGCCCGAAGGGTGACGCGCGGCTCGCGCGCCTCTGCGGCCCGCGGGGTTCTTTCTTTTTTTTTCTTCAGGCTTGTTACCTTCGGCCGGGGGCGTGGTTATATAGGCGAGCGTACGGTAGGTGCCGACGCGCGTCTTATTTCCTCCTTTTCCCCTGTTTCGGCTCCCCGGGTTTCCACTCCTTTTCCCGGGGAGCCCCTTTTTTTGCCCTAGCATAAAGTAGACCGAGTCGATCCTTTTTTCCTGGCCTCTTATCTTATTATTACAGTAATATTAAGTCATGGAGGATAGCATGGACGCCGAGGAATTACTCGCACGTTTGGAACGACTGCTCGGAACGGTGAAAGTCGGCATTCTGACCACGGTGGATGAGGGCGGTTTCCCGCGGAGCCGTTGGATGACGCCGGCCGTGCTCAAGGGGCTCGGAGGGAACATCTATTCGGTGACCGCCCCCGATTCCCATAAGGCCGCGCACATCCGGGAGCGGGCCCAGGTCGAATGGACGCTGCAGGGAACCGCCCTGGACGAGGTGATCACCGTGATCGGTGAGGCGTCGCTCCTGCAGGAGCCGCGCATGACCGCCGAAGTCCTGGAGGAGATCGGACCGAACTTGGCGGTCTTCTGGAGGGCCAACCCGGATTCCCGCAACCTGGTGGTCATCGAGACGGCGATACGCGAAATCACGTGCTTCCTCCCCATTCGCAATGAACGGCATACGGCCGTAGTAAGGTGACCGCGATGGCTTATTCGAAAGATTTTCAGAAAACCCTTCTCAAGAAGATGTCCCTGATCCGCCGCTTCGAGGAAGAGGCCGGCAGGATGTACGGGCTCCGGAAGATCGGCGGTTTCTGCCACCTCTATAACGGGCAGGAGGCCATCGCCGTAGGCGTGGCCGCGGCGCTCGATCTGTCCAAGGACTACGTGCTCACCGGTTACCGCGACCACGGACATGCCCTCGCCTGCGGCATGGATCCGCGCGGCGTCATGGCCGAGCTCTTCGGTAAGGCGACCGGTTCCTCCCGCGGCAAGGGAGGATCGATGCACCTGTTCGATGAGGAAAAGCATTTCCTCGGCGGCAACGGCATCGTCGGCGGGCAGATCCCCGTGGCGACCGGCGTCGCCTTCGCCCAGAAGTACGATGAAACAGGCGGCGTGACGGCCGTGTTTTTCGGCGACGGCGCCATCCATCAGGGGGCCTTTCACGAGAGCCTCAACATGGCGCGCATCTGGAACCTCCCCGCGATCTTCGCCTGCGAGAATAACCAGTTCGGCATGGGCACGAGCTGGAAGCGCGTATCCTCGGTGGAAGATTTCTCCGTGATGGGCTCGAGCTACGGCGTGCCGGGACACCAGGTGAACGGCATGGACGTTTTCGCCGTCTACGAGGCCTTCAAGGATGCCGCCGAATCCGCCCGGAACGGGAACCCCGTACTCCTCGATATTCGAACCTATAGGTACAAAGGCCATTCGATGAGCGACCCTCAGAAATACCGCAGCAAGGAAGAAGTAGAGTCCTACCGCGCCCATGATCCCATCCTGATCCTCCGGGACCGGATGGAGGCCGAGAAGACGATGACGGCGGCCGAATTCGAGGCTATGGAAGCCGAGATCGAGGCCGTCGTGGCCGACGCCGTAGCCTTCGCCGAATCGAGTCCGGAGCCCTCGGCTTCCACGCTCTACGACGACGTCTATTCCGGCCCGTATCCGCGCGCCGCGCTGGAGGGGAGGTAACCATGGCCGTCATCAGCATCAGGGAGGCCCTCAACCGGGCGCTCGACGAGGAGATGGCCAGGGACCCCGGCGTCTTCCTTATGGGAGAGGAAGTGGCGGAGTACGACGGCGCGTACAAGGTCTCCAAGGGCCTGCTCGCCAAGTACGGTCCCAAGCGCGTGATCGATACGCCGATCACCGAGCTCGGCTTCACGGGCATCGGCGTCGGCGCGGCCCAGGTGGGCCTCAGGCCGGTCATCGAATGGATGACGCACAACTTCGCTCTGCTCGCCCTGGATCAGGTGGTGAACAACGCGGCGAAGATGCGGTACATGTCCGGCGGGCGTTTCAAGATGCCCATCGTGTTCCGCGGGCCGAACGGACCGGCCGAATACCTGGCGAGCCAGCACTCGCAGTCCTTCGCGAGCTACTGGACCCACGTGCCGGGCCTCAAGGTCATCGCCCCTTCCACGCCGGCCGACGCGTACGGCCTCCTCAAGAGCGCCATCCGGGACGACGATCCGGTGGTGGTGCTGGAATCCGAGATGGCGTACGGCTGGACGGGAGAGGTGAGCGACGAGGAGACCCTCGTCCCCATCGGACAGGCCGTCGTCCGGCGTCCCGGCAAGGACGTCACGATCATCTCCTTCTCCAAGCCCATGAAGCTCTGCCTGGAGGCGGCCGCGGCCCTGGAGACCATGGGGATCGATGCCGAGGTGATCGACCTCCGCACCCTGCGTCCCCTCGACATGGATACGGTCCTCGCATCCGTGGATAAGACGAACCGCGCGGTCGTCGTGGACGAGGCCTGGCCCGTCGCGAGCGTGGGCAGCCACGTCGCGTGGCGGATCACGCGCGATCGCTTCGACCGGCTCGACGCGCCGGTGGAACTCGTGGCCTCGGAGGACGTACCGATGCCGTACAACCACGCCCTTGAGCTGGCCGCCCAGCCGAGCGTGGATAAGATCGTAGCGGCGGCCAAGCGCGTACTGTATCGGGAGTAGAAGATGGCTGAAGCAGTACCGATGCTCGCACTGTCGCCGACGATGACCGAAGGCACCATTGCGGCGTGGAAAGTGAAGGAAGGGGACGCCGTCAAACGGGGTACCGTACTCTGCGAGGTGGAGACCGACAAGGCCGTCATGGATTACGAGTCCGCGGCGGCGGGGACCCTCCTCAAGATCGTCGTTCCCGCGGGCGGTTCCGCCTCGGTCGGCCAGCTCATCGCGGTGGTGGGTTCGGCGGGAGAGGACGTTTCCGCCATCCTGGCCTCCGCGGCTACGAGCGGAGGGTCGGCGCCTTCGGCGGACGCTTCGTCGGCGGCCGCGCCGAGCCCGGCCGCGCCGATTCCCGC